>NZ_JASGEX010000001.1:0-37515 GCF_047606085.1 Parafilimonas sp.
AATTGGGGGTTCATTCTCCATCAATTCTTAACTATCTTTGAAAACAGATGCCGGCTTTAAATGCAGTTACTTAAATCCGTTTACACAATCTATTTTATACTCTCAACTGAAACTAATTTTTGTTCCGTTTCTTGTTATTGCAATATGCGTTAGCCTGGGCATAAAGCTCCTCATCTGGCTTTAAAGGGCTTAATGTGCGCTCTGCGTTTACTTGTATCTTCTATACCTTTCCCATATACATCAGTCAACCTGTAAATTTGGGTTGCACCTGCCTTCACTCCGCTAAGTTTTTCCAATACCTCGCTGCAATTTTCGTAACAATCCATCTGCCCTGCATAGACTATTTTTTCCTGCACCAAGGGGCTAATCTGAAAACCATTTTTCCCTTTACTGAAGGGATGGGTGTTTGCAATGCTTATTTCTCCAAACTGTGTCAAAGTTTTTTTTACGCGACAATTTGGAATGTCCCCCTCACGATTAACTCAGCACTACTTGCCATTTTATTTTTACTTTTGCCACCTGTATTAGGTACAACCTTTAAAACTGATATTTCATGTTTGAGCCTGTAGTTACTGTAAAAGATGCTAATATATACCAGGGAGATAACCTTATTTTAAGCGATGTGAATTTTACGATTGAGCGCGGTGAGTTTGTTTACCTCGTGGGCAAAACCGGCACCGGCAAAAGCAGCCTTTTAAAAACACTGTATGGCGAACTGCCGCTTAAAGAAGGCGACGCTACGGTGGCAGGTTATAACCTGAGAGAAATGAACTGGAAGAAAGTGCCTTTTCTGCGCCGTAACCTGGGTGTTGTTTTCCAGGATTTCCAGTTGCTTACCGACAGGAATGTGAATGAAAACCTGCGCTTTGTTTTAAAGGCGACAGGCTGGAAAGACGAGAAACTGATTGACGAAAAAATTGCCGATGTGCTCGACAAGGTGGGCCTTAAAAGCAAGGGCTTTAAAATGACGTTTGAACTGAGCGGCGGCGAACAGCAGCGTGTGGATATAGCAAGGGCCTTGCTTAACTCTCCTAAGCTTATCCTGGCCGATGAGCCTACCGGCAACCTCGACCCCGAAACCAGTGATGAAATTATGCAGTTGCTGGTGAGCATTTGTAAAGATTACGGCACTTCTATCATCATGGCCACACACGATTTTATGGTGATAAGTAAATACCCGTCCCGCATGCTTAAAACCGAACGCAGTAAAGTGTTTGACAGTGCAGTGGCGGAAGTGTAAAGAAGTTTGAGCGTTTACAGCTTCACTTGTTCACGAGTTATTGTTTTCTCTGTTTAAAGTTGTGAATGTATAAGGTTTAAAGTTTACGGGTTTACTTGTAAACAGATTGTTTTGCGGGTGGCAGCTTTTGCAGCGAACCAACCTGTGAACGCGTGAACTTATTAAAAAGTACTATTTCTTCTTTTTATACTTTATTTCAACCGCTACAACGCCTGCATCAACCATATCAATTCTTCGTGCAGCTTTTTTACTGAGGTCAATAATCCTCCCCTGCACAAACGGGCCGCGGTCGGTAATGCGCACTTTCACGCTTTGATGATTGGTAAGGTTTACAACCTTAACCCTGGTTCCCAACGGTAATGTTTTATGCGCTGCAGTTAATTTATGCTGGCTGAATTTTTTGCCGTTGGCCATTGGCCTGCGCACAAATTTATCAGCGTAATAAGAAGCTTTACCGGTTTCAGTTATGTATTTGCCGCAGGATGAAAAAATCAAACATGTTAAACAGGATAAAAGAAGGATTTTATTCATTGATAATTCATGTCTTCCTGGATTTCATAATTAAATTCCAACTGGGCTGAGAGTATATTAAAGCTTTTGCGGTGATACCTGCACAGGCCATGCATTTCTATAGCGCGGCGATGTTCAATCGTGCCATAACCTTTGTTCTGGGCCCAGTTATAGTGCGGAAATTCATTATGCAGTTGCTGCATATATTCATCGCGGTATGTTTTGGCAAGAATACTTGCTGCAGCAATGCTCGCATACATGCCATCGCCCTTTATTATACATTGATGTTGTATGTTGCGCCAGGGCGTAAAACGGTTGCCATCAACCAGTATCAATGCCGGCTCAACCGGTAATTGCTCCAGTGCAAGGTGCATGGCTTTAAATGAAGCTTTTAAAATATTAATGGAATCAATTTCATCGTTATTAATCATTGCTACGGCATAATACAGCGCTTTTTCTTCTATGTACATACGCAAGGTATCGCGCTGGCCTGGTGTTAGTTGCTTACTGTCGTTTAATACAGGGTGATAAAAATTTTTTGGCAGGATAACAGCAGCAGCACAAACAGGGCCTGCAAAACAGCCACGGCCCGCTTCATCGCACCCGGCTTCAATATGCTTTTTTCTGAAATAAGGCTTTAACACGGCTGTTTGCAAATTTTGAAAGCAAAGTACTGCATTCCGTTTTGTAAGAATGGATTTATCAACGGCTGTTAATAAATTTTATGAGGAATCTGTTTACACTTTTGAAATAAACCACATAGGTACATAGTTTTTTAGCACAGACAAGGACAAAAGCGGGACAAAGGTTTTTCATCGAAAATGAAAATACTATGGTTTACTTTGTACTTCACTTAATGCTGAATACATTTTCCTAAATAATTACTATGTTAACCATCAGCTACCGGTCTGACGCTTTTCAAGTGATAAAAATGGATTAAGCGGTTTCCTGAAGCGTCTGACCGTTATTCATAATCAATCTTAACCAAATAACTCAGCAGCTTCTTAAATTCTGTAATTTCATTTTTATAAGCAAGCAGCATGTCGTTTACCAAAGATTATCTCCAGAAAATAATACCTGTGTTTAAAGCAAAGCCTTCGCATGCAGTGTTACGCTTTAACCCTTCTCTCGAAACTGCGCGGGAAGAACCTGAAACAATAAAGGTTGAAGTGTTCGATTATAATGCCAAAGCAATTGACCACCATGAATACAATTCTGTATATGGCTGTGATAAGTTTAAGGATAATGACCGGGTAACCTGGATAAATGTGGATGGTTTAAAAAAGAACGATGTTGAAATTATCTGTAAGGAATATGATGTTCATCCTTTACTGGTTGAAGATATATTGAGTGTTGGGCAACGTGCCAAAATGGATGATCTGGATAATATATTGTTCTGTTTAATGAATATGCTTTATTATAATACTGCATCCAATTGCATAGAAACAGAGCAGGTAAGCATTGTGCTGGGAAAAGATTTTGTGCTCAGTTTCCAGGAAGAGGCCAACCGTGATGTATTTAATCCTGTAAGGGAAAAACTGAAAATAAATACCAGCAAGTTAAGACTGGCCGGCGCTGATTATTTGTGCTATTCACTGATTGATATAATTGTTGATAACTATTATACCGTGCTTGAATTATTAGGCGAGCGTATTGAGATACTGGAAGAAGAAATCATACGCCGTGGCGATACACGTTCGCTCGCCATGATAAATGGTTTGCGCAAAGAAATGATCCTTCTGAAACGCAATGTTGGCCCTGCACGTGAAGTAATCAATGGTTTTCTGCGCAGCGACAGCGATTTACTGAATGAAAGAACAACCAAATATTTTAAGGATGTATATGACCACATTGTGCAGGCAAATGATCTTGTGGAAACCTATCGTGATATGATGATGAGCATGCAGGACCTGTATTTAAACAAAGTGAACCTGCGCTTAAATGAAGTAATGAAAGTTATGGCGATTGTAACCTGTTTAATGGCGCCTGCAACAGTTATAGGCGGCATATTCGGGATGAATTTTGAGAGCATACCTTACCTGCATAACAAATATGGCTTTTTTGCAGCGGTTGCCTTAATGCTTTTAATACCTGTGTTTATGATCTACGCGTTTAAAAAACGCGGATGGTTTAAGCGCTGAGGATTATATATTTTTACTCATCATCCATTCCTTAAACATATCAAAAGAAGGCTGCATTTCAAGGCTTTGCTTTTCCCGGCTAAGCAGGTATTCAACGCTGTCCGGCACTTCAATTTTTTTATTGATAACAGCTTCAACCACATCCGGGAATTTTACGGGATGCGCCGTTTCGAGGAATATGCCCGGAGGCGGTGGCACATTACTGTCATCAAAAGCATTGTTATCCCATTTCGTGTATTCATCCAGGGCATAATAGGCTACAGCGCCATGCGGGTCTAAGATATAATTACATTTTTCAAATACATTTTTAATGGTTTCTTCGGTAGTTATATCATCAATGCTTACACTGCTGAGCATTGATTTTAAACTTTCTGTTTCCTGGTGGAACAATTCAAGAATGCGGATAAAGTTGCTTGGATTGCCCACATCCATTGCGTTTGAAATGGTTGCTATGGATTCTTTTGGCTGATAGTTGCCTGTTTCCAGGAAACGCGGCACCACATCATTGGCATTGCAGGCAGCAATAAAATGTTTAACCGGCAAGCCTGAAATATGCGCCAGTATGCCCGCACAAATGTTGCCAAAATTACCGCTGGGCACGCTGATGATGGGCGGTTCATCCTGATCCCATTGCTGGTAAGCATAGAAATAATATAACTGTTGCGGCAGCCATCTTGCCACGTTAATAGAATTGGCTGATGTAAGCGAATACTTAGCAGCAAGGTCTGCATCTGCGAAAGCCTGTTTTACCATGCTTTGGCAATCGTCAAAGCTGCCGGTTACTTCAATGGCTGTAATATTTTCGCATAGTGTGGTTAACTGCAATTCCTGTACAGGGCTAACTTTTTTTGAAGGATATAATATGATCACATCAACACCTTCAACGCCAAGAAAACCATTGGCAACAGCACCGCCTGTATCGCCGGATGTTGCCACCAGCACGGTTGTTTTTTGGTCTTTATTACGGTTGAAATACCCGAGGCAGCGGCTCATGAACCTTGCGCCCACATCTTTAAAGGCCAGCGTAGGGCCGTGAAACAGTTCCAGTGAATAAATGTTATCGCTCACTTTCACCAATGGAAAATCAAAGCTGATGGTTTCGTTTACAATATGCTGCAACACATCATCAGGAATACTTCCGCCAACAAAAGGCTTCATGACAGCGAAACCAATTTCTTCTTTTGAATACGACTTTATATTGCCAATAAAATCTTTAGACAATGTTGGAATTGATTCGGGAAAATATAATCCTTTTCCAGGCGCCTGGCCTTTAACGGCGGCTTCTTCAAACGAAGCCCATGCCCCCGGAGCCCCCAACCCCTGAAGGGGAGTATTGTACGTCGCTAAATTATTTTTGAGAACCTTATATTTCATGCTGGTTAATATTTTTTATTGCACTTTGGCTAAAGCCAGTTCTTATATGCTTTCTTATGTCCCAAGACTAAAGTCTTTGGTTAAATAAATCATCGTTCTAATCAACCATATTAAAAAGCATTAATCAATTTTTTTTTATTAAAATAACCTGTAATGCATTTTCAATCATCTAACCCAAGACTTTAGCCAAGTCTGCTTCATTATATCCCAAACTCTCTATAAAGTATTTGTACTTTTTTCATGAAAGTTTGTTTTTTATAATGCTCTCGTTGGTTTTTATAGACTTTAAACTTAACCCAGGGCTTCAGCCCTGGGAACTTGCAGCCTGAACAGAAACCGGCTTTAGCCAAAGTCTGCTTCAGTATATCCTAAACTTTCAATGAAGTGTTTATACTCATCCATGAAAGTTTGCTTTTTATGATGTTCCTGCTGGTTTTTATAGACTTTAAACTTAACCCAAGGCTTTAGACTTGGGAGCTCGCAGCCCGTATAGTGATTGGCTTTAGCCAAAGTCTGCCTCAGCATATCCCAAACTTTCTATAAAGTGTTTGTATTCATCCATGAAAGTTTGCTTTTTATGATGTTCCTGCTGGTTATCTATATATGCTCTCACTGCATCAACCCTGCTTTCACTAACTGAAGTTGCAAAATATTTGTCTGCCCATTCCAGCTTCTCTTTTAACAAATCAGCTCTGTTAATCCAAAAAGCACTTTCCCCTTTTAATAACTGCATTTGCTTTGAAATGCTATTATCACTTTTTAGAAGCATTAAAGAATGAATATGCTCATCATAACCATTAATTCTGTCAATATAAATTCCTTTATCCTTAGCATTGGAATGGATATGTGTGCATACCTCGCTTAAAACACCCGGTTTCAAAACAGGCACTCTATTCTTGGTTGCCCAAACAGCATGTATCCAGATTTTGATATAAGACATAGAATTGATTTAAAGAACTTTGGCTAAAGCCAATTTTGTTTTAGCTTTCCTAATCCCAAGACTAAAGTCCTGGGTTAATGCAATTCCCCTTAATATTTTAATCATACAAATCCTGCCTGTCCCGTAAAGCGGGAATTCAGGCAATCTTCACGCCTTCTTTATTAATGGTGGTTACATGCGTATGATAGGCAACGCCCATTTTATCATAAATGCTTTTCATGGCAGCTTCAACAGCACAGGCTGTTTGAGCATCTTTGCTGAGCATAAAGATAGAAGGCCCGGAACCCGATATGCCGCCGCCCAAAGCGCCTGCTTCCCTGCTTGCCTTTTTAATATCATCAAATCCGGGGATCAATATGCTGCGCACAGGTTCAATAATAAAATCTTCCAGCGAACGGCCGATCAAATCATAGTCATGCTTGATGAAGCCTGCCACAAGCCCGGCAATATTGCCCCATTGTTTAATAGCATCTTTTAATAAAACCTGCTGCTTTAAAATTTGTCTTGCATCTGAAGTGCGCACTTCTATCTGCGGGTGCACAACGGTTACATGCAATGGCGGCGCATCAATGCTGATAATGTCCAAAGGAAAAACAGAACGTATCAATGTAACGCCGCCATAAATGCAGGGCGCAATATTATCTGCATGTTTTACACCGCAGGCCACCTTTTCGCCGTTCATGGCAAAACGCACCAAATCCTGTTTTGTAAAACGGTTGCCTAATAAATGATTGGCAGCAACTACAACGCCGGCGGCGCTTGCTGCGCTGGAACCAATACCACTGCCCGGCATGATCGTTTTTTTGCTGGTTAATTTCAACCCTTTTATATCTGTAGCTTCTTCCAGCAATGCAAGCAATGCGGCGCCGCTTACATTTTTCTCCGCTTCGGTGGGCAAATCGAAATCATCGTTGTTGATGATGTGGACGCCCGGCTCATTGCTTATTTCTACAATAAGTTCATCACAAGGACAATCCAACGCAAAACCGAGAATATCAAAACCGCAAACGATGTTGGCGACAGTAGCAGGTGAAAGTACAGCCGCAGTCCCCAAGCCCCCGGCCCCTGAAGGGGAGTTTTGCAGATCGCTAATTTCATTTTTAATTTTTTCGAGCACTGTTTCCAATTTGGTAATTACTTCATCATTTTTAAATCGTATAATTTTTAAGCCTAAGTCCTTAAGATTAGTTTCACGTTCAATGTCATGCCGTTTTACATCTTCATTGTTATGTATTTCGCCGTCAACCTCAATAATCAGCTTTAATTTATGGCAATAAAAATCTGCAACGTAAATTGAGAGCGGATGCTGTCTTCTGAACTTTAAGTTCCACTCATTTATTTTTAAATAATTCCATAATAATTCTTCTGCGTGGGTCATCCTGTTTCTCAGTTCTTCCGCTTTTTTGAATATTAAAGGATGAGCGCCATAGTGCATGCCTAAGCCCCCATCCCTTGAAGGGGAGAAAAAAAATCTCTCTGAAAGAACTGATTTCATTGATCAAAGATAAATATCGTTGTAATGATTGAATAACTCCCTTCAGGGTTGGGGCTTTGCCTATACCCTCGCCACCCTTATTATATCAGCAAATACACCGCTCGCGGTTACATCAGCACCGGCGCCGGCGCCTTTTACAACCAGCGGTTGTTCAGGATAACGTTGTGTGTAAAACAAAACGATATTGTCTTTGCCATACAAATGATAAAAATCTGAATCAGCAGGGATATGCTTTAAGCCCACATTGGCATCCTTATTGCCTGAAGGGGTATTGGTAAACTCTGCTACAAATTTGAGCTTGCAGTTTTCAGCAGCCGCTTTATTGTATAAATTTTTGAAATGATCTTCATATTTCAACAGCGACTTATAAAAATCATCCACATTTCCTTCAAAACATTCTTCCGGTAAAAAACCGTTATTGGTGATATCTTCCATTTCAAGCTGCTCGCCGGCTTCCCGTGCAAGGATTAATATCTTGCGCATTACATCTGTTCCGCCCAGGTCAAGCCTTGGATCGGGCTCTGTATAACCTTCATCCTGCGCCTGTTTTACTACTTCTGCAAACGGCCTTGTGGCATCATAATTATTGAATACAAAATTTAAAGTGCCGGATAACACAGCTTGTATTCTGGTTACCACATCGCCGCTTCTTCTTAAATCATTCAATGTGCCGATAACCGGCAAACCTGCGCCCACATTGGTTTCAAACAGGAACAGCGCATTGTATTCCTTTGCGAGCGATTTTAATTCGATGTAATGTGAATATGGTGCAGAAGCTGCAATCTTGTTGCAGGCAACAACTGAAACGGCTTTTGACAAAAGCTGCTCATATACTTTTGCAACTTCTTCATTGGCCGTTACATCAACCAAAACGGAGTTGCGGAGGTTTTTCTGAATAATGGTCTCAGCAAATTTAGTCAACTGCATAGGCTCGCCCTGCTCTTTCAACGCTTCTTTCCATTGTTTTAAATTGATGTCGTAGCCATTATCTGCAAACAACATTTTCTTACTGTTGGCAATGCCTGTTACACGCACCTGCAGGTTTAAATGCTCCTGCAAAAATGTTTGCTGCTGTAATATCTGGCCCAACAATTTGCCGCCAACATTTCCAACACCGATAATAAAAATGTTGAGTTGCTTATATACATTTTCAAAGAAGGCTTCATGCAAAACGTTTACCGCTTTCTTTATATCGGCGTGTGTAATTACAGCCGATATATTTCTTTCTGATGAGCCTTGTGCAATCGCCCTTACATTAATGCCATTTCTTCCCAAAGCATCAAACATACGGCCGCTTATGCCAGGGTGGCTTTTCATTTTATCGCCAACGAGCGCAATAACCGAATGCTCTGTTTCAACTTTTAAGGGTTCAACTTTAGCCTGTGCAATTTCTATTTCGAAAGTTTTATCAACAACCTCTTTGGCGTTAACCGCGTCACTTGTATTTACGGCCACACAAATAGAATGTTCTGATGAGCTTTGCGTTATCAATACCACATTGATATTAGCGTTTGCCAGGGCTTCGAACAGGCGTTTTGAAAAGCCTGGTATGCCAATCATGCCGCTGCCTTCCAAACTTAACAGGGCTATAGCGTTAATGCTTGAGATGCCGGTAACAATATCGCCATCATGTTTAACCGTGCTGTCAATCACTGTACCTGCATCGTTGGGAGCAAATGTGTTTTTAACCCAGGTGGGAATATTTTTTTGACGCACCGGCTGAATGGTGGGCGGGTAAACCACCTTTGCCCCAAAATGTGACAGCTCCATCGCTTCCTGGTAAGAAATGCGTTCAATGGGTTTTGCGTTAGGCACCCAGCGCGGATCGGCGGTCATCATACCACTTACATCCGTCCATATCTCAAGAGAATCTGCATTTAATGCGGAAGCGTAAATGGCCGCCGTGTAATCGCTGCCGCCGCGGCCTAATGTAGTTGTATTATTGTTGTTGTCGCTGGAAATAAAACCCGGCGCTAAAAAAATATTTTTATCTACAGCCTCAATAGTGGTTGTAATAAGCTGGTTGGTGGTTTCAAAGTTTACCGCGGCAAAACCAAAATGGCTGTTGGTTTTAATAAGCTTGCGGGAATCGAGCCATTCTACATCAACATGCCTGGATTGTAAAAAGGCCGTAATGATTTTTGATGACAGCCATTCGCCAAAACTAATGATGCGGTCTTTTGTGCGCAACGACAATTCTTTCAAATAAAAAACGCTGTTACAAATTTCTTCCAGTTCATTAAATTGCTGCTTGATCATGCTGAGGCAACTGCTTTGGTGCGTTACCGGCAACAAAGCGCGGGCAGTATCCAGGTGTTTCTTTTCGAGCTCTTTCAAAACTTCTTTATACGTTTCATTTGTTTGCTCTGCCAGCGTGCCGGCTTTAATCAATGCATCTGTAACACCGCCCAAAGCGCTCACTACCACCACCTGCTGCTCCGTATTTGCCATAACAATGGCGGCAACCTTTTGTATATTCTCTGCATTTGCAACCGATGAGCCGCCAAATTTTAAAACTTTCATCCTGTGAAATTTACTTTGTCAATTTTTTGGGATTGCAAAGAAACATTAAACTAATGGCTTTGGCTAACTAAAAAACAATTATATCAGGCAAATATTTTTAAATACTTATGAATGTTAGTTTTCAGGTTAAGCCACTTCTTCAACCTAGCGCATCTAAACTATACACTCTACTTATAAGTATATTTGAACAGCAATGAATTTTTACACTTACTGCATCAATTTAATGCGAAAGACCATAAATTTTTACAACAACTGGCTTCTTAAAGCGCTGGTATTAACCGCAGTAAGCACTATATCCATCTTACAAAAAACGACAGCGCAGTATAATCCGGGATTAAACAAAGACAGCCTTCACCGTATTACAGCAGTTTTGCCCGATGATACTTCCAAAGTGCTTCATCTTATTTTATTAGGCCAGCAATATGAAAATAATATTCCTGACTCTGCCATATTTTTTTATAACCAGGCTAAAGAAATAAGCACAAAAATTAATTATCCTGCGGGCATTGTTCGTTACATAAATAACTACACTGCCATCCTGAATGTGCAGGGCAAGTTTGACGAATCGCTGCGCCTGCATCAACAGGCAGCAGCATTATGCAGGCAATACGGGTTGAAAGACCTCTATATAAAATCGCTGGTAAACATTGGCGTTGTTTATCAATACAAGCAGGATTATGAAGCTGCCGCTAACCATTATTTAAAAAACCTGCATTTGCTGGAAGAAACCGGTGACAACCAGATGCTTTCTTTTATTTATGGAAACCTGTGCGGAGTTTATCTTGACCTTGGCCAATACAGCGAGGCGTATGCCTATGCCGTCAAGGAATTAACTGCTGCCGGAAAAACAAATGATACTTATACGATGGCTTCAGCTTATAACAATATGGCCAATGCATTAAAAGACCTTGATGAACCGGAAAAAGCCATTGCCTACCTGCAAAAAGCTTATGCTGCGGGCAATAAGCTCAACGATATAAATACGATGGAAACCGCCCTTATAAATATGGGCGACCTTTTTAATAAAATATATATGCCGGCAAAGGCAATGAAAGCTTTTTCAGAGGCATTGCCGCTTACAGATTCGCTGGATGATGTTTATGGCAAATCGCTTGTTTTGCATGGCATTGCCTATAGTTTTTACCTCTATAAAAAATACCCCGAAGCATTAAGCAAGGCAGAAACCGCATTATTGTTTGCACAACAATATGAGCAAAACGAAACCCAAAAAAAACTGCTGCTATTGTTATCGGATATTAAGATAGCAACAGGCGACATTAAAGCTTCCGATCAATTCAGAAACAGGTATGATTCCCTCAACACAGCTATAGCAAATGCAGGCCTGCTGAAAGATATCAAGGTAATGGAATCTAAATATGAAATTGAAAAAAAGCAATCGCAGATATTAAAACAAAACCTGTTGCTGGAACAAAAGGACAGGCAGGCCGCAAAACAACGCACATTATTACTGGCATCTGTTGCGGGAATTGTATTCATGTTATTGTTACTGCTGGCAGGCTTCAGGTACTACCGGCAAAAACAGCAGTTGAACAAAAATGAAATGCAGGCGATGCAGACACTGCAGGAAAATATACGCCTTAAATCTTTAATAGAAGGCCAGTTGCAGGAACGCAGGCGCATAAGCCAGGAAATGCACGACGATATCAGTTCCGGGTTAACGTCTATGCTGTTTTTAAGCCGCTCTGTACAGGGACAGGAAACCATTACTTCTAAACTTAAAAACCTTTCGCAGGACCTTGTACAGAAGATGAATGAGATTATCTGGACAATGAACTTTGACCAGGATACACTTGAAAACCTCGTAGCTTACATGCGCAAGCAAATTGCCGAAACATTGGATAATGCCGGCATTGCTTATTCGTTTGCTGTTACTGATTTTTTACCGCCAAAGACCGTAAGCCAGGAATTCAGGCGCAATATTTATCTCGCCGGTAAAGAAGCGGTGCATAATATTATTAAGCACGCCGGCGCCACAAAAGTTACGATAACTATTGAAGCAGACGAATTGCTGCATGTTATAATAAGCGATAACGGTAAAGGTTTCAGCAATACCAATATTAGATTCGGCAACGGGGTTAAAAATATGCGGCAACGCATGCAACTGCTAAACGGCAGTATTGAAATTATAAACAACCACGGAACAACCGTTATATTAACCGCACCAATGCCTTTATAACTTTTGTTATAATAATTCTGTTGCGTTGTAAAAGAACTTTGTGTTATGAATTTTATTGCAATAAGTATTGTGGAAGATATTTCAGATATACGCGAAGGCATGCGTTTCCTGGTAAATCAAACACCGGGCTTTAAATGCATTTCTGTATATGATAATGCTGAAGATGCTTTTAAAGGCCTTCCTGCAGATGCGCCGGATATTGTTATTATGGATATTGCTTTGCCTCAAAGTACCGGCATAGATTGCATAAAAAAATTGAAGGCAAAAAGTGTTGCGATGCAGTTTATGGTGTTTACCGTTTACGAAGACAGCAACCAGGTATTTGAAGCATTAGCGGCCGGCGCCAATGGTTACCTGCTTAAAAATACAGCGCCTGATAAAATTATTGCAGCTTTGCATGAATTATATGAAGGCGGCTCTCCGATGAGCCTTTCCATAGCAAGAAAAGTGGTGGCATCTTTTCAAAAGCCTGTTGAAAATAATCAATTGTCAAACCGCGAAATGGATGTGCTTACTCTATTATCCAAAGGATATTTATATAAAGAAATAGCTGAAAAGCTCTTCATCAGTACCGGCACCGTAAAACAGCATATACACA
Organism: Parafilimonas sp.; assembly: GCF_047606085.1. GTDB lineage: Bacteria > Bacteroidota > Bacteroidia > Chitinophagales > Chitinophagaceae > Parafilimonas. Next base: position 13,019 of record NZ_JASGEX010000001.1, read on the forward strand.
ACATTTACGAAAAACTACATGTGCAAAACCGCACAGAAGCGCTTAATAAAGTATTTGGCCGCAATGCCTGATTTCGCCTGTTTTTATCTATTGAAAATTATTTAAAATTTATTCAGATGAATATAGCATCGCAGGCTTCGCGGGAAATTTTATTTTATGTAAACCCAGGAAAATATTTTTCTTAAAGAATGTAACTTTTGTTCTATTGTGCATGGCTATGATGCTGTATAGTTTTGAGGTATTGTAAAACCTCAAAATAATTTTATGAAAAAGAAAATAATGCTATTTGCTGTGATTCTTATGCCTGTACTTGTATTTTCCCAAACAGCAAGAAAAGGCTGGTATGGCAGCCTCGGCCTTGGTTATGGATCGTATAAACTTGATTTATACAACTACAACAGCGGCAGCGATTCTTATGCTGATCAAAGTTTTTCACAACCTCTCATAAGGCTGGGTGTAGAGAAAAAATCAATAATAAACAAGGGCGGGTTTGTGCTCGATGCCGATGCAGAACTTACCGGCGGCTTTGGATTAAAAACCAGGAGCACTCTATCCGGCCCTACTACCAAGAATGAAAACAAAGGCTGGTCGCTTGGTATTAATGGTTTAGTAAAAGCTGGTTATGTATTAGGCAAAGAAAGCACTTCCATTACACCACTCATAGGCCTGGGGCCACATTTTATTTCGCTGCAAACGGGCTCCGGGGATGAAGGTTTCAGCAACAAAATTTATGGCCTGCAGGGCTTTATAGGTATTGATTTTAACCTCAGTAAAATTACAATGACTCCAAATATGCATGTAGGTATTGCCAACTGGGGCAGCTCAGACAGGTGGATAGGAAGCGCTGATAATGCCCAAAACGGCCAGCCTTCTATGTTTGAAGCCGGTATAAACGTGGCGGTGAGACTTTAAATAAAAAGCCTCTCGTGCAAGAGGCGTAATGTGATCCGGACAGGATTTAAACCTGTGACCCTCCCGATTAGAATCGGGATGCTCTATTCAACTGAGCTAATAAGTTTTTTAATAAACAGACTGCTTTTCATTTTTTTGATGAAAAGTTCTCTTTGCCTTGCCTGCTTTACTTCGGAAAATTCTTCTTTATAGACTAAAATCCACGGTATGCCTGTTCTGGTAAATTTTTCTTTGCCGCGATTGTGTTCAGCGAGCCTTCTCTCAATATCAGTTGTAGAACCGATATAGTATTTATTGAGTTTAGCGCTAAATAATATGTAGCAGTATGCAGGCATAAATTAAAAAGCCTCTTGCGAAAGAGGCGTAATGTGATCCGGACAGGATTCAAACCTGTGACCCACAGCTTAGAAGGCTGTTGCTCTATTCAGCTGAGCTACCGGACCGTATAAATTTTATTAAAGAACTTTTTAATTCAATCAGGATTTAAACCTGCGACCCTCCCGATCAGAATCGGGATGCTCTATTCAGCTGAGCTACCGGACCTTCGGAATAAACGCCGCAAAAGTAATTTTTAATTAGTTTGCATCCAAACCTAACACATTAAGTATGGATGTTAAAATTGAAGAAAGCTGGAAGAAAATTTTACACGCCGAATTCTCCAAATCTTACTTTGAAAATATTGTTGCTTTTCTCAAAACCGAAAAAGCGCAGAGTAAGGTTATTTACCCACCCGGCAGCCTTATCTTTAATGCGTTTGATAAAACACCGTTTAATGAACTCAAAGTGCTGTTACTGGGCCAGGACCCTTATCATGGCAAAGGCCAGGCGATGGGTTTGTCTTTTTCTGTTCCCAAAGGCGTACGGCCACCGCCCTCACTCATCAATATTTTTAAAGAATTGCACGATGATGCTGGTGTGCCAACACCAACCACCGGCGATTTAACGCCCTGGGCTGAGCAGGGTGTTATGTTGCTGAATGCTGCCTTAACTGTTCGGGCAGGCGAGCCCAATTCGCATGCAAAAATCGGCTGGCACCAGTTTACAGATGCTGTGATTAAAAAACTGTCTGATGAAAAAGAAGGCATCGTGTTTTTGCTGTGGGGCTCATTTGCACACCAGAAGCAGGAACTGATTGACCAAAGCAAGCATTATGTTTTAAAGGCAGCGCATCCTTCCCCTTACAGCGCCGATAAAGGCTTTTTTGGCTGCAGGCATTTCAGTAAAACAAATGAATTTCTTGTTAAGCAAAAACAACAGCCAATTGACTGGGCATTATAATCTACATGTGCTCATTTTTGCCGGCAAAAAAGATATTTTTGCAGGTATGATTACCTGGCAGGAAGTTACCTTACGTTTATTTCTCGCTGCAATTATGGGTGGCGCTGTGGGCATTGACAGGCAGCGTTATGAGTGGGCTGCAGGCCTGCGCACACACATGCTTGTATGTTTAGGTTCTGCACTTATAATGATTGTTTCAGCTTATGGTTTTGCAGGCGTTCAAATGGAGGGGCATATTGCTTTAGACCCATCAAGGGTGGCAGCGCAGGTTGTTAGCGGCATTGGGTTTTTAGGCGCCGGCACTATTTTGTTTTTAAAGCATGAAGTAGTAAAAGGCCTTACTACTGCAGCAGGCTTATGGACAGTGGCCGGTATCGGGCTTGCCGTGGGTGGCGGCCTTTATTTTGCAGCAGGTGCAGCAACTGTTTTGGTTTTAATTATACTTGTTATTATCAAACCTTATAAAAAGAAACTGATAGTTGAAAGAAGGCAAACCGAAATTCAGTTAAAGCTTAACCGGAAAAACATTTCGTTATCGCAACTTGAGGATATACTGAGCACAAATAATATTGCATACAATCATCTTAAGTTTTCCAACTTAAAAGAAGACAACATATATGCAGTTGAAATAAGAGTAAATAAAAGTATGTCTAATAAAACATTGCTCAGCTGTGTGGAATCACTAAACAATACAAACGGGATTCATGAAGTTGAGTTTAAACCGGCTGGTATTTAAGCGCCGCTTATCCATTTTTTGAAAGCTGCTGCGTTTTCCTGGCTTACAATAATTTCTTCGTTCAAAGGCAAAACCACTTCCACATTTATTTTGCTTTTTTCAATGCTTTTAAATTTGGTGATGTGATCTGCGTTTACAATATACTTCCTGTTTGCCCTGAAAAATTTTGTTTCATCGAGCATATCTTCCACATCAGCCAGCGAACTGGTTGTGCATAAAAATTTACGGTTGTCTTTATCTACTGCGAAAACAAGTTTATGCTCCGTAAAAAAGTAAACTATGTCATCCGGTTTAAGGCTTAAAAATTCAGTTCCTTTTTTTACAATGATCCTTGATTTGCTTTTTTTACTGTTTTGCAAATAATCAATAATAAAAGCATGATTATTAATAAAATGCTGCCTCAGATTTTTGTACTTATTCAATGCTACGGAAAGCCGGCCGGCATCTACCGGTTTTAATAAGTAATCAATGCAGTTATATTCAAAAGCTTCTGTCATATACCTGTCGTAAGCTGTTGTAAAAATCACGGGGCAGTTTACATGATCTTCCTTAAGCACATGAAAAGACAATCCATCCGAGAGGTGAATATCCATCAATATTAAATCGGGCACAGCATTATTATCCAGCCAGTTGAGGCTTTGTGCAATGCTGCCTGCTGTGCCTGCCACCTCAATGTTGTTGTCAATATTATTCAGGCACATTTTTAAATTTTCGAGCGCCGGCAATTCGTCTTCTGCTATAAAAACTTTCATGTTTTTTTATTTTGGCATAATCATATCTGCGGGTTTATAAACGGCAGCTTAACGGTGAAATAATCATTGTTTTTATATACAATTATATTCCTGCCCGTTAAAAGCTTATACCTGTTATCCAGGTTATGCAAGCCCGTGCCGGTTGAAGGCTGGGCATACGTTTTTTTAATTATCCTGTTTCTTATTACTATATTATTTGAGAACAGTGTTACACTTATGGAAAGCGGGTTTGCAGAACTGGCTTCATTATGCTTTATGGCATTTTCCAGCAGTATCTGTAACGAAATGGGCGGAAGAAAAGATTTTTCGGTGGTCAGGCTTTTAATTTCAATTATCATGTTTATAGCCTTGCCAAACCTTATCCTGAGCAAATAAAAGAAGTTGCTTAAAAATTCTAATTCATCCGCTGCCGGCACAAGATTTTTTTCCCGGCTTACCAGTATATAGCGGTAAACTTTAGCAAGCGTATCATTATATAAACGTGCATTCAAAGGATCTGACGAAATAAGATATGACAGTGTATTAAGCGAGTTAAAAAGAAAATGCGGATCTATCTGGTTCTTTAATGCAACCAATTCAGCATGCGTTTTGGCTATGTTTAATTGTTCAGCTCTTTTCTCCATATCCTGCTGCTGCTCTTTAAGGTAGAACATTTCATACAGATTGGTGATAAACAAAGCAGTGATAACTATAACAATAACCGGGACACAAATTTTTGCATAAGATGTGCTATCCTCTTTTGAAAAATTAAGCCACAAGAAGAGCCCGCCTGTTGCAATAAAGCTGGTATATAAAATAATAAAGCCATATAAAGCAAGAACGGTTTTGTAATATTCCCTGTATGGCAGCCAGAGGTTGTTTTTTAAAAATATAAGCAACCGTATATTACCTTCCCATATAAGCCAGCCAAGGGCAATAAAATAAGTATAAATGAACGATAACTGTAAAAAGCTGTACAGGTTATTGGTTATTATTTGAGTAATGTTTGCAATTGCCACAGCCAGCACCGGTACGGCTATAAGCTTTACGGCCCGATCTTTCTTTACAGAAGTTGGTGGCTTTGCAGAAAATAATATGGAAGCAGCAGATGCCATTTTTAGGTAATTCCTAACGTAATATTTATTTAAGATAACGTAATTAAAAAGTTAATAGTTGCAAACGGTGATATTTAAAAAATAAAGCGCTTTTCCTTTGTAAGACAACTTAAGCCTGCTAAACGCAGGTTTCGGTAAAAAAAAATCACGCTTTGGTAATGTTTAAGAAAACTTACCGGCAGAGGCATTATAGGTTTGGGCATAAGGATTTAAAATTTTTTTCTCATTTTAGACAACTACGGGTGGTTTTTACCACCTGTACTTTTTAAATCGCCATCCCTGAAAAGTTATGATCCTAAGATGATGATAGATTCAAAAGCTTATTACTGAACCAAATACCAGGCTGAAGAAAACAGTTGGCTGAATGTATTGCAGATATGCAGATAAACTTCAGGTCTTTTCCGCCAGATTTTTTTTAATTACTGTATTATAATACCTGCAGGCCGGCTTTAAGCCACATTCTCTGCATTTGGGGTTTCTTGCTACGCACACATACCTTCCATGTAAAATAAGCCAGTGGTGCGCTTTATGAATAAGCTCTTTTGGAATGAAGGCAACCAACTGCTTTTCGGCAGCCAAGGGCGTTTTGGCATTTACCGTTAAACCAATTCTTGCGGCTACGCGAAACACATGCGTATCAACCGCCATGTTAGGCTGCTTATCCACAACAGAAGTAATTACATTGGCTGTTTTGCGGCCCACGCCGGGCAGCTTTACCAGTTCTTCAACCATCATAGGCACTTCGCCGCCAAAATCATGCATAAGCATTTGCGCCATGCCTATTAAATGTTTCGTTTTATTATTAGGATAAGAAATGCTTTTTATGTATGGGAACAGTTCTTCCACACTGGCCACAGACAGTTCTTTGGCAGACGGGTATTTTTGAAAGATGGCAGGCGTTGTAAGGTTCACCCGTTTATCGGTGCACTGGGCAGAAAGTATTACGGCCACCAGCAACTGGTAAGGGTTTTTGTATTCCAGCTCCGTTTCGGCAATGGGAAAATGCTCCCCGAAATAATGAATGCAAAATTGAAAACGCTCTTTACGGGTCATAAAAAAACTGTTCCTACCGCAAAATTAGCCACGAACAGTTTTTCAGGAAATTATTAATTATTGCACATTAACCGTTTTATGCAAAGCATAACGCATTATGTTTTCCAGCGATTGTTTTCCCGGCGATTGCAGTTTCATGCCATCAATACGTTTCACGGCTTCTATAAGCACATTAAACTTTTCCCGCAGCGCCCAATTTGTTTTTAACTCATTGGTAATGGCATTATGACGCATTTCATCTAATTCCCCGGATTCGTATAATAACAGATCTTCAGGTGTAAAATTTGGCATAGCTCAAATTTTTGTTTTTGGTGAACGAATTAATTAATCAGTTTCATATGGGTGGCTCCTGTTGTAGATTAAAGTTTAAACGGCAGCAGTCTTTTAATTATTGTTCATTTTAGTATTTTTTTGTGAATTTTCTATGGCCGGTATAACAAACAGGTCTTCATTATCTCTTTTTAAATAATATTTTTCCCTGGCATATTTTTCAAGCGCTGCCGCATTGTTCTGAAGGTCGGCAAGGTTCTTTTTGGTTTGCTCTATTTTTTTCTCATAAAATGCTTTACTGGCAAGCAGATCGTTTAGCTGCCTGCGGCGTTCTAACTGCTGAAAAATATCGTTATGGTCTATAAACAGCATCAGGACGGCAAATGCTGTTAAAGCGATAATATATTTATTTCTGAAAAGCCTGATTGTATTTCTTGATGTAGCCATAAAAAAATCATTGACAGAATAAAATTACAACTTCTGCCAACGATTAATACTAACGTGGGAATATGTTAATAATTATTTTGACGAAGCAGATTAATGCATAAAATATTTAAGAAACGCAAACATTGCTGCTAACTGTGTAGAAGGGGGGAACATTGATTATTATTTCTGTCTTTAAATACGCATCACTCACAACTCTGGTTAACTTAACACTATACTAAAAAAGCCCCTCTTAGACAAGAGCGGCTTTTCGTTTTATTCAAACGTTTACCACCAACAAAGATTAATGGCCAACGCGCAGGTATTCCTTCAATATTTCAGATTGAGGGTTTTCAAATACCTGTTCCGCACTGCCACTTTCAATTATTTCACCATAATACATAAAGATCACATTATCGGCCAGCCGCTTTGCCTGGCGCAGGCTATGTGTAACCAATATAATTGTATAATCAAATCTAAGCCTTAAAAATTCTTCATCAATCACTTTTGAAGAAATAGGATCAAGCGCTGAAGAAGGCTCATCAGCCAGAATAATTTCAGGTTCCACGGCAAGGCCTCTTGCCAAACATAAACGCTGCTGCTGCCCGATTGATAAGCGCTGTGCAGACGTTTTAAGCCTGTCTTTCACTTCATCCCATAAAGCCACTTCCCTTAAATGTTTTTCCACCCTGGCGCCAATGACCTTTTTATTGCGGATGCCCTTTAGTTTAAGCCCATAAGCAATGTTATCATAAATGCTCATGGGCAAGGGATAGGGGCGCTGCAGCAGCAACCCCATTTTCTGGCGCATGGCCGTTATATCTTTCCGGGAATCAAAAATATTTTCGCCATCTATGCGGATGCTGCCATTTAATTTCAGGTCAGGATAAAGATCGGTCAGGCGGTTAAGGCATTTTAGCAGCGTGGTTTTGCCGCAACCGGATGGCCCTAACAAAACGGTTATTTTATTTTTCGGGATTATTGTTGAAACATTTTTAAGAATATGATGTCCCTTACTGTACACATTCAGCTTATTTATTTCCACTACAGGAACGCTGCCAGGGACGATCCTGGCATTTACGTTCTTTTCTTTCATGGTTTCAATTTCTGTTAACATATAATGCTTTATGGTGATAATTATTTTTTGGGCTTAAACAATCTCGCTGATATGCTTAAAACAAGTATGATGAAAGTGAGAATAACAGCAGCGGCATACGCCCGGCTTTGCACTTCTTCAATGGGAGAGCTTAGCTGGAAAAATATGGCGAGCGGCAGCGTTGCCGTTGGCTCACTGAAGCCGTGGGGCACATAATCTGTATAGCCGGCAGTGAATAAAACAGAAGCAGCATCGCCAATGCCGCGGCCAAAGGCCAGCAATATGGCTGTGGCAAAACCAGGCAATGCCTCCCTGAAAAAAACCTTATAGGCTGTTTCTGTTTTTGTGGAGCCAAGTGCATAAGAAGCTTCCTGCAGGCCAATCGGAATGGTTTTAACCACTTCATCCATGGCCCGGATCATAATGGGTGTTATCATGGCAGCCACTGTTACAATGCCGGCGCCCAACGAATTTTTATACCCGAGATACATCAATAATGTAAACCCAAATGCCCCATATACAATTGACGGAACCCCCCAAAGCACATCAAGAAAAAAACGGATACCTGTAAGCAACCGCTTATACCTCGTTAAATAAATATTCATAAAAAGCGCAACGGGAAGGCTTATAACAAAAGCAAGCACGGTGGAACAAACTGCGAGATAAAACGAACCGGCGATAGCATTTAATATACCCCCTTCCTTGCCGAAATAAAAACCGCCTTTTGGCTCCTGGCTTATGATTTGCCAGGAAAGCGAGGGAAAGCCTTTTTTAACGATCGTCCATATTATTTGTACAAGCACAAATAATATGATAGCCGTGAACAGGAATGATAACCCCTGAAAAAATTTCTCCTCGTATTTTCTTCTGAACGTCATCATAATGCTTCAGATTTATAAATGAGGTAACGAAAAATAACATTGATGATAATAATGATAACAAACAGCAGCAATGCACCAAACATTAATGCTGAATCATAAGAAGGAATGCTCATCATTTCCCCGTAATTATTGGCTATCAGACCAGGCAGGGTATAACCTGAATCAAATATGGACCTTGGTATTTGAACCACATTACCAATTACCATAAGCACAGCAATGGTTTCACCCAGCGCCTTGGAAAAACCCAGGCCAAAAGCCGAAACAATGCCGGATGAGCCCTTGCGCAAAAAACTATGCTTGATGGTTTCCCATTTTGTGGCGCCAAGCGATAAAGAGGCTTCGCCAAGCTCAACCGGTATTTGCCTGAACACTTCCAGCAGCATATTCAGTATATATGGAATGCTCATTACAGCAAGCACAATGGCGCCTGCAAGCATGCTATAGCCAAGGGATTCTTTGCCAAAAAAAGGCGCTATTTTATCTCCAACCAATGGCACCACTACCAGCAATCCCCAAACGCCATATACAACAGATGGAATGCCTGCCAGAATATCAATAACAGGGCGCATAAACTTTAAAAACCATGTAGGCGCATACTGTGTAAGATAAATTGCTGATAAAAGGCAAAGGGGAACAGATATGATCAACGACAATATGGTAACCCACACAGATGACACAATAAAAGACCAGAAACCAAACCTGTTATCTGAGGGAAACCAGTCTTCTGAAAATATGAGCTCGCTTAAGGTATGCGTGCTTAATAAAGGTGCTGACTTAAACACAAGCCCCGTACCGATAGCCAATGGCAGCAGAAGACAAAATGAAAGACAGGCTACCATCCATTTAGACGATATGCTGTCTGTTAATTTCCTCGTTAATAACATTGCGGCGGTTTTAAAATTAAATTCAATAATAACCAGGCCCGGGCTCTTATGAATAGCGCAAAACATAAAAGCTTTTAGTCTGGTTAAAGTTTCGTAAGATCTTCGCTCAAAACGTTTTCAGGCAAAGGCACATAACCAGCGGTATGCACAAATTGTTGACCGTCGGTTAAAACCCATTTAAAGAAATCAAGCAATTCTTTTTTCTCTGTTTTGCCTTTGGTAAGAAAATATAAATTTCTTGCAGGAGGCGAAGGAAACTTGCCATCATTCACGGCCTGCAGAAATGTATTAAGGTTACCGTAAAAATTTTCGTCACCATCAATCTTGCCATTGCCATTTACATCAATGGGCACCACGTCAATGCCGGGCAGTTTACTGCCTGTTTTTTGATCGAATACAAACAGCGTGTTATTAAACCCAATACTTTTTGGGTCTTTTCTTACGGCATCGGCCACACCGGGGTCGCCTGATACACCAATGCCTTTCAGGTTTTCCTGTTTCTTTCCAAAAAATGCCGCCCATGAATCAGCAGCGCCGGCCGCATCGGCCCTCGTATAAACATTTATTTTATCGGAGCCTGTGCCTTTGCCAAGCAATTGCTGCCAGGTTTTAATGCTGTCGCTAACAAAAATGGCATTAAACTCTTCCTTCTTCACGCCCCGGGCCTGCAAGTCGTTATAGAAAGGGTTTTTGGTATTCATAGTGGGCAATACCGCATCTTTACAAAGCGATAATGACCAAACACCTTTTGCTTTTTCTGCATCTGTCAGCTCCCTTGAAAACATACCTACGTCAACAGCGCCGGCAAGACAGTCGGTTAAACCTTTTCCTGCGCCACCGGCCTGTACATCAAACCGTATTTCGGGATGTATTTTATTATATTCAGTAACCCAGGTTTGCACAAGCGGGTACAGGGCAAATGCTCCTGAAAAAGAAATGGAAACAGGAGCGCCGGAAGCGTATGCACTTTTTTCTTTTTCAGAAGAACCTCCTGAACAACCGGTGATCAATAAAGAAGATGTAAGAATTGTGGCGGATATTTGTTTAAACATGATTTTATTCAATATGATTCGCAGGAATTAAACCTGGATGTACATATTTTATTGGTTCAACATTTTAAAAACTAATTTTTCCAGGTGTTCCAGATTTAATGTATTTGCCGCTAAGGCTTTTTTTGCAGTACCTACAACATTTTTTTGCGGTTTTTATGGGTAAAGCATACTGAATAACCTGCACATGCAACAATTGGTAATACATAATAAATAAAATACCAAACTTTTGCCTGATGGTGATAATAAGCATAAACAGGCAACTTAAGCAAATATATAATTCCTATCGGATTAATAGGATTTTAAGCAAAAAAATTATTTTTTCTTTATTCCTTTTTTCTGAAGGCTGGCCTCTTTCTTTAGCCCCTCGCTCCTTTTTATAATTTCCGACAGCGTTGCGCCTTTAAGCATTTGAACGGTTTCAGAGCGCACCTCGGAGAAAACAGCGCGTATGCCGCAGGTTTCTTCATCCCGGCATTCTTCGCAACGCTCATAATATTTGTAAGCTACGCAAGGCAGCAAGGCGATGGGGCCATCAAATAGCCGCATTACATTTGCAATATTTATTTCATCCGTGGATAGCTGCAAATAATAACCGCCGGTTTTGCCCTTCCGGCTGTTTAGCATGCCGGCATGCCTTAATTCAAGCAGGATGGCTTCCAAAAATTTTCTCGGGATATGCTCACTCTCTGCAATCCTGCTTATCTGCACAGGCTTGCCATCCTTGCTCTCGCGGGCAAGGTAAACAAGGGCGTTAATAGCATATTTTGTTTTCTTTGATAACATGTTGTGGAGGCAATATTCAATCTAATATTTGTAAACCGCGCAATAATACTCAAAAAAAATAAATATAAATTTCTGCACTTACAGCAATCACTCTGTATGATCAATAAAAATATACCCTGTATCCCCATGCTTCAAGCTTTATAGTATCCGCATTGCTGATCTTTTCTTTTTTTAAAGTAAAAACATTGGCGGCTTCGCCATTTATTAGTGCATCTTTCACTTTACAAGCCACAGGCTTATTGCCAAGGTTTGTAATAACCAGTATTTTATCTGCGCCGTTTTGCCGTACAAATGCATAAATATTTTCGTCATCATTTGTATGCAATTTTGTAAAAGCCGCATTGGCGGCAAGCGCTTTATGGTTTGCTCTTACATGCAGCAGCCTGCTGTAAAAACCTTGCCGCGCAAATTTTTTGAAGATGATTGTGTCTTTATAAAAAAAAGAAAGGCTGTCAGAAAAAGGCTCTTCCTGCCCGCTGTAAATTAAAGGCACTGAACGCGGCAGCGTTTGCGTAAGCACAGCAAATGGCGCATGTGAAGCGCCGGGCATGGTGCCATAGTCTGCCTTGTTCCAGCTATTCTCATCATGATTGCTGGTGAAATACATCAATAAAGCATTGGCGGGAAAGTTGCGCTCAGTTATATTTCTTACGCTGTCGAGCGACAGGGCATTTTTCCTGCCCGCAGCTATATCAACCATTACATGAAATTCATCCCATGGATATGTTGCATCAAAACCATCAGCCGGCAAGGATGGTTTATTGCCTTCGGCCAGCATGAAAATATGCTTCATTGCCTTTAACCGGGGAATACATTTTTGCCAGAATGCATCAGGCACTTCGCCCGCCACATCGCAGCGAAAGCCATCAATATCTGAATTGATGATCCAGAATTTCATGGCATTAATCATGGAATCCTGTAATTCAATATTGCTGTAATCAAGTTTGCGTGTATCCGTCCAGTCATAGGCGGAAATTATTTTTCCGGTTGAATCTTTTTTGTAAAAATCAGGATGCAGTGCAAGCCAGTAATTATCTGCCCCCGTGTGATTGGGCACCCAGTCTGTAATTACTTTAAATCCCAGGGCATGCGCTTGTTTCACCAGCGTTTTCCAATCGTCCATTGTGCCAAATTCCGGGTTTATTGCCGTATAATTGGCAACAGCGTAATAACTTCCCAATACGCCCTTTCTGTCAATTTTGCTGATAGGCGTTATGGGCATAAACCATAAAGTTTGCACACCCATTTGCTTTAACCTGGGCAGGTGCTTTTCAAAAGCTTTGAACGTGCCTTCAGGCGTGTATTGACGCACATTCACTTCATAAATATTGCCCTGCATAATCCAGGCCGGATGGCCATCAATACTGCTATCCTGCTGCGCATAACTATAGCTGCAGCAGGCAAAAAGTATCAGTGCAGGAAAAAGTATTTTTAAACGCATACGCATACAAATATAAGATCGAAACGATGCTATCCTGATTAAGCTGTAAGCCCCGGGCTGCAAGCTGTTAGCTTCACGCTGCAAGAAAGAAACTATGGGCTTTCACGTTTGACGATTAACGGCCTTCACCATTCACTAATTTATCCGCATAAAGCGAAAAGAAAAAGCAGCCCGCTAAAGCTGCTTTTTCTTTTTATGACTTAAAGTATCCCTATGCTTTTTTTGCTTCAGTTCTTTTTACTTCAGCCTTCTTTACTTCGCCGGTAATGCCCAAAGGTTTGTCTTTAGCAAAGTCAATCAGTATTGGCGCGGCAACAAATATAGAAGAATAGGTACCGGTTATTACACCAATCAGCATGGCGAAAGCAAAACCTCTTGTAACCTCGCCGCCAAATATGAAGAGGATTAAAATGGTAAGGAATACGGTAAGCGAAGTCATGATCGTTCTGCTTAATGTTTGGTTGATAGCGCGGTTAATAATCTGCTCCTTACTTTCTCCCTTCATCAGTTTTGAGTCTTCACGAATACGGTCATACACGATCACCGTATCGTTCATAGAGAAACCAATTACCGTTAATATCGCTGCAATGAAATGCTGGTCAATTTCAAGCGGGAATGGCATTAAGCCTTTAAGGAAGCTGAACACGGCAAGCGTAACAAACACATCATGCAGCAGCGCCACAATCGTGCCCAGTGAAAATCTCCAGTCGCGAAAACGGATGAAGATATAAAGACAGATGATAATGATTGAAATGATCGTTGCTTTCTGGGCGCCTGATTTCAGGTCATCTGAAATAGATGGCAGCACTTTCTGGGAAGCCTGCTTATAGGTATTCTGGAATGTATTGTACGATGTGCCTGCAGGAAGAAATTTCTGCAATCCTGTATATAAAGTCCTTTCCACAGTTGAGTCAACATCCTGGCCGGCCTGGTTGATAAGATAAGCGGTCGTAATATTTAATTGCTCGGGCGTGCCCACTGTTTTTATAACAGGGTAATCATCAAACACGGCTTTAAGCGCATCAGCCACTTCTGTGGTATTATATGCTTTATCGAACTTAATGGTATAGCTGCGGCCGCCCTTAAACTCCACACCTTCATCAAAACCATTAAAGAAGGAACCAGCACCCAATAATAACACCACTACAGAAATGCCATAGGCGATCTTCCTGTACCTGGTAAATTTGAATTCTGTATGCTTAAATACTTTATTGGAAATGCCGGTAAAGTATTTAAAATGCCTTTGCTTATTGGTATAGAAATCGGTAATAAGACGGGATATGAGGATACCGCAGAATAAAGAAAGCAAAATACCCAGTATCTGCGTGGTGGCGAAGCCCAATATGGGGCCCAAACCAAATATGAACAGGATGATGGCGGTAAGCAAGGTAGTTACGTGCGCATCAATAACCGGTGCATAAGACCGCCTGTAACCATCGTGCACAGCAAGAATATAACTCTTGCCTTTGGTAAGTTCTTCCTTAATTCTCTCGAAAATAATAACATTGGTATCTACTGCTAAGCCTACAGTCAGCACCAACGCCGCAATACCAGGCGCTGTTAAGGTAAACCCAAGCGCACTTAAAATGCCAATGGTGAACAGGAGGTTTAAGATCAAAGCTATATTGGCCACCCAGCCTGCTGTATTATAATAAATAAGCATTAAGGCAAATATCACAATGAAAGATATGGCAAACGACATAAGGCCTCCGTTCACCGCATCCTGGCCAAGTGTGGGGCCCACCTGTTGTTCTGCCACAATTTTTGCAGGCGCAGGCAGCTTGCCCGATTTAAGAATATCCGCCAGGTCCTGCGCTTCATTTACACTGAAATTGCCTGATATTTCAGAAGATCCGTTTGGTATCGGGCCATTTACAAACGGGGCGCTGTAAACAATATTATCCAATACAATGGCTATAGGTTTTGAAACGCCGCCGTTCTTTTGCGGAGAATTTCTTTCAGTCATCTTCGCCCAGATGCGTGTGCCCGTTGGGTCCATGTTCATCTTAATAGCAGGCCTGCCGCGCTCATCATAGTCGGCTCTTGCGTCGCTCACATGCTCACCTTCCAGTTCGGCCGTACCGTTATCCAGGGTTTTGATGGCATACAATACTACAAAGTTTTTTGCCGCTGCATCTGTACTGGCATTTTCAGGCTTGCCATAAACAAATTTTAAGTTAGCGGAAAACTTGCTTTTTACCACATCCAGGCTAAGGTAATTATTTAAAGTAGCTGTATCTGCAATGGCCACATAACCAATATTGGCAGGATACTGCACTTTGCCTGTTGACTTATCCTGCTGAGGCTGCGTAAATTGAACAATTGCACGCAAAGGCATTTCCTTGCGCATAAGTGCCAGGGAATCCACCTTGTTGCTGCCGGAAACAGTTGCACCTGTGGCAGGGTTGGACGTTTGGGCATTACTAAAACCTGCAATGGTATTTGTATCAGCCTGGCCGGCAGCAGCCGTATTTTTCTTAGCCGTATCAACTGCTGCTTTAGCTGTATCGGCGGCGGTGAGTTTTACACTGTCAGTGGCATTGGTTCCTTTAAGATAATCAGCCAGTGATTTTTCTGCAGAAAGGATGCTTTCTCCAACATCATTAATATTATATACTTCAAAAAACTGCAGGTTGGCAGTTGACTGAAGATAATGCCTCACCCTTTCCGGATCGTTAATACCGGCGAGCTCAATATTGATGATGCCCTTTTGGGGGTCAGGATTGATATTGGGTGAAGCCACGCCAAACCTGTCAATACGGGTAGTTAAGATATTGGTGGTATTGGTAAATGCGCTTTTAGCCTGGTCTCTCAGGTAGGTGATAACAGCATCGTTTGAGGCATCGTAATTTATTTTGCCATTGCTGCGTGTAACAAAATAGGGAGCAAGTTTGGCGCCCGCGCTTACATTTTTAAACTCATTGTAGAAAAGTGTAATAAGGTCTGCCCCCGAAGTAGCTTTTTCAGCCACAGCGGCATCAAGGGCTTTATTAAATGTTGCATCTTTGGTATAATTAGCCAATGATTTGATTAAACCATCCAGGCCTACTTCCATCGTAACGCTCATGCCGCCCTGCAAATCAAGGCCAAGCATTAATTCTTTTTCTTTGGCTGTGCGGTAAGTGGTAAAGCCAAAAGGCCCTATTTTGGTATCTTTTGTGCTATCAAGAATGTGTTGAAGCCTTTGTTTTTTTAAAAGGTCAAGGCTGTCTTTATCAGCAGTTTTGGGATACATAGCCTTCACCCACAATTCAGCCTTACCACGCATTGAAGATTCGTAACTGCGAACAATCCAGGTAAAAGACAATTGGTACAAGCAAATTAGTATAAGAGCAAGCGCAAAAAAACGCACCAATCCTTTCAGTTGCATAATTAAAACGTATTTACAATTTTTTTTGAGAGCGGCAAAGATAGTGGTTTGAAATATATGGAGGAGACAATTTGGCTTATTGGGGCAGGCCTTTGCGCCATGCAGTCCTATAATATTGAAAAGCAAACTATTACAACAAAATAAACCAGCTATTTTGGGGAATAACTTACAGTATTTAATTAAATTTTAAGAAGGGGTTGAAAGGATATTTTGGTTTGAACGAAAATAAAACTTATGCCATTAGCAGTAAAGCCCCGCTTTAATGCGAGGCTTTAATAGGTAGCAAAGGCCTACAGGTATATTGGATCCGAGGCTGATTGAACAATAACTTTAGCCCTGGGATACTTACCCATCAACAAGCAATTGAATGAAGTATATATCTTTTTTTTGGGTTGCTGGTTACATCAATCCGCTCCTGTAATTTTAGAATATTTTTTTTGTTTGATAAAAAAATAATTACACCGCCCGCATTTTCTTAATCAAGAAGGGTAAAAAAAATTTAACAAAAGAATTTTTGTGATGGTTGTTTTTCATTAAGTTGCATTGCCCCGAAAAATGAATAAGCCGACTAAATTTTTATTAGCTTTAGTTGCGCTGTGTTTTTGTGTAAAAACCAACGCGCAACTAAATGCGGATTTTACATCAAGTATATCCGGAGGATGCTCTCCCCTGGTGGTTGATTTTACTGATATTTCATCAGGCGACCCCACAGTATGGTACTGGGATTTAGGCAATGGCACTACATCTACCAATCAAAACCCAAGCGCTGTTTATGTAACGCCCGGTTCATATACAGTTAAGCTGCATATCACTAACTCACAGGGCGAAGATTCAATCGTTAAAACAAATTATGTAGTTGTTTACGATAATCCATCTGTTGATTTTAGCGGCTCCCCCACCCAGGGCTGTGTTCCTTTTGATGTAAGTTTTACAGATAAAAGCACACCAGGTTCAGGCTCCACAGACTCCTGGATTTGGGATTTTGGCGATGGCGTTACATCTACCGAACAAAATCCCGTGCATACATATACGGTGGTTGACAGTTTTGATGTAACGCTCACCGTTACCAACAGCTTTGGCTGCCAGCAGTTTATAAGCGAGCCGGCTTATGTTGTTGCCGATGGGTTAATACAGGCAAAATTCACGTACGACTATAACAGCGCCTGCACAGAGCCCGTTACGGTAGAGTTCAGTAATGCATCCCAGTCAACCCAGACGCTGAGTTACGAATGGGACTTTGGCGACGGGAGTGCGTTAAGCGCTGAAAAAGACCCGGAACATACCTATACAACTACCGGGGATTTTACCGTGACGCTGGTGGCATCAAATAATATCGGTTGCACCAGCACATTTACGCAGAACATTACAATTGGAAAATCAAAATCGGATTTTACTTATACAACAGCATGCCTGAATGCGCCCATAACTTTTACAGATTCTTCTTCCTTAACTCCTTTAAGCGAAAAATGGAATTTTGGCGATGGCGCCACAGCAACCGGCGATACAGTAACACATACTTATACCGGGCAGGGCAATTACACAGTTAAGCTGGTGGCTGATTTTGGCGGGTGCTCGGCTTCCGTTCAAAAAACCATATCCATAGAAGCGGAGCCCGAAGCCGCTTTTACGGTTTCAGGCAATTACTACAGTTGCAGTTACCCGGCAACCATTCAATTCAGCAATAATTCAACAAATGCCACAAGCTACAAGTGGATATTCGGCAGCACCGCTACCAGCGATAGTGCAAATCCTGCTTATACCTATACAAAAGCTGGTAAATACCCGGTTACGCTGATTGCGTTTAACGCCAATGGCTGTTCAGACACCCTGGTTAAGTCGGATTATATTCAAATAGGCGCGCCGCAAATAAAAAGCATCAAAAATTTACCGTTTCAGGGCTGCGCCCCGCAAACACTTACTTTAACGCCTGTAATTGATACAGGCTATACTATCTCATCTTATTCATGGGATTTTGGCGATGGAACAACATCCAATGCGGCAACACCTGTGCATGCATATAAAGAGGCCGGCGTTTATAATGTAAGATTAATCATTACATCGAAAGAAGGATGCTCAGACACCTTATTAATTAAAAATGCAGTTTCACTAAGCACCAAGCCCAATGCTGATTTCACGGCCTCGCCAACCGATGCCTGCGCCTCCGCCTCCATACAATTTACCGATGCCTCAACCGGGGACATTTCAGAATGGATATGGAATTTCGGAGATGGGGAAACTTCACTTGAGCAAAACCCTCTGTATGTGTACGACACCATAGGTTATTTTAATGTATCGCTTGTAGTGGGTAAATATAAATGTTATGATACAATCGTAAAAAAAGCTTATATACATACAACCCCTCCGGTAGCGGGATATAATATCATTTATGATTGCAGCACGCCTTATCTATACCGGTTTAAAGACACTTCGGCTGGCGCAACAACCTGGCTTTGGGATTTTGGCGATGGCGCCACTTCAACCACTCAAAACCCTTCGCATACATATAGTGCCACCGGAACATTTTATGTAACGTTAACTGTTTCAAACGGTACCTGCCAGAGCATCAGGGTTGATACCATACAGGTTGCAGATGAACACCCCGTTGTTCAATATAATTTTGTTTCATCCAGCACCTGCAAATATGATTCGCTTCGTTTTTCTATAAGTAATTATGACGCTGCAGGCATACAAAGTTTTCAATGGAACTTTGGCGATGGCACTATCGTAAATAAAAAACAGTACGATAGTGTAGTATATCACGTATATGACAGCACAGCTACTTATGCGCCCTATCTTATAGTAAAAGACGTAAACCAGTGCGTTGATACAATACAAAATAGTGTGTCTGTAAAAGTGGGAGGGCCAACGGCTGCATTCACGAACAAGGAAGGCGATTGCCTTAATTCAACCATCTCATTTGAAGATGCTTCAACGCCGGAACCGGGAAGCAGCATAAAAACATGGATTTGGGACTATGGCGATAATACAACTCCTGATACACTAACCGGCGGGCCGTTCAGCCACACTTACACCACAAAAGGGGATTTTGATGTGTGGCTTAAAGTGATAGACAATAATAACTGCTATGATACGGCAACGTACAATAATCTAAGCATTACACAACCTGTTGCCGCTTTCTCAGCGGGAGATACCATTAAATGCTCAGGGAATAATATCAAATTTACTGATTCGAGCGAAGGCACGTCTTTGCAATACGCCTGGGATTTTGGCGATGGCGGCACATCAACGCTTCAGTCGCCATCACATAAGTATACCTCCAATAATACGTACAGTGTAAAACTGGTAATAGAGGATAAAAACGGCTGCATTGATTCCCTGCTAAAGCCCCAGTATATAACTATAGCCAACGCTGCCGCTGCTTTTTCCATAACAGACAGCCTCTTTGTGTGCCCGCCGGCCCTGGTTGCCCCAGTGAACACATCAAAAAATTATAAAAGCCTTTTGTGGGATTTTGGCGATGGAAATACTTCTGAAGAAATAACACCGCAGCACTATTACACCAAGGCCGGCACCTTTGATCTTAAATTAACAGTTTATGGGTATGGTTCCTGTGCAGACAGCCTTAGCAAAGAAATTATTGTAAAAGGCCCCAAGGCAACATTTACTTATACGCCGCTAACCGGCTGCGATGCCATTGCAGCTAAATTTTCAGCCAAAGGAGAAAACGTTGCCAAATACATCTGGGACTTTGGTAACGGAGAGGTGCTTACCACTACAGATACCCTGGTACAATACAGCTATATAGAAGCAGGCAAATACCTGCCCAAGCTTGTAATTGAAGACACCAGCGGATGCCGTGTTGCTATTATAAACGGCGATACCATTACAGTTGCCAGCGCCGAAGCCAAATTCAATACGCAGCGCATCACGGGCGTATGCGATTCTTCGCTGATTGATTTTACAGATGCCAGCAATGTTGCATACGACCAGATTACAGCTTATACATGGCAGTTTGGCGATGGCGATTCAACAACAGAATCAAACCCACAGCATTATTATGACACCGAAGGGCAATACAATGCCTCGCTGCATATTGCTACCAGCATTGGCTGCACATCAGACTACACATTGCCTGTAGATATTGATATTGACGAATCGCCCGGCATATCAGCAGTTATCCCGGCAAGCGCCTGCGTGAACGATAGCATTTCGCTTTCTGCAACGGCTAATTCGGATTCTCCGGCAATTAATGCATGGCAATGGGATGTAGGGGATGGCAACCAGTTTAGCGACAGTAACATCACCCATGCTTATACCAGTGCAGGCGATTACACCGTAACCGTATCGGCCACCACAAAGGCCGGCTGTTCCGACACGGTTACTCAAAAATTGCTGATAGCCCCGCTTCCTTCAACAGACGCCGGCAATAATGTTATCATTTGCCTTGATCAATCCACCACATTACAGGCCACCGGCGCCGACAAGTATAGCTGGGTGTCTGATGCCTCCCTTTCCTGCCTTAACTGCGCAAGCCCAACGGCATCGCCACGGGAAAGCACCGTTTTTTATGTAACAGGTACCAGCAGTTATGGCTGCGAAGCATCAGACTCCGTTACAGTTGAAGTAAAACAGCCCACTACAATCACAGCGAGCGCACCAGATACAGCCTGCGCCGGCACCACGATCAGTTTGATAGCTTCAGGCGCTGAAACTTATAAATGGAGCCCGGCCAGCCTGGTAAAGAACAGCACTGACTCTGTTACAACATCGGCGCCCACCTCGCCAACGACCTTTACCGTGATTGGTTCAGACAGCCAGGGATGCTTTTCTGATACAGCCAGCCTGTATGTAAATGTATTTCCTATACCAACCATCCAGGTGCCGGATTCTGTCATCAATATAATTGGAGGAAACAGCTATCAGATAAATGCCACAGGCTCTGCCGATGTAACAACATGGTTATGGAAACCTGCCATAAATATTTCATGCACCGATTGCCCTAACCCGGTAATAAGCCCGAAACAATCAACTTTTTACGTGGTAAATGCATCAAATGCAGCAGGCTGTTATTCAGAAAAAATTGTAAGGGCCAATGTGGTATGCGCCACGGAAAGCAACCTGTTCATTCCAAATACATTTTCTCCAAACGGCGACGGCGCAAACGATTATTTCTATCCGAGAGGAAAAGGTTTAATGACCATAAAGTCAATACGGATATTTAACCGGCTGGGAAATTTAGTGTTTGAGCGCAGCAATTTTCCTGTAAACCAGCAATCGTATGGCTGGGATGGAAATTATGCAGGCAGGGCGCTGCCGGCTGATGTGTATATTTATATAGTTGAGATTACCTGCGAGAATGGCCAAAAAATAAGCTCGAAAGGAAATGTGACTTTACTGCGCTGATTGATGGAAGGGGTGATTATAGTTTTAAAATCCAATATCCACTATTATGTATTGTAGAAATGCTTATGCTGAACGTATTACTGCTGCCGTGAGGAAACTGCCTGCTCATGCGCTGGCATTGTATTGCTGTTGCTGGGCGCTGAAAGCAAATGCGCAGGACCCGCATTTTTCCCAGTTTTTTGAGGCGCCGCTGTTACGCAATCCCTCGCTGGCCGGCCTTTTTGCCGGGGATATAAGGCTGCAGACAGTTTATCGCAATCAATGGCAGAGCGTAACTACGCCTTATCAAACATCTTCGGTAAATTTTGAATACAAACAGCCCATTGGCCGCGGCAACGATTTTATTACCACGGGCGCACAGGTTTTATTTGACAAGGCTGGTATAACCAATTTTACCACCACCAATATTTACCCGGCTTTAAACTATCATAAATCGCTTAACGATTCAAAAAGCAAATACCTTTCACTGGGCGTAATGGGCGGTTATGTTCAGAGAAGAATAGACCGCAGCAAAATAACAACCAACAGCCAGTATGACGGCAACGGCTACAACCCGGCCTTAAGCGATGGTGAAACGCTTACAAAATTCAGCTACCATTATTGGGATGGAAGCATTGGCCTGTCTTTTAATTCCTCTATTGCAGGCAGTGAAACGGATTATTATTTTGTAGGCGCAGCCTATCATCATTTTAACAGGCCCATTAATTCTTTTTACACAAACCCGCCGGTTGAATTAAACCCCAAGCTCGTTCTGTCGGGCGGTGTGCATTTTTCTGTGAATGATTATTCTGATATTACCATACAGGGCGATTATTCAAACCAGGGCAATTACAATGAAACAATTGCCGGTTTCACTTACAGCAGGAAGCTGGGCGATGATTATGAAGACCCGCTTTATCTTATTCATTTCGGTGCTTACGTACGCTGGAAAGATGCAATAATACCGGTAGTAAAACTTGATTACCTGCCTTTCTCAGTAGGATTCAGCTACGACGTAAATGTTTCAACGCTTAAAACGATAAGTCAGTACCGCGGTGGCTTTGAGGTATCGCTTACTTATGCAGGTTTTTTAGACCGTGGCAACACCACGAAAAATGCGGTTTTATGCCCGCGCTTTTAAAAAAGCATTCGCTCACGATAATATTAAACAAATGCAAAATTTCAGAATACACCGCTAAAATGAACGTCAATTTGGTCAATATGTTTATTAATTATAATTTTATAGCACGAATATGAGCAAAAATTTTACACATCAACTTGTAAAGCGATCTGTAAAACTTCCGGTAACGGCGGGAGTTCTTGCCGTAATGCTTTTATTTACAACTACTGTTAACGCTGTAAATACTTCCGTTAGTATAAGGATTCAAACAAAAAATGTTAAATATTATCCTAATCCGGCTATTTCTTATATAAACTTTGAGGTGCCGCAGGATTATGTTAATAAAAATTATTCTTTGCAGGTTTTTAGCTTTACAGGAAAAAAAATGTATGAAACCACTGTAAGCGAGGTGAAGTTTACGCTAACTTTCTCAAATGATTTTTACCGCGGGATTTATGTATTTCAATTGCGGGATGCCAGCGGCAGGATTATTGAAACAGGCAAATTCCAGGTAAACAAATAAAAGCATTAGTATTCAGGAGAAAATTTTTTATGCGCCCGGTTTAAAGCAAGCCGGGCTTTTTTATTTTTGGCTGAAATAAAGCCGCTTTATCTTGAACTTACTCAATAATCTTTCCCTCAAGCCATATAACACTTTTGGCATTGATGCAACCGCCCGTTTTTTTTCGGCATTTTCCAGCCTGGATGAACTAAAAGGCCTGCTTGTATTTCAAGCACAGCAAAAATTGCAGCGGTTGGTACTTGGCGGAGGCAGCAATGTGCTGTTTATAAAAGATGTGGATGGTATTGTTTTAAAAAATGAATTGAAAGGGATAAAACTGGTAAAAGAAGACGACAGGCATTATTATGTAAAAGCAGCGGCAGGTGAAAACTGGCATCGGTTTGTAATGCATTGCATTGAGAATAATTATGCCGGCATAGAGAACCTTAGCCTTATACCGGGAAATGTAGGGGCGTCGCCTATGCAAAACATAGGGGCTTATGGTGTTGAAATAAAAGATGTATTCGAAAGCCTGGAAGCATTGCATGCTGAAAGCCATTCAATCCAAACTTTCAGCGCTGATGATTGTGCATTTGGCTACCGGGAAAGTGTTTTTAAAAAGCAATACAGAAACCGGTATATAATCCTGGGCGTAACATTCAGGCTGAATAAACAACCAGTGTTCAATACTGCTTACGGGGCCATTGAGCAGGAGCTTGAAAAAATGAATATTACGCAATTATCCATACAAGCTATATCGCAGGCGGTAATAAATATTCGCAGCAGCAAGTTGCCCGATCCCGCAAAAACCGGTAATGCAGGAAGCTTTTTTAAAAATCCCGTTATAGCTGTTGCACATTATGAAATATTAAAACAGGCAAATCCGGCAATGCCACATTTTGCAGTGGATGAAGGGCATGTAAAAATTCCGGCTGCCTGGCTTATTGAACAATGTGGCTGGAAAGGTTTTCGCGAAGGCGATGCCGGTGTGCACATTCACCAGCCGCTTGTGCTGGTAAATTACGGCGGGGCAACCGGCGATGGAATTTATGCACTTTCCGAAAAAATAATCAGCAGCGTAAAAAACCGGTTTGGAATTGAGCTGGAAAGAGAAGTAAACATTATTTCAATCTGAAATCAATCACCCGGGCCTGCAGTGTTTTCTGCCTTAATTGTAGCCGCTTTGCTTTTTTGGTAATCCTTTTGCTCTTCACTGTTATATATTATGTTCTTTATAACCATTGCCTTTGGCTGTAAATGGCCTTGTATTCTTTTTATTTGCCGAAGGACTTTTTTTGGCGGCCTGCCTTATTGCTTTTCTTCATAACTGGCTTTCTTCCGATCATACAAAAATTAAACCCGCTTTATAAGCGGAGTCAATTTTATTTCATTCGTGCATATTTGTTTTTTCAGTTGCCTCATGGAACGCCCTGATGTACATTCCCCTGTGTGTTGAATACATTTTACATGGGCGTTTCATTCGTACAAGTTTTTTTTTCAATGGTCT
>NZ_JASGEX010000002.1:0-66493 GCF_047606085.1 Parafilimonas sp.
TATGAACGAGCGTATTTTCAGTAAACTTCATCATTCATAATAAAAACAAAAAAATGAAAAAAACAAACATCTTATTCTTAGGAGTTGTAATAGTACTGGCTTCCTGCGGTGGCAGCGCGGGATGGCAGCAACCGCAACGCGATAAATTGATCAGTGAATGTAAAGAGAAAGCTATTGCTACTATGTCTGCCAGCGGTCAAACACCCGATGGGGCAACGAAACAGAAATTAGTCGGCTATTGCACCTGTTACCAGCAAAATTTAGAAAAGAAATTCCCCGATCCCGATGCAATGGGCAAGGCTGATGCCGGCGATGTGGCCAATGCGGCAAAAGATTGCCTGGAGCTAATGGTAAAATAAGCATGGAAATGGCTATATTAGTGTGGGTTATTAGCCGTTACGGACTAAAAAGATTATCTGGGCACCTGACTATGAGCAAATACTGTGTGTATACTTTATTGTTCTTAACCTGTTTATTGGCGTCCAAACAGTCTGTAATTTATGCCCAGGATTTTAATAAAGATAGCCTGCGCCACATTATTTCCACAACAACTAACTCCCGGCAGAAAGCGATTACCCTTTATCAATATGCACGTTTAATCAGAAGGGGAAAAAACGACTCGGCGATCATAATAGCCAGACAGGGTCTGGCTATTAGCCGGAAAATGGACTTTTACTCCGGAATTGCGATGAACTGCAATATGCTTGCCACTTGCTGGTTTACAAAAAACAATGACAGCGCACTCTATTACGGCAGGCTGGCCCGGTTTTATGCCACGCAAGCGAATACTGATTATGAGTTATTATTAAAAATTCATAGCAATCTTATCCAAATTTATATTGAGTTTGCTATGTATGATTCGGCCTTACATGCCGGGCGAAAAGCTATTTCAATTATAGATGCGTGGTCGGGTGCTAAACGGGAAAAAAAAGAGCGGTTTATGCATTTGTACGCGGCTATGGGCCGCATATATTTTCATATTAGCAGTTATGACAGTAGTGCCATATACTATTCAAAAGCGATTGTACTTGGCGAAAAATTGGGGTCATATTACTACCTTTCCAATTACTATAATAATTTGGGTACAGTTTGCGCCGCAAACAATGAACTTTACAAAGCTATTGGTTGGGCAAAAAAATCTATTGTAGCCTGTAAGCGTGAAAACGATTTGGCTTACCTCATATTTGTATATGCCAGTATTGCCAGCCACTATGAAATTTTGGGCAACTATGAATTGGCAAAGAGATATGTTGACAGCAGTATCCATCTTGCTTATGCCTCTGATACAATCCGGTTGCCTGGTATGAGCTACCGTGTGCTGGGCGATATTGAAGCCCATTACAAAAACTACACCGCTGCATTGGAGTATTATCAAAAAGGATTTGCGATCGAAAACCGGAAAAGTGGTAATGAACGCAACCGTCTGAATTTTCGCAGAAAATTTGCAGGCATTTATTTATTACTGAATAATCTGCCATTGGCAGAAAAGACATACACCGAAATAATACAGTTGGCAGGCGCTAATAATGAACTCAAAGCTAATGCGTATATGGGTCTGTCGGAGGTCTATCAAAAGCAGGGAAACTATATGGAGGCATACAATGCGCTGACGAAAGCCAAAAAACTATATGACGAGATTTTTAATGTGCAGAAAAATAAAACCCTGCAAGACTTAAATATTAAATACGAAGCAGAAAACAAAGAGAAACAATTGCTTTTACTTGAAAACGAAAAACTATTGCAGCGGCAGCAGATTGACCGGCAAAGCGGCGAATTGACGGTCAGGTCGCTGATGCTTAAAGAAAGGGAAAGAACAATAGAAATTGCCCGCCTGGAAGCCGACAGGCAGCGGCAGATGATGATGATACAGGAGCTGACTTTAACTAAAAACAGAAACGATTTACAACAACAACAGCTCGCCTTATCCGGCGCCAACCAGCAATTGCAGGTAGAGCAGCAGGAAAAAGCGCTGCAGCAGGCCAATTACAGCCGCCAGAAAAACAGGTTTATATTAGCCATTGTAGCGGTGTTGGCCACCGTAATTATACTTGCTTTATACTATAACCGCCGGCAATTGAAAGCCAGGGCTGCCAGCCAGCAGGCATTGCTGCAGGAGCGCCTGCGCATCAGCCGCGAGCTGCACGATGAAGTAGGGGCTACATTAAGCGGCGTGGTTATGTACAGCCATTTTACAAGGGACCAGGTAAGGGCTTCCAATATTACGGGTGTGGAACATTCGCTCAGCATTATGCAGCAATCTTCTGAAGAAATGGTGCAAAAACTCAATGAGATCGTGTGGCTGGTAAGCCCCGAAAAAGATACCCTGCAAAAATTAGTGCAGCGGCTGGAAGAATATGCCCGCAAAATGGCCGCTATCAAAGGCATGAAAGTGCAGTTTAATTTACCGCAATCTTTACCCGGATCGGGCATTGGTTTTGAACGCCGGAGGACTGTTTATCTTATATGCAAAGAAGCTATTAATAATGCGGTTAAATACAGCGGTGCCAGCCAACTGAGTTTTCATGTGAAGATAACAGATGAAAAACTTCTGATAACAATAAAGGATAATGGCGGCGGCTTTGATACCGGCAGGGAATATACCGGTAACGGGCTGGTAAATATGAAAAACCGGGCCGGCGAAATTAATGGCAGCCTTTTTATACAATCTTCGGAAAAAGGTACCTGCATTTCATTTGAATGCGATATTAAATAGGAACCCAGTCCGGTGCGCTGGAATCTTGCTTACGGTATATGATCACCGACTTAGGTTGAGGGCCTTCCAGGTTTTGTGGAAAGAGTATAAGAACACGGCAGGTTAACCGGTGTATAATGCCAAGCGGTCTTGCCGCAAGGCTGCCCGCTTGTGGCGTTAAGGTGCCTATGGTAGTAAGAAAAGAAGATGCGTCAACAGTCCAGGTGCCTTCCAGGAAGCTGCGGTCGAAATCCTCAGCTACCACGCTAGGGTTGCTGCCGCAAAAATCACTTTCACGGGGTGCGGGATCGGCCGATAAAAACTCTGTCATCCCGGCATAAGTGCCATCCTCAAAAAATTTATAGATTTCGTTGGGCCAGTTAAAAAAGTCTGGAAAAAGAGGCTTCGCTTATTTTCTGCAGCACAATTGGCTGTATAAGAAGATACGCCATCAGTGCAGCAACCTTCAATAATTTGTCCGGTCAACCCCCATAATTTATTAGGGCTGTTAAAAAACCGGATGACACGGGGTTGATCATCAGGATCAACGATATATGACATGTGCCACGCCCAATATTCCCCCTCTTTGGTAACGAGGCCGCACTGTCCGCCGGTGGGGTCTGTTTCGGGCGATGAAGCATTAACCGGCACGGTAATCTCATCCAGCGGCTGCCCACTTGAATCGTAGGGGGCAATGGCTATTTCAAAAGGTGGCGCCGAACCTGCAGGCGGCACACCGCTTGTATCAATGAGGCCATCGAGGTCAATGCCAATAAGCACAACGGATATCGAATCATTGGTAGCCACATCAGGCACTTCGGGGACGTTATAGTAAAATATACCGCCGCTTCCTCCCACGTACACCTGCATATAAACGCCTGCAACATTTTTAGTGGCGCCCTCGTGCAAAAATTCTATGGGCAACATTATTTTATCCATAAGATAAAGCGTGTCTTTAAAAGAAATTTTCAGCGAACTTTCAGTAGAACCTTTTGGAATTGTACCGGTTAGTTTTGTGGCATTTGAAAATAATAGATGGCTGGCAATGGAATCGGCATTTGCAATATTGGTATTGTCGCCCGGGTTGCCGGGCTCTTCGGGCGAGGTGTTGGCGCTTTTGCGGCAGGCATGTATCATACTTGTAAAAAATGCCAGTATGCATAAGGCGCTGAACAACTGATAAAAATGTTTCATAAAAAAAATTTAAGTAATCTGAATATTTTATATCGAACTGGTTTAACCTTTTGAAAATCTGCACAAACAGGTCGTGAAAGAAACCCCAACGGTACTGTTGACACCGCGAAAGCACGAACGTTGTGAGACCTTTGTGTCGTTAAGTCGTTGTGTTTTATTCAAAAAAGAACATTTTGATTGAAGTTTAAACAAGTTCATTCTCAAAAATATTCCCGGGCAGAAGCTATCTGGCTACCCTTTTGGATAGTATTGGTAGAACTAACCTGATTAAGCGATAGGAATATAAATGGAACAGCGCCCTTAGCTGGTCTTTGGCTTTATTTCATCATCAGTTCACGAAGCTTTGAAATAGCGGTGGTTCTGGTAAGCACATCCAATTTTAGGTAAGCGTTGTTAATATGCTTTTTCACTGTATTAACAGAGATGTATAATGCTTCAGCAATTTGCTGATTGGTCATACCAGTATAAATAAGCTTTAATACTTCAAATTCCCGCTCGCTGAGCCGGTTTAAAATATGCCTGTTTATTTTTTCAAAAACAGGCACTTGTTGATGCCGGTTCTGAAATTGTGCGTAATTGGATATGGCTATTTCTAATGAAGCTACCAGCGCGGCCCCGTTAAAAGGAGCGCCTCTTCGGCGTCATAAGCAATACCACAAACCTTAAAATCGTGATTATCCAGATAGCAGGCAATGTTTTCTGCAATTACAGGTTCGTCTTCTACAATAAGCACGCGGATATCTTCCATAATGTAAGATTTATGAGTATGAGCAAACCTGGTACTTTTTGATGTATAACCGCACGCAGGTGCCATTATTATTAAGAACCACTACCTCCGCTTTTAGTTTATGCGCAAAAGCCTTTATCAGTTTGTATCCCAGCCTGCCGGAACGATCCAAATACAGGCCAGACGGGAACCCCACTCCATTATCTTTCACTTCTAAAACCAGTTCCTCCCCGTTTTCGTTTTGCTGCATCGTTATCATTAAAAGCCCTGATTCTTTGTTGCAAAATGCATGTTTAAGTGAATTGCTGATCAATTCATTAAGCACCAAACCTGTCAGCATCATGGTGTCAGCGTCTAAAGTGATCTTCTCTATTCTTGTTTTTAAGCGGATGCTGTTTTTCTTTACATTATAGATATAAAAAGGTTTTTTACCAGTTTGCAGACATAGTCTTCCATTCCTGTTTTTGGGGTATTCCTTTCCTGGTATAGATCCTGGTGAATAAGCGCCATGGTTTGCTCCCTGTTGAGGCTTTCCTTAATCGTTTCAGCTGCCAGCCCTTCGCCGATGGCCGATACCTGTAAATCAAGAAAGCTGGAAATAACCTGGAGATTATTTTTGACGCGGTGGTGCATTTCTTTCATCAATGTCCTGAGTTCAGCATCTTTTTTTTCGATGATAAGGCTTTTTCTCTTTTGCTTACGGTAAAGCGTAAAAATGATAATGGCTGAAAAAAGAACCCCCACTGCGGTTATCATCGAAATCAACCTAACCGTTCTTTCATTCTTTAGTTGAAGCTCTTTTGCCCCGTTTTGAATATTTAAGATCCGCACTTCGTCTTCTGTGCTGTTCGCCTTTAAGATATACTCCAGTTCTTTTAAGGTGGTAAAGCTGTTTTCGGAAAATAAACCCGTCAGCCTGTCCGTATACAACACCTGGTACTGGTAGGCTTTTTTATAATCTTTATGATGATAATAGGCATCGCTCATATTTTTATATACAAGCGAGAACATTTCCGGAAAACCTGTTCGTTGTGCCACCTGCAGCGCTTCGTTATATTTCTTTTGCGCCGACAGTGTGTCCAAAACAGTCATATTGTAATTGCCGGTTTGTATCATATAGCGAATCGTGATATTCAAATAAGCAGTATCGGATAAATGCGTTTTTATAAGATCAAGGGTTTCTTTGGCTTTTGTTATATTTCCCAATCGTAAAAGAAACGATACCTGGCTAAGCCGGCAAAGGTTTGCATCATATGATAATTTTAGCGCTTCTGCCAGTAATATAGCCTTAGAGTTGAAATATAAAGCGCTGTCAAATTTTTTTTGATCATAATATACTGCTGCTAATTTTTCAAGAATACGCAGCGCTCCTTTTTTATCATTTAACCGTTGTTTTATTTCAAGCGCTCTTCTTAAGGTCTGATTACTGTGCAGTGCCAGGTTCGGCATAACATGATATAACAGACCCATGTATTCCAGGATGTCTGCTTCCATATCTTTCAGCCGGAATTGTTTTGCCAGCCGCAGGGCGTAACTAAGATGCATGCCTGATAACTTATAGTTCCCCCGGTCTCTTCCTATCTTAAAATTTATAAGCGCTATTTCATTATCCGATTTACTTTCTATAAAATATTTCTTGGCATTTATAAATCCTCCTAATGCCTTGTTATGATTGTTATGAAGAAAATACATTTCGCCCATTTCATAAAATGCATTGCCCGCACTATAAAAATCATTATGCATCAGCGCCTTCTCTATGGCTTTGCGAAAAAACTTATCGGCACAGGAAGTGTCCTACCTGCCGATTTTTTTTGCGGTTACTATCAGTTGGGGGATGGTAAGTGTTTCGCTAACAGCACAGTTATTTGCATGGGCATTCTTCTCTTTCCCGTCCTGTGCTGCAAGGGGCAACACTGAAAGGAGATATATCCAGTGCATGCAGGCTTTTTCATAACCTGAAATTAATTTTTTATCTACAATCAGATACTCGCCTAAAATTGGGATATTTATTGATGCGAACGATACTCCTTCGGGTAGTTTTAATCTTCGGAACAAACAGGTACTGCTCTTATTTTTGAGCGCCTGGTCAAATAATTAGGTTTGTAAGTTATTTACTGCCATAATAAATGCAGCACATACCAAAAGTAAGCGGTTGATATGAGGTGTTTTTAAAGCCCGCTTTTTCCAGTATGGCTGTAAAATCACTCCGCTCCGGAAAAGCATTAGCCGATCTGTTGAGGTACTGATAAGCCTGTTTATCCTGTTTAAAAACCTTCGCTATTTGCGGCGCTACTACGCTCATATATACCTGGTAAATGCTTTTGATAAAGCCCGGCTTAGGGCGCGAAAATTCGATAATACAAAGTCTGCCGCCATCTTTAAGAACGCGGTACATTTCGGTCAGTCCCTTCTCCAGGTTTTCAAAATTGCGCACGCCAAATGCAGCCATTACCACATCGAACCGGTTTGCGCTGAAGGGCAGATTTTCAGAATCACCTTTTTGAAGACTTATTTTTGATGAAAGCCCCAATTTCTCGATTTTTTTCCTGCCTTCCGCCAGCATTTGTGAAGAAATGTCAATACCGGTAATATGTTCGGGGTGTAGCGTTTTATGTGCTCTTATGGCCATATCTCCGGTGCCTGTAGCTATATCCAGGATGTATTGGGGCTGGTATTTTTTTAAAGCGTTAATAGCTTTTTTTCGCCAGCGTATATCCGTTCTGGCAGACAGAAAGCGGTTCATAAAGTCGTACTTTCCGGCAATTTTATCGAACATTTCGGCTACCTGTTCCTTTTTGGTTTTTTTCGATGCTCCAAACGGAATAATATGGTCGTGTGGCTGTATTAACATGGCTGCAAAGATAGTACTTCGCCTTAATGGAGATCATAGTTTATATTTGTCCGGTCATAGAAAAGGATATTGATAATGAAAGACTTTTTCAAAAACCTGGAATTAGATGTACTTTCTTCAACCCCGAAGTATTTACAATTAGCGCAATCCCTTGTAAAAGCTATTTCAATTGGCAAAATAAAGCA
The DNA here is from genome assembly GCF_047606085.1 of Parafilimonas sp. Taxonomy (GTDB): domain Bacteria; phylum Bacteroidota; class Bacteroidia; order Chitinophagales; family Chitinophagaceae; genus Parafilimonas. The sequence goes on from NZ_JASGEX010000002.1 coordinate 7,650, forward strand.
TGGAGACCTGGTGCCCTCTATTAATGAAATGAGTTTTGAATTTGATATATCGAGGGATACAGCTGAAAAATCTTACAAATACCTGAAAAAACTGGGCATACTGGGCTCTGTGCCGGGTAAGGGATATTTTGTAAAAAATACCGATGTTAAAAACGATATTAAGGTTTTTCTTTTGTTTAATAAGCTCAGCGCCCATAAAAAGATTATTTACGACTCTTTTGTAAAAACACTGGGCGAAAATGCGGTGATCGATTTTTATATTTACAATAATGATTTTAATCTTTTTAAGAAATTGCTGACCCATGCAGGCAAACACTATTCCCATTATGTAATTATTGCCCACTTCCTGGAAAGCGGTGAAAATGCCTATGAAATATTAAATACCATACCCAAGGATAAGTTAATATTACTGGATAAACTGGTGCCGGGAGTGGAGGGAGCGTTTAGCGCCGTTTACGAGAATTTTGAAGAAGATATTTATAATGCCCTGGAAGAGGCTTTGGAAAGACTGAAAAAATACGAAGCGCTGAAAATAATGGTGCCTTCTTACACTTATTTCCCTGACGAGATTACAAAAGGATTTAAAAAGTTTTGCCACGAATACGCGTTTTCGGGCGCTGTGGTGAACGATATCCGTAAAGAAACGCTTCAGCCGGGTACCGTATATATCAGTTTGATGGAAGACGATCTGGTTACCCTGATAGAGAAGATAAATGATTCAAAACTGGAAATAGGAAAAGATATCGGGGTGATCAGCTATAACGAAACCCCTCTGAAAAAATTAATCCTGCAGGGAATCTCAACCTTTTCTACCGGATTTGAAGAAATGGGCAGGCAGGCTGCGCAGTTGGTGCTGGACTCAACCAGGCGCAAGATTGCTATTCCCTTTTATGCAAAACTGAGGCCATCACTTTGAAGAAAAGGTTATTGTTGTGAATGGTAAATAATAAAAATTTTTTGCTAAAATTACTGTAAATATTTGCAAACATTTTGTTGTAAGCACTTACAGGTTTAATTTTCAGTTCAGATAGTGGAAACCGCGGAATCGCCGCACGATCTTAAGAAGTGTTCAAAATTATAAAAACAGATGAAGTATAAATTGTCAGGCTCTGGTTCAGCACACTCTTTTTTAATATTTATTTTCACATTTATCTTATCGGGTATTGCAAATGCCCAGGATATTACTGCAAGGCTTGAGGATTATGCTGCCCGGTTTAGCGAAGAACGGGCTTACCTTCATTATGATAAATCATCTTATGTACCAGGAGAAACGATCTGGTTTAAGGCATATCTTTTAACAGAGCTGGTGGCAGCAACTGAAAGTAAAAACTTTTATGTGGACTGGATAGATGATAAGGGCAACATACTGCAACATACCACCGCTCCGTTAGTGGATGGCCTGACAAACGGGCAGTTTGATATTCCTGCAGGTTACAAAGGGCAATATATAGCCGTAAAAGCCTATACAAGCTGGATGTTGAATTTTGATTCTTCGATTATTTACCGCAAGGCGATCAATGTTCTTAACAGCGATTCTTTGAAGGCTCCCCGGAAAATAACGATTAAACCGGTGCTTGAGTTCTTCCCTGAAGGCGGAGACGCTATTGCGGGCATAAACGGGAAGATCGCTTTTAAAGCCAGGGATCAGTGGGGCCGGCCGGTAAAGATAAAAGGAAGGATTACCGCAAGTGATGGTAAACTGGTTGATAGCCTGAGCGTGCAGCACGATGGTATGGGGTATATTTCATTAAAACCCAAACCGGGTACCACCTATACGGCCAAATGGAAAGACGAGCAAAATGTGGAGCATACAACATCCCTGCCGGATATAAAATCTACGGGTGCAGGATTGCAGGTAGCCATTTCAGCAGGCCGCAGAGATTTTAAAGTAATGCTTTCTGAAGATCTTTCTGCCAAACTTGATAGCGTATATGTTGTTGGTACCATGTTTAACCACCCTGTTTTTAACATTGCAAAATCTGCAAAAGGTGATATTGCAGGGATTGTGCCTACGGCTAATTTACCTTACGGTATTTTAACTATTACTGTTTTTGATAAAGGATGGCAGCCGCTTGCCGAACGTATTACTTATATTGATAATAATGCACCGTATATTTTCAAACCCGAGATGGAAGTGCAGCGATGGGGATTAAGCTACCGCGCCCGTGATGAAATTAAAATAACGGTTCCTGAAAATATTGCTTCTTCCTTATCGGTGTCGGTTACAGATCTGAGCATTGATGCGGATACCAGTGAAAATATTTTATCAACATTAATGCTTACCAGCGATCTTAAAGGAAAAGTGCACAATCCGGCCTATTATTTTACAGCACCTTCTGATATGAAGCAGCAACAGCTTGACCTGGTAATGCTTACCAACGGGTGGCGCCGGATCAACTGGCAACAGGTAGTGTCGGGAAAGCAGCCGGCTATACTTTACCCTAAAGATACATCCTACCTTACCCTTTCGGGAACGGTGCAGGGAGCAGTTCCCGGTGCAATTGGCGATAATTCTTTTGCAACGATGATCCTTACTCAGAAAAAAGCAGATAACAAATTTGTGCTGATGCCACTGAAACGAGATGGCAGTTTTAATGATCCTTCCATTATACTTTTTGATACGGCGCAGATATATTACCAGTTCCAGGATAAGAACCTGAAAGGTCTGACGATGTCGTTCATGCCTAATAAGCTTCGGGTACCACCGGTTGGCAGCAGTTTTTCGGATATGCTATGGCCCGATACTACAGGCAACTGGCGACATTTATTGCTGGCCGGCGAGTTTAACAATAATGTGGAGAAAAGTAAATATAAAGAACTGGAGACCGTTACGGTAAAAGCCAAAGCCCAATCTGTAGTGGAAAAAATGGATGAAAAATACGCTTCCGGGCTGTTCAGCGGCGGAGATGCCATACAATTTGATGTAATTAATGATCCCTTCGGAAAAGTAGGGGATATTTTCAGCTATTTGCAGGGAAAAGTAGCCGGGCTCCAGATTACAGGACAGGGCTCCGGTGCCCAATTGAGCTGGCGGGGCGGGGCTCCTCAGCTATATGTAGATGAAATGCCGACAGATGCAGATATGGTGTCCGGTATTAATATCAATGATGTAGCTTATATAAAAGCTTTCCGGCCTCCATTTATGGGCGGTTTTAACGGGGCGAATGGCGCTATCGCCATTTACACACGCAGGGGGGATGATGTGCAACGCGATCCCAGCAAAGGCATACCCAGCAGCAAAGTTTACGGATATACTGCTATACGGGAATTTTATTCACCTAAATACCTGAGTACAGAAATACCGCCGGGTGCCGACAGGGATGTACGTACCACGCTTTACTGGAATCCAAACATTATAGTGGACCCAAGGACCAAACATGTAGTACTTACTTTCAATAATAATGATGTTACAGATGCTTTTCGCGTGGTAATAGAAGGGATGACTGCTGACGGTAAGCTGGCGCATCTTGAAGAAAAAATGGAGTAAGCGATGGGTGATAAATTTTGAATAGCGTAAACAAATAACAGTACCGTCATCTCGACTCAAGGATTTGCGGTGCCTACCTACCGGCAGGCAGGCAAAATCAATGCGGTGATGACAAAAAGGATCGTCCTTTCCGAACGCAGCGAAGCGGAAAGAGAAATCTTCTCCATTTCAGCAGATTTCTCTTCGTTCCATTGTGCGGAACTCATCGAAAAGACGACTAGCCATTAGCATATCGCAGATACGTCATTGGCACCGCAGGGAGAGCGCTGCTGATACGGAGCCGACAGGTAATGATGAATGGGTGAACCGGCATTAAGCATTACGCTTTAGGCCTTTGGCCTTCCTCTGAAACCTGCAACTTGAACCACGCACCATGAACCCTGAACTCGTTACCTTTGCCAAAATTTTAATATGGAAAAAAAACCTGCCGATAGTTTAGTGATCATGACAGAACTGGTACTTCCTAACGATACGAATGTGTTTGGCAATCTGATGGGAGGCAGATTGATGTACTGGATGGATATTGCAGCAGCGCTTTCTGCACAAAAACACAGTAATGCACCTGTGGTTACAGCGTCAGTTGACAATCTTTCTTTTATGAATTCAATCAGGCTGGGTAATGCTGTTCATATTGAAGCACGGGTAACCAGGGCTTTTAATTCTTCTATGGAGGTTTTTTTAAATGTATGGGGGGAAGATCTGGTAACCCAGCACAAATACCAGAGTAATACGGCATATTATACATTTGTGGCACTTGACGAAAACAGCAAACCTATCCCTGCTCCGCCCCTCGAACCGGGAACCGAAGAAGAGGTAGCGTTATACAATGGCGCGTTGCGGCGCAGGCAGGTGCGGCTGATATTAGGAGGTAAAATGAAACCGGGCGATGCTACCGAATTAAAGGAGATGTTTGAAAAGGGATAGAAAAGCCCGGGGTCTTATAATCGCTTACATGAATAAATCGCTGTGCTTCTCAAAGGGCATAAAAAAACTGTACCTGAATACGATGCAGTTTTTAATAATATTCTTCTGTTGTTATAAGCTGTTCATCAGGTCCTTAATATAAGCTGCATGTTTTTCGCTTACCGGAACTACCGGAAGCCGGCAATCGGTGGTGCATAACCCCATTTCTTTGAGGTATTGCTTTACACCCGATGGGCTGCCTTCGCTGAACATAGAATTGATCACATCGGTATATTTTAAATGCAAGGGCAATGCTTCGGCAAATTTACCGGCAAGGCATAAGCGCACCATTTCAGAAAATTCGCCAGGGTAAGCATTGGCTATTACTGAAATAACCCCCTGGGCGCCCAGCGCCATCATAGGTAAGGTAATGGCATCATCCCCGCTGATCATCATAAAGTCAGCAGGTTTATTTTTAACGATCTGGTTGATCTGATCAAAATTCCCGGAGGCTTCTTTTGTTGCGATGATGTTTTTGCATGTTTCAGCTATACGTAAAGTAGTTTCGGCGTTTACGTTCATGCCGGTTCTGCCGGGCACATTGTACATAATTACCGGCAGTGGGGCGGCATCATTAATAGCTTTGTAGTGCTGGTAAATGCCTTCCTGCCGGGGTTTGTTGTAATACGGCGATACCGAAAGGATGGCATCATAACCATCCAGCTTCATTGTTTTAAATGCAGAAAGTATTTCGCGGGTATCGTTACCGCCAATACCGGCAACAAGACCGGTCCTCCCTGCCACTTTTTCTTTTACAAAATCGAAAAGCACCTGTTCTTCTTCCCTTGTTAAGGTAGCGCTTTCTCCCGTAGTGCCGGCTACAGTGAGATATTCTATTTTATTTTCAATCCAGAAGTTGATTAATGTTTCTAATGCCGGCCAGTCGAAATCGCCGTTAGGAGTAAAGGGTGTTACAATTGCGATACCCGTGCCGGTAAGTTTTTGTTGTAAAGACATGAGAGAATGGATGATTTATGATTTGAAATTTGAGATTTTGACATGTATGATGACTGATGATAGTTAACAGATGACAGCACGCGTACATCATACATCTGACATTCGTACATTTATTGTTGGGGTTTATTGAGCAATTGAAGTGAGTGACACAAGATCGACGATAGTAGCTGTGAAGCCGGTTAATAAAAATAGACACCGTCAAACCGCCAACTCCAATTTATACTTCTTCCCAGAAGCCCATTTTGCTGAATTTGGCAATACGGGCATTAATACGTTTCTGCGGATCAATGTCCTTTATTTCAGCGAGGCCTGCAATCAACTGCTGCTTTAAACTTTGAGCGGCCCGGGCATAGTCCCATTGGGCGCCGCCATCGGGTTCCGGAATAATTCCGTCTATAAGGCCAAACTCTTTCATTTTTGTTGCAGTGAGTTTTAGTTGTTCTGCAGCTTTCATTTTATAATCCCAGCTGCGCCATAAAATCGTGCTGCAGTTCTCCGGAGAGATCACCGTATACCAGGTATTTTCCATCATATATACCCTGTCGCCTACGCCAATACCTAAAGCGCCGCCACTGGCGCCTTCACCAATTACCACACAGATCACAGGTACGCTCAGGCGCATCATTTCGTAAATATTCCGGGCTATGGCTTCGCCTTGTCCCCGTTCTTCAGCTTCCAGGCCAGGGTAAGCGCCGGGAGTATCAATTAGCGTAATAACCGGTTTGTTAAACTTTTCTGCCAGCTTCATCAGGCGTAATGCTTTTCTGTAACCTTCGGGGTTAGCCATGCCAAAATTGCGCAGCTGGCGCTTTTTGGTATTAGAACCCTTTTGCTGCCCGATGATCATTACCGTGTGCCCGTCAAGCGAAGCAAACCCGCCCACGATCGCTTTGTCATCTTTTATATTGCGGTCGCCATACAACTCCACATAATTCTCGGTCATCAATTCGATATACTTATGTGTATAGGGTCTGTCCGGGTGGCGGCTCAGTTGCACGCGCTGCCAATCGGTTAAATTATGGGTGATCGTATTACGGGTTTCTGTCACTTTCTTTTCGAGCTGTTCAATTTGTGCTGAAAGATCGATATCCGTTTTCTTTTGACGATCGGTGGCTGACTCAATTTCGTCCAATAAATCTTTAATGGGCTTTTCAAAATCGAGGAATTGCCTGTTTTGAACTTCTGGCATAATTAAAATGCTTTTATAAAGCGGCTAAATTAATAAATAATTGGTGAAGCATGTTGAAAATTCATCCTTCATCCTTCACCATTCATAATTTTTCCCTTGCTAATAAAAAAGTATCTTCGTCCTGTTGAAAAGTGCTGATGGTTTTACAGCGCTTTTCTTTTAACTGCTTTAATAAAATTAATTCTATGTAAATGAAGATAGCATTCTGGTCCATTGGCAAGCCCCATGAACCTTATGTAAAACAGGGTATCGAAGATTTTTCTAAAAGAATAAGCCATTATTTCGGGCTGGATTGGGAAATTGTGCCTTCTCCTAAAAATGCCGGAAAAATCGGCGCCGATGAGCTCAAAAAAATGGAAGCGGACAGCATTCTTGCCAGGCTGCAGAAAGATGATTTTTTAATCGTACTTGACGAAAGGGGGCAGCAATTGACTTCTGAGGCACTGGCCGTTCAGATACAAAGCTGTGCCAATGCCGCAATCAAAAAGATTGTTTTTTTAATAGGAGGTGCATTTGGGGTCCATAAAACCGTCTTAACCAGGTCTAATATGCAATGGTGTTTATCAAAACTTGTATTTCCGCATCAGTTGGTCCGCCTGATTCTTGCAGAGCAGGTATACCGCGCCTGTACCATTTTAAAAAACGAAAAATACCACCATCAGTAATTTAATTTTATACAGACCGGTAAACATTTAACAAAAATCATAAACTTTTTATACTGTTGCAACATGTTTATACACAATAACTTAATAAGGAGTATACTATTCAAATGTCCAACAAATCAACTTGGGTTAATTTTATTGAACAATAAATGTTACGTTTGCACCATGTTTTTGCCCTCAACCAGAAATCAAAGGTTTTGGATATTTTCCTAAAAACCGCTTGTATTTCTTGGAATGGTTACTTTTTGAAAATGGTCGGCTAAAGTGAGCGGCATTAATAAATTTAATTTAAAATGACATATCCAAAACGAATCTTGGTTGTTGATGATGATCCGATTTTTAGACTAATTGCAAAAAAATTATTGGATAAAACAGGTGAAAATTTAGATATCACTTTTAAAGAAAATGGTTTTGAGGCCATTACTTTTTTAAAGCAAGTAATTAAAGAAAATAAAACGGCTCCCGATTTAATTTTATTGGATATAGGCCTGCCCATTTTGAATGGCTGGGAGTTTATGGAAGAGTTTATTAAAATACCGCAGGAAGCAACGCAACATATACAAATCTATATTGTCAGTTCGTCCGCCGAGCCGGAAGACAGGAGCCGAAGTAAATCTTATCCCCATGTTAAAGCATACGTTCCCAAACCCTTATCAATAGACATTGTAAAAGATATACTGCAGTCGCTGTAAAATATTTTCTATTTCTTTACCGGTTCATGCAGTTTTATCTTCAGCACCGTAGAAGAGTAGGGGGGAAGTACCAGTTTTTCAATCTCATCCGGATCGGCTGTGGTTTGAACCGGCACCATGTTTTTACTATCAGGATTTCCACTCAGCACTGTTTTAATGATCGGGGAACGATCAATCGTAAAATCTTTAAGATCTGGCACAACACTGGTGCTTACCGGTAACAGGTTTACCAGTTTCAGAAAAAGATGATCTGCATTTTTGACTACTGACCAGGCGAAACGACTATTTGCTTTTTCATTATTATCCGAATAAACAGCTTTGGCCGGGATATACTGATCGCCGGCATTTTTACTGAACAATTGCTGCACGTAATAGCCCGTAGTTGGTTTTACAGCAGTGTTGTTAAAATAGATCATATCCGGGTTCCATTGTGTGTGCCCTTCCTTTGCCAGCAGCGGTGCATAGGAAGACATGCTCACCACATCGCCATTGCGTTCCAGGGCAGTTAAATGAATAGCTTCTGCCAAAGCCGTCTCCAGGTTATTAGGTCTGCCGGGCAAATGAGCAGCATATTCACCCAAATAAACTTTCGGGCCCGACCGGTCATACTTATCGTAGAAATCCTGGTTATAAATAAACCAGGCAGGGGATACATAGTAGTGCTCGTCTAACATCGGAACATTAAGTTTGCGGGCAAAACGCCACCCTTCTTTATAATCGGATCCTTCAAAAAATGGCCCGGCGGTTCCGATAACCGTTATTTCAGGATGGTTTGCTTTTACAGCATTATATATCATTTCGAACCGCTCTTCAAAAACAGTTGAAATAAGATCTTCATTACCGATACCAATATATTTTAAATTAAATGGTTTGGGGTGTCCAGCGGCGGCACGTACTTTCCCCCATTGGGTGGCAGGACTTCCGTTAGCCCACTCGATCAGATCGAGTATTTCCTGTATATAGGCTTTCATATCGGACAGGGGAATGCCTCCCTGCTGTCCGCCTAACGGATGGCCATAACTGCCTGAATTCTGACAGGGAACGCCGGCAGCCACTACTGGCAAAGGCAGCGCCCCAATATCCTCGCAGAACTGGAAATATTCAAAATAGCCTAAACCTGCTGTTTGATGATATCCCCACAGGTTCCGCTGTGGCTTCCTGGCTTCCAGCGGTCCCACTGTATTTTTCCAGTGATAGATGTTTTCGATCCCGTCTCCATGCGCCACACATCCCCCGGGAAAACGGATAAATTTAGGATGCAGCTCAGCAATGGCTTCGGCAAGATCGGCCCGGAGCCCGTTCTTCCGGCCTTTAAATGTTTTTTGCGGGAACAGGGAGATCATATCCAATGCGATGGTCATATTGGATTGAGGAATTATTTCGAGGCGGGCATTATCAGTCGTTTTGGTAACGTTTAAAACAGCACCTGTATTTTTCCAGTCTTTAGTAATGCCGGTAATAACCCCTGTTGCAACAGGCGCTCCATTCTTATCTGCTAACCTTATCAGTAATTTGCCGCGGTTGCCGGAAAGCATTCTTGCGCATAAGGAAAAATTATAATTTTCGCCGGCTTTAACAGCTATGCCTTCAAAACCCTCATTTACAAGCGCTCCGCCGGGCCGGGTTGTTTTCAGAACTGCATAATGTTGATTATTGGGATGAACGGGACGCTGCGACTCTATTTTAAAATCGATTCCTTTACCGGATATACGCCACGCTTTTTTGCTGTTCCAGCCGCTGTCTCTTCCTTCTTTATCTGCAGGGGCATACTCAAAGTCCCTGTTTTGCACTAATTCTGCATAAAGCCCTCCATCGGCGGCATAATTAATATCTTCGAAGAAAGCGCCCACTAACAGGGTGCTTATTTTTTTGGAACCGGTAACCTGGGGAGTCAGGGAGACCGTTAAGGGTTTCAACGATGCAAAGCGGATCGCGTCCTCTTTTGTGTTTTCATTCCAAAGCTGATGCCGATAAGCATCTGTCTTTTCTTTTTGGATCATTCCTTCCACAAGGCTCCGGGGCACTTTATTAAGCGTACCTGTTTCGAAGGTTCCTGATACGATTATACCCAGTCGTTTGTTACGTTCTTCTTTTATTTGCGGGGGAGTGAAAATTTTCAGATCATTTTCTGTAATGTAATAAGCCTGCGGCATCCAGGACAGCATATCCCGGGTAGTGGTGTAAGCAACAGCTCCGTTATCGGGGCTTAAATTCCAGATGCAGTGCCACAGCCCGTTTGGGCCCTGAAATAAGAAGGGGGCTATCATTCTTTTCTCGCTTCCCCAGCGTCCGTAATCTGATTTTACAAATCCCAAATCCACACCTATAGGCCGCCAGTTTTGCTTATCTGTGCTCCATGCAAAGCGCAGGCCGCTTCTTCCCTGGTCCCGGGTGGTAGCGTATGAAAACAGATAGACCGAGTCCGGCGGAGTTGCCTGCGCATATAACCGGAAGCCTGAAAAAATAAGAACGCCCGAGAGCAAAACTTTTTTCATATCAGCAAGTTTTTAGTCCGCATTAATTAATTGTCTAAATTACAATTTATTTTATTAAAAAGCTTGTTCTTTTTTATTAAAGATGAATAATCAGTCTGCTTTTGAAAATCTTGAAATAGCAGACAGAATAGCTTATTTTGCCGGAGAATAATGGAATTTTTTATTATTTTATACAGTTGCTGGTTTTTCTGAACAGGTACACCGTAAGATTGAATGAATGAGCAAAGACATTTTACATAACTGGGAAAAAAGATCGAAAGAGCACCGCAGGCAATACCAGCAGTTTTTAAAACGCGCAGATAAGAATAAAGTGTTGAAAGCCTTGTCGGCATTGCATGAGGAAGCTTTTGAAAACATAGACTGCCTTGGCTGCGCCAATTGTTGCAAGAATTATTCTCCGCGCTTTAAGACACCCGATATAAAACGCATTTCCAAATACCTGGGGTTAAAGGAGGGTGTATTTATCGACACTTATCTGCGTGTGGATGAGGACGGGGATTTTGTAGTAAAATCATCGCCCTGTCCTTTTTTAGCTGCGGATAATACCTGCAATATTTACGAAGAGCGGCCTTCAGATTGTGCCCGTTTCCCCTATACCGATGAGGATGTACTTATAAAACGGTCAACCCTTACTTTAAAGAACAGTGAATTTTGTCCGATCACTTATTATGTGCTGGAGCGGTTATCCGGCGGAAAACTATAGTCAATAGTCCGTTGTCTGCGGCCCGCATATACAACTAAACGGCCGTAATAGTACATTTCTCCTGTATGTTTATTTATTATTTTTAGCCAGGAGGAACCTTTGATGAAATGTTTCATGCCCTTTTTATAATTTTGGCCTGAATCCCGATAATTATCGGGATCATGTCGGTTTGCAATACATTTTATTTTATGAGGCAAAAGGTTTTAGTGATCAAATTAGGTTCGGCAGTTATTACCAACGCTAATGGCAATATTAATAAAGCCATTATTAAAAAGATTGTAGCTGATGTAAGCCATTTAAACAGGCAATATAAAATTGTTCTGGTAAGCAGCGGCGCGGTAAGCAGCGGCAAGAAATATATTGATGGGTATAAAGGCACTTTGCTGCAACGTAAGGTGGCAGCTGCTATAGGCAATCCCATTCTCATACAATTGTACCGGAGCTGTTTTAAAAAGAGCGGTCTTACCGTAGCTCAGGCATTATGCGAACGATCGCATTTCAGCAACCGTAAACAATTCCTGCAGTTACGCGATACTTTTAAAACATTCTGGTCGCATAATGTTATACCGGTAGTAAATGAAAATGATGTGATCAGCGACCTGGAATTAAAGTTTTCGGATAACGACGAGCTGGCCACGCTCCTTGCTATCGCATTTGATGCAGATAGCCTGGTGCTTTGTACTTCGGTAGGAGGTTTTTTAGACAATGAAAAAAAGATTACCCGGGAAGTAAAAGCAATCGATACAGCAGTGCTGTCTTTAGTAAGGAAAGGAGAAAAATCTGAATTCGGACTCGGAGGTATGTTATCCAAGCTTACATTTACCAGGCTGGCTACCAACCTGGGGATTCATGTGATCATGTGCGGGCTACAATCGCTGACCCCTATAACCGATGCTTTGAACAAAAAGACAGGCACCTGGTTTCATGCCCAAAGATCTGCGCTGAAGAACCGTCAGAAGTGGCTGGCAAGCGGCTCCATTACATTAGGAAATATTCAGCTGGATAAAGGAGCTGCAAAAGCTGTAAGCGAACGTAAAAGCCTGCTTACGGTGGGTATAGCCGGAATAGAAGGAAGTTTTGCTGCCGGAGAAGTAGTGCAGCTGATGAACGAGGACAAGACCATTATTGGCGTGGCAAAAGCCAAACTGAACAGCATGGAACTAAAAAAGTATCTGAAGGAAAAAAATATTATCGCGGCGCATGCCAATGATATCGTATTGATATAAAGCGCAAACGCAGATTGCCTGACAGGGAATATGCCGATGGCAGGAAAACCGATGACAAATTGAATATCTCTTTATAAAACTTTGGACGGATGCAGGTAGTAATTATTGAAGATGAAAGTTATACTGCGAACTATTTAAAAGAATTATTGACGGAAATAGATACTGATATCCGGGTGATCAGGATCTTTTCGACAATAGCCGAGTCCGTGGCCTTCTTCCGGAATGGCAGGTTGCCCGATTTGATATTTTGTGATGTTCATCTGGCCGACGGGCTGGGTTTTGAAATATTCAAAACAGTTCCGGTTGATGTGCCCGTAATCTTTGTAACGGCCCATGAACAGTATGCATTACAGGCCTTTAAAACTAATGGCATCGGCTATATTTTGAAACCGTTCAGCCAGGATGATATAGCGGAAGCATTGGCAAAATACCGGTGGATATATACAGCTATCGCCAAAAAAATATTTGATTATGAAAGAGTATTCAGGCATGTTGCAGATGATAACCCAATTGCAGTTAAAGAAGTAACCTCACTGCTCATCAAATTCGGTGAAAAGATCAGGCCGGTAAAAATTGCTGACATCGCTTATTTTAATACCGAAAATAAAAGTACCAGCCTGGTTACTTTGAATAATCAGAAATATCATCTGAATAAGCCACTGGATGAGATTGAAAAAATGTGCGGCGACCGGTTTTACAGGGTGAACCGGCAGGTGCTTTTAAATAAAGAAGCTGTGGATGAAGTACTTCAGGGATACTCCCGCAAGCTGATGGTTAAACTAAAGGTAGACAATGCACCTGATATCATTATAAATAAAACCAAAATGACTGACTTTTTGGTATGGTTAAGCAGTTAGCAAAATATTTTATATTTTTTATGATGCTGCTCTTTTAAACTAATTGCCTGCCGCCTTTATACGCTGTTGCGCATCGGCATATCCAAATACTCTTTGCAACAGTGGAGTGGTGCGCGCTGCAGCATTTGAGCGGATATCCGCTTCCTTATCGGCCATATACAAAAACATGGCATCAATTGCCCTTGCAGCTATAAAATCATTCAGGCTTGGTTCAAGCTTTTTACTGATAAACGGTATGGCGTTATAGGCTTTTACAATGTTTCCATATTCATTGCCTGCTCCTGTTGTACGAACGGTGCTGTCAACAATCGGACGGAAAGCGGTCATCAGCTGCGGACTCATGCTGGACTTGAAATATTCTGTTGCGGCATGCCGGTTTGCACTGAGCAGTATGGAGGCGGCGTCTCTAAAACTCATATTTTTAACGGCATCCAAAAATACAGGCTGGGCACTTTTTACCGCAAGGGACATGGCATTAGTATATTTGGAAGTTACATTATTCACAGCAGCAGTTAAACCCAGGTCCTTTAATGTTTTTTCAATTTTTGCAGCCTCCCCTGGAAAAGCAAAACGTACCAGCGCGTTTCCCTGGGCGGGGTTTGAAAAGGCTTCAAAACCACTGAACAGTCCTTTAGTAAGCGCTTCTTTTAATCCCTGTGAGATTTCTAAACCGGAAAGACTGCCTGCAACGTTTTGAATGGTACCGCAACCAGGCAGGAAAAATGTGCTCGCGAATAAACAAATAGTAAATAATTTTTTCATGCGTCTGTTATTGAATTTTTTTCAGCAGGATAAGGGTGTGTAGTTGTACAGCAGATGAAATATGAAAGTAAGCATTTTGTAAGGCGGGCTTTAATTTAACCTCGGATCCAGGGGCGCATTAATAATTAACTCATATTCGCTGCCAAGCTCTTTAAGAACTTCTTTCCATAATACTTTTTCATGATTACCAAAAAGGAATTTTCTTGTAGCAGGGGCAACAATCCAGGTTTTTTCTCCCATTTCCGCCTCTAACTGTTTTTCTCCCCAGCCGCTGTATCCTAAAAAGAAACGTATCTTTTGTATATCTGCGGTTCTTGAATTAATCAGTTCTATCAACTTATCAAATTCGCCGCCCCAGTATACTCCTTCAATAATCTCTTTTCCACCCGGAATTTCATCAGGGTATTGATGCAGGAAATGTAATGTGTTCAATTCCACCGGTCCCCCTTCAAATACGGGCAATTGAAAATCTCCCAGTTCCGGAACCAGTTCATCTACGGTATAATTCAGTTTCCGGTTTAACACAAATCCAAAACTTCCCTCATGGCTATGTTCACAAAGAAATATAACGGTTCTTAAAAAATTAGGATCGTTTAAATGCGGATTCGCAACTAAGAAAGTTCCGGGTGTAAGCTGAATCATACGTCCAATATAGTAATTTTTTTGACAAATTAAACAGCGGGTGGCCGCCTGGTGCTTTACAAAAAGTTAAATATGACGCTAAAAAGATATAATAGTGCACAGGTTTTGAGCTATGATTATATTTGCTGCCGTGAAGAAATTGTTTTCATCAATAACTGTCTTAATTACTTTGTCCCTGATCGGCATTATTATCATGCAGATATCCTGGCTGAAGAATCTTATTGCGCTTCGCGAGGACCAGGTAAAACAAAAAATCGATAATGTTTATCAAAGCCTTAGTTACGAATTTGGATCGTTAAGAGATAAGTATATTAATTCTGCAGGTAATGATCTGCCACGATTATTTTCGCAGAAAAACATATTCGACCCGTTCAGCTCTATCACTATCGGTTCAAAACTTTCTAACGATGAGATTGAAAGAAGGATCAAAAATGCTTTTGATAAAGCCGATCTGAAAAAAATTAAATTTGAATATGCGATCTTTTCGGGAGATCTTTTATCGCGCCCGAGTATTGAGCGGCAATCTGAGAACTTCTGGGATGCTTATGTGGATTCCTTACATAATTACATTCCGCCGACAAACCTGATCCGCTCTCAAAGTGGTTCCGCTTCGGAGAATATAACAGGTGATGAGGCGCTGATCATTATTACCCTGAACTGGAAGAACTTTGTAAAGCGGCAGATGATCTGGAGCATACTGCTCGCTGTTCTGTTTACACTGATCATTGTTTCGGCTTTTTATCTTACAGTATATACGATGTTAAAACAAAAAAAGCTGAGCGATATTAAGAACGATTTTATCAATAACATGACCCATGAGTTTAAAACGCCCATAGCCACCATTTCATTGGCCGTGGATGCTTTAAAAAACGAAAAGGTAATGGGTGACAGGGATCGGATGGGCTACTTTAGCGGCATTATTAAAGAAGAAAACCAGCGGATGAATAAGCAGGTGGAAACCATCCTGAAGGCATCACAAATTGAAAAAAGAGAAACAGAACTGGATGTGATCCCTCTGTCTGTACATGGTGTGATTGAAGATGTGGTTGATAATTTTCAATTGCAGTTGCATGAAAAGAATGGGGATGCCGAACTAAAACTGGAAGCATCCCAGGATATTATTAAGGCCGATGAGGTACACTTTACAAATCTGGTGAATAACCTGATTGATAATGCCCTTAAGTATTCTAAGGAAAATGTACCCGTTCGCCTGAAAATAGCAACTTCCAATTCAGGCGATAGGATCATAATGAAGTTTGAAGATAATGGTATCGGTATGAACCGTGAAACACAGAAAAGGGTATTTGAAAAATTTTACAGGGCACATACCGGTAATCTGCATAATGTTAAAGGTTTCGGTTTAGGTTTAAATTATGTAAAATCTGTTACCGATTCTCATAATGGCACTATTAAGGTGGACAGTACATTGGGAAAGGGTTCTGTATTTACACTTGAGTTCCCGCTGGCATAAAGCCCTTATTCAAAATATACTTTCACGGTTTGATACAACAGCTGATTCTGCATAATGGCAGCAGAGTGGTTGGCTTTATCTGAATAGCCTTTCAGTCCGAAAAGCCCGGCTGCGTTTCCTTTGTTAATCGCTATTTCGAGGTAATCTGCGCTGTTGAAAATGGCCAGTTTTTCGCCATCCTGCACATCAGCATAAGACTCGCTGATCTTGTTAATGACCTCATCTCTCAGGAAAACGATCTTAAACGATCTTCCCTGGCGCTGCTCTTCAAACTGTTGCCGTGTAATGTTTACGATCACATTTTCGAAATTGTCGATAAAGATGATCTGCCCTTCAATAAAGCCCGAACTTTCGACCGGTAATAATGGATTTTTTTCAAAAAAGTTTATATCAGGAATGCCTATTTTTTGGATCGACTCTCCATTGGCCAGGCGGGAGATGGTTTCGGCAATTATTTTGGTACAATAAAGCGTGTTTTTAACAGCCGATTTTTCAAGTTTGATACCCATTACCATATCGGGTTTTTCTTCCAGTATCATGTTCAGCAGGCCATTATCTGCGCAGAAAATGTATTGATTTTTATGAAAAGCCAGCAGCAGGTTTTTGGGCTTTTTGTCAAAAAGATTAACGAGTATAATATGGTAGGTAAATTCAGGAAAGTTTTTAAAGGCACCCCTGCACACATAAGAAGCCTGCGGAAAATTAAAAGGCGCAATATTATGTGAAATATCAATAAGCTGTAGGTCGGGATTAGCTTGCAGCAATTGAGCCTTGATAGCCCCGATGAGGTAATCATTGTGCCCGATATCTGATGTAAGTGTTACAAAATTCATTGCAAGTTAAAGCCGCCCTGTCGTAATTTTTTAGGATGCAAGTTATTTAAAAATAGTAATTACCAGGCATCCAGACGCTGTTCTATTTTATTAATTCCTTGTTTTTAAAATAAAATTTGTGCACCAGTTTATCGGCGAGACCCGGAAAAAATTTATTTATGAAAACCGTTTCCTTTCCTGTTAAAGTGAGCACCAGTGTTCTTTTCTTCTTCATAACTGCGTTTAGCAGATGTCGGGCGCATGCTTCGGCACTCATCATTTTATCCTCATCCATCGGATTTTCTTTTTGACGTTCTCCTTTATCATTAAGCGCATTGTCCCTTATCCTGGAAGAAGTAAAGCCCGGGCTCACCCACATCACATGCACCCCATCATCTTTCAATTCGGTTTTTAACGACTCTAAAAATCCCTGTAGTGCAAACTTGCTCGAGGAATATCCGGTGCGTCCCGGCAACCCGCGGTATCCCGCAATGGAGGAGATACCAACAATCGTTCCCTTATTTTCTATTAAAGATGTCAGGGCAAATTTTGTGCAATATACCGCACCAAAAAAATTAACATTCATTACCTGTTTTATAACATCCAGTTCCAGGTCCCTGAAAAGTCCCCGCATGCTGATACCGGCATTGTTGATCAGTATATCTATTTTCCCAAAAACAGCAATAGTCGAGTCAATGAATCTTTTACAATCTGATTCGTTTGTAACATCTGCTACCAGGGTATGTAGGGGCCGGGATGGGTGTTGTGCCTGTAATTCATATAACTTATCATGGTTGCGTCCGCAGGTAGCAACTTTCGCTCCCAACGTTAACAGTGCATTTACCAGCGCTCTGCCAATACCATCCGTACCGCCGGTAACTATTGCTACCTTGTCTTTGTAATATTCATTCATTTGCACCATACACTTATTTGTGGCAAACCTACTTAATAAAAGGACAAAAACCAATATCGGTAATCCACCCGTGTTTATGCTTTACGCATTATTGGAAATAGGAGGATATATAAAAAAGACAAAATTTTTCTGAAGAAAAATTTTGTACAGTAATCTGATACTCCTATTTTTGCACTCCCAAAACGGGAAATGTCTGTCCTTACAGGCACCACCGGCGAACTCGTAGCTCAGTTGGTAGAGCACAACACTTTTAATGTTGGGGCCCTGGGTTCGAGCCCCAGCGGGTTCACTTCTTGGGACAAGTCTAAAAAAGAAAGGCTTGTCCCATTTTTTTGTCCTGCTAAATCGCTGCTTCTCTGGTAAATAAGCATTGCAGCTAAATTTAATCTTTGAGTTCGATGTTGCATTCCGTCAAATACGATATTTTCAGGGAACATCGAACTCACGATTTCCCTTCTCTCTTCAACTGTACCGTCAATATATCGCATATCTAATCCTGACAGCTTATTCAGGCCAGTTTCCAACAATCCATTTATCTCTTTATGTTTATTGGATAGTTTTCCCAATTCATCTTCTAACTTCTCAATTTTGGTATTCATATCTTTCTTCAACATAATAAAATCATCATCATCTAATACCCCCTCAACCTTTTGTATCCTTGCGTTCTGCATCCGAGTGTTCAGCGCATCAAGCTGAGATATCAACTGCTTTCTTTCTGTGTCTTGTTGTTTTGTCTGACTTTTAAAATCATGCATTATTGAAGCGATATATACTTCAATCATACCCGGTTTAGGAATGAACCCGCTTAATTGTTTTACAAATATGTCATTGGTATTTTCTGCATTAAAACGTACTCCACATTCCGCTGAACAATGATAATAGTAATAGTATTTGCCCATCTTGCCTTTAGAGGCACTTCCGGTAAGCATCCTGCCACATTTCGGACATTTCAGGAAACCACGCAGCGGCAGGTTGTCTATAGAAACAATCTTTGGCTTTATCGCTCTTTTTCTACCATCAAGGATATACTGGACCTCTTCAAAAACTGATTCAGAAATTATTGGCTCATGCTGGCCTCTTACGAAATATCCTTCCTCGTCCTTAAATGGAGGAATAAATATCTTGCCACAGCACACAGGGTTTCTCAAGGCCACCCAAAAGTTATTCTTACTAAATCTTGGTAACCCTTTCGCTTTCACTTTAACCATCTTCCATATCTGTTCCGTATTAAAATTATTTTCCACGACCTGCTTAAAAGCCCACTCTAATAATGTCCCCTCAATTTCATGTATGGCTATATATTTTTTCTTGTTTTCTGTTATCTTATTCTTATAGCCTAAAGGTGCCGTGCCCATCCAGCGCCCTTCCTTCTTTGCCCTTCGCATTCCGTAGAATACATTCAGTGCTCTTCTTTCGTTCTCTACTTCCGGAATAGTGAGGTAATGCGATAACATGATCTTGGATTCAGGAATAGACATATCCAAAGGCTGCTCTATTGCCTGCGGTTCTGTCCTCAATGTTTTCAAAATATCTATTGTCTGGTAAGCCTGCGATACATTCCTGCTGAACCTGTCCCACTTGGTAAACAATAATAGTGCAGTTGTTTTGTTATTACGCTGTCTTCTCAGATTGGTTAATAGTTTTGCCCATTCAGGCCGTTTGAATGTTTTTGCTGAAAAATCTTCAATATAAATGTTTCTAACGGTTATGTCTTTTAATTCACAATAACGCAATAAGCGTTCTTCCTGGTCACGTTGGGAATAACCTTTATCAGCTTGCTCATCAGTACTAACTCTTATATATAAATCTGCTATTTTCATATTGCAATACTTTATTCAGATAAGAAAAACCAATCACTTTCTATTGGTAGAAACCACATTGAATCACTTTTCTCTAAGATACTGATTAACCGTTATTCTGGCAAGTTTTCGCATGAATTCCAAGATGATTTTTGCTTCCTCCAATGTTACACTTGTGCCGTGTTTTTCCAATATTTTAATGACCTTTTCAGGAGCCAATCCTTTCTTTGCATTTGATTCCATCCCACACCTCCTGTATTTTAGATAACAAAAGCCCAATAAGGGCTTTGCTGTTTTAAAAAATTGCATCTCTATCAATTGCATTTAATGGAGAAAATATATCCTGCTTGCCTGGTTGCGCTTAAAGGAAGGCATGTAGTGAATATATCCATACGCACTTAATTCCTTCACGCATTTATAATAGGTTATTGATGCTGATATTTTGGCGATCTTCATAACCTCATGGCTGAATACCTGGATAGGGTTTGCAAAGCCGGAAGCGATCCTGCATTGCAGCAAAGCAGCGTAAATGCCGATATGTGTAATGCTGATGCGGCCATCATCCTGAATAGCTAAAAAGAAACCGTTTAAAATATTTAACTGATCCATCTTCAAAAACTATTAACAATCAACAACCGGCGCAGCATCCTTTTCAGCAGATTAGGATAAAGCTGCTTTTCGATAGCGCGGCATTCCTTTCGTAATATCCATAAAGCAATCTGCTCATCTAAATTGTTTGTGCCTCTAAACTCTGTTATCCATCATAACAATTATTTATCCGGCCCATGGCGACGTACAATTCAGAATGCCTGTTTTTTAGCTAACGCTTTGCTGATGTTTCCTTCGCCTGAAGGCTTTGGGCTTCTCTGCGCTATCTTCTTCAGCAGGTGTTTGCTTTTTTCCTTTTTTACTGTCCTGTTTAGCAGACTGGGCTTCACCTTCAGACTGCTGTTCTTTTTTGGACTGGCGGTTATCCATTCTCTGCATATTGCTGTCATAAATATTGATGGCCTTGAATTGAGGGTTAGCTTCGATATACCGCTTTTGCTCAGCACCATCTATCTGAAACGTTACGGATTGCAGGTTCCCTTTTTTCAAAGAGTCCATCAGGCTGTTCTTAAAATCAGGATTGGTCAGCTCTTTAATAGGATGCTTTGACAATGCGGCCTCCAGGTCGTAACCGTAATTTTCATGATAATGCTTCAGCCTGAAGTTGCCTTTATCATCACTTGTCTTGAAGTCCATCTGTAACCAGGTATTATAAATTTCACCCTCCTTATTGGTTAGGTCTTTATTCACAGACCTTCCATTCATCAGGTTGTAGGCTTCTTTAAGGGTAATATTGTTGCCCTTGTTAATATAGAAGGTTTGCTCCATCGCTTCTGCCTCGTCTGCCTTTTGAACGCTGACATGGTAGGAATTAAAGAAATACATATCGCTTTGCTTCGATTGACTGAAGTTCAATGTAGCGTTTACGGTATCATTGCCGTACTTCGTTTCATAGATCAGTTTAAACTCTGTATTTCCATCTTGCATTTTCTGTATCAGGTCGTTTTCCAGCCCTTCGCCAAACCCTGTGTACTTTACCTGATCTTTCAGATATTCCAAATTTTTCTGCTTCATGATTTTTGAATTTTTGATGTTATTTAATTGGTCGTTTTCTAATCGCTGGCTCCTCATGCATGTCATTGATGACACATCCACAATATCGTTCTTTTCTATTATTAGCGAGTTATCCCTGAGCGCTTCGGCCATTGTTCTGTATGCAGGCCGTATTGCCAGATAATCATATATATATCATTTGACATTTTATCGCAGAACTGCTGCGCATCATATTGCGCAAAAAAAGTGAATAGCCCTTCTTTATTGACAGGAAAGGGATCATTCAGACAGGCTACAAATTCATAGCCTTCCTCACGTTTCCTTATGAGGTAACTAAGTATATCCTGATAATCGTCTTTTCGAATTTTCATGTTCAGATTTTTATTCCACAAATCATATTATCGGAGTGGAACTGCATGAATGATGTCGCTTTCTTACTCACTTTATCCATTGCACAACGGCTTTAATTTCTAATCAATCCTGATGGCCTTTACAATTTTCTTATTCTTTACATGCAGCTCTATGTTCCGGCCACCATTCCTTTCCATAAGCTGCACAGAAAGATATTTTTTGTCAGGGATGGTAAACCTGGGAACACCCAGTACAGTCGTATGGTCTGTACGGCCGGAGACTTTGCTAATGTTGTTATATACAAGCAAAGGAGATATTTCTATTTCCTGTGTTGCTGTGCGCCTGGCTTTTTTCTCGTCATGGATATACAGCCGCAACTGGCCTATATCATAGTTGACATCCGTATTATTGATGATATTGAATCGCAACAGCATAATGTCATCATGTATAAACAGCCCGTTCAGTTTAAAAAGAATGCCGGACGAATTATCCTTCATCCCTCTGGCCTTTTCTTTAGATATTAAAGCCATTGCGGCATAATGCTCCAACTGCTGCTGATTAATGCCTTCGGAAGAAGCAGGCAGATTGCCTTGCTTTTCTTTATCTGTCAGTAACAAGTTTAGCACCGACGGTTGTTCTGCATAATCAACCAGCAGGGAAGTAAATTTTCCATCAGCCGTTACTATGCTGATATTGGTTTGCGGAAAGCTGTCTTTAGCAGCCTTTAGCTGTAAAATGTTTTCTGCCCCTTTAGCCTTTTGCGCCAGCACATCCCTGCTTCCAATGTCAACACTCATGATAGAATAAGGAAAAATGACATTGGTTGTTTTGGAGAAAGCAACGGCCACGTGATATGGCTTAACTGCATTTACCTGCCAGGTTGTGTTTGCTTGCGCCTGAACTTTAAAAATTGTAATAAACAGGAAAAATCCCACTATCCATACCGCACTAATCTTTTTCATTTTCTGGAATTTTTTAAGTAATTGAAATATTTAATTCGCTTGTTTTTGCTTTTCGTCTCGCAATAAAACCTGATAGCCGGCCTTTACCGTTACTTTAATCAGCTTCACTTTCTGACTGAATAAAGTTTTTGCAGCTTCTATCCCTGCGCCGGCAGCCTGTGCCTGCCAGGAGGGATCAAGAGATGTTAAACCCAGTGCCTGGATGGAACGCTCTGCTGATTGTTTGGCAACATCCCTGGTAATGGCGCCGGGAATGTAAATGCCATCCAGTCCGTCCATATCATATACGGACAGGGCGACAGGAAATAAAGAATTTTTGTAACGGATGCTATTAATCCTGATACTTAATCTTTCGCCATTCAATGAGGCAATGCCGAACACAAAGTTGTCTTTCGGAATGAGCACGCCATTTATAAATACATCGTTCAGCAATCGCAATTTCACAATGGAGCCATCAACAACAGTCTGCGTTTCGTGGATAACAGCCTGTATGGCGTTTTGCGAATCAATTACAGCTTTCGCATCATTGATTGAATAAAAACCATTGGTTGTACTGTTTGTTATTTGAGCGGTGCCCAATCGGGTAATGCTGTTATCAGTGGGCTCTGATGTTACGGCAAACACTTCGCCCCGGTTAGCTTCGGAAGTTCGTTTTAATTTTTCCTCCACCCGTTCCGGATGTTGCACCTCCAGAATTTTATCCAGCATGCCATCCAGTTGATTTAATTCCGGATCATCCTCTGCAGGCTGATTCATCCTGTTCATCATCTGTTCCATCCTGTCCATGTCCGCACTATTGACGGTTGTATCATTTTTATACCGGTCCGGAAAGTTTTGATTGGCATCATAGTATTCGGCAGATGATGTGACCGGCTTATTTATCTGTTCATTCAATTCTGCCAGCCTGCTGTATATTTTATCGGTGCTCGGATCATTATGCCGGCCGCTTCCGTATAGAGAAGTATTTAAACTTCTTTCATTAAGCGCATTCGGTAAACTGTCATATTGTTTAGAAAGATAGCCGTCCATATTAGCCAAAGCCATATCCTTATAGTTAGGATCATTTTTTTCCAGTTCCAAAAATTTTAATGAATCCTGTTGGGCAAGGTTATAGTAATTCAGCTTGTCCATTTTCTTATCATCTTTCAGCTTGGCATCCGGCAGGTTAATGTTGAAACCTTTATTTACCGTGGCCTGCGTTTGTACTTTTTCCACCTGCCCGCCCCCAAGCGCCCAGAAGGCCATAGTGACAAAAGGCAGAATCAGTAACGGCAACACCAACATAAACCTGCGCTGCCTGGCCATCTTTGAAGCTGCTACTTGTTTTTCCATTGTTTTTGTTTTAATTGTTCATAATAATTTTCAACCAGCCGAACGCTGTCCATTAAGCCAGGGCGATGGCTTGTTATACTGTCATAAAGCATCTTTCCGGAAGGAGTATGGGCAAGGCTATCCATAAACAACCCAAACTTTTTGATGTGTTGGTATTCCGCTTCCGGAACCCCTGTTCCTGCTTCCCCTGTTTCATTGGCATGTGCGGGTTTTTTGATAGGTGTAACAGTTAATAAAATGCTCCTGTTTTTTGTAAATGCACCAATCATGACATAACCACAATACGCGCTGGTGAGTAACACAAAGAGAATAAGCAATATTATCCATGTGCCGCGTGAGAATTTTTCTGTGCGCTTCGTCACCCAGCCTGCCCAGCCTTTCGCAATAGTATTTGACTTATGCTGCGCGCCATTTTCTTTTCTTTTCGGAAATAATTTCATGATGTTGCATTTATTGTTTTCTGCTTATTGTTTTTAAATCCCTGTTGTCAATAATGCTCCACCGCTCGATCAGGAACCCGTGAGAGTTATTATCGCTTCGCGATACGTTTCGGAGTGCGCCTTCCGTTACCAGACTTCGGGTAGTAATGCTGGTGGGGCGTATAATGCTTTGTGTGGCATAACAGCGAAACCTGAAGGGATATTCATTAATATCCACTGCCACGCTATCAACAGTAATGGTTTGATTGACATTACCGGAAATCAATCCGGCGTAATAACCGTTTTCCTTCAGGTCATCATACACGCGCTTGGCGCTGGCATCCGCCAGGTATAATGCCTTGGTAATATTGGCAGTAATAGCTTTATCATCCGGGTCGAGCGTAAAGAACAATTCATGAAAGGTCTTTACATGATCTCTTGCTTCCACAGGGATATTGTCCTTTCGTTCAGCAGCAAAAGCCTCCAGCGCTTTTCCATTTGCCAGAATGTAAATTTTGTTTTTCATGCCGGACACCAGGCTGAAGCTTTTGTATAAAGCGAAACAGCAGATAAATACGCAACCCACTATGAGCAGCATGGTAAACCCTCTTATATGCCGGAAAGCCGTGTCAATATTTTTCATTTTCTTAAACATGCCCTTGCTTTCTGTTTAATTATTACTTCCCTTTGAGCTTGTCAGCCATATATCCTGACGTGTTCCCAAGCGCCCTCCCGGCTGCACCGGCAACACCTTCGCCACTGGCTGCACCACTGTATCCTTCTTTGTAATATTTCGGGAGGCTGGCCATATTGTCTAAACCTTTGTCTAACCTGCCTGCTGTTGTTGTAGCAGCGCTGCTCATCACACTGGTAAACTTTTGACCCAATGCGCCACCGCCACCGCCGCCGGCATGAACAATATAATTGGCTACGGAAGGAACGGTAAAATATCCCACTATTCCAATGATCATGAACACCAGGTAAGCGGCGTCTGTGCTGCTGAAAAAAGTATCGCCCTGCGTTTGTATTTGAGACAGGTCGAGTTGTAACATCTTCTCCTGTATTTTGCCAATGATGCTTCCGAAAATATTGGCTACGGGCAGCCATAAATAAATGTTGATATAGCGGGCAAGCCAGGCAGTAAGCGTATGTTGAAATCCATCGAAGACGGACAGGCCGAATACCAAGGGGCCAAGAATCGCCAGCACAACCAGTTGAAATGTTCGCAGCGTATCAATACATAATGCTGCCGCTTCAAACAGTACCCGAAGCACTTCACTCATCCATTCCTTCACGCTGTTGCGGAAATTATACGACAGCTTCGCCATAGAGAACCTGATATCATTGCCGATAGATTCCATCCAGCCTTCACCCGATGGGTCTGCATTATTATGAGTGTATTTATACCACTTATCCCGGTCGCCGCTGCCGTTTGCCCCCACATACATTTGCCATACATCGGAGTGCTTGATGGCATCTTCTTTCTGTTGCAGCAAGACGGCAATAGCCTTATCGGAATTTTCCACCATAGCAGCCGTAGCTGTAACGGTTGGCTTCATCACGCCGTTGATTATCGCTAAAACAGATGGAAATATCAAAACACAAAATCCAATAGCGAACGGGCGAAACAAGGGGTAAAAATCAATTGGCTCTGCATTGGCAAGATGCCTCCACACCCTTGCTGCGATATACCACATAGCTGCGAAGCCTGCTAATCCCTGGGCCACGCCAATCAACTGACCGCAAAGCGGCATCATTTCATCATAAAGCTGATCCAGCACGCCATGCATCCCTTTCATCTCGTCAGCTAATCCCTGTGCGTGACTTATAAAAGGCAATCCCAATCCCACTGCCGCCATCCAGGCGGCCTTTCTGCACTTTGCCATATTTACCGGTTTAGTTGTTCAACCCATATATCTTACTAATAGTTTCTGCATCGTTTTTCTCCTTAGCCTTTTGCACAGCCAGTATGGCCGTGTTGTTATTAAAATCCCGGAGAAACATCAGCTTATCCTGCATATCATCATAAATCCTGTCTATAGCTTCCAATCGTTCGTCATCGCTCATCCTTGCCTTGCCTGCAGTGACTATAGTAAGCAGGTCGTCTAAGTTGCGCAGGCTCTCTTTAAACAGGTTATCATATACATGGCTTAAATAAGTCAGTTCATCTGCGCTGAAATTTTTGTCCTGTTTAAATCGCTTGTATGCATTGCGGTATTCCTTTATCAAAGTGACCTGGTCATTGGCGATGCCGGCCACCCGCCTGTAATTGCGCACTGTCGGGCTTACTTCCATCAAGCCGTCCAAAAAAGCTTTATGCAAATTGAAATTGCCTTCGGAGATGTTTTTAATGGTATTATAACCGCCACTAAGAATTTCATAGCCCTTTTTCATGTCGCTCAATATTTGCCTGAACTGCGACAGCTTTTCTATATTAAGCGCTAACTGGGCAAGCTCGTCCGCCTGCGCAGATGCACGAATAGCTGGCAGCAGAAGGAAAAGCAATATGATTGTGATTAATTTTTTCATCTTTATTCATTTTTAATCCCGGTTAATGCACGTAAGGTTTGCATATCTGATTCCTCCTGCAACCTTGATGCAGCAAGTGTTTTAGCGTCATCACCAAAGCTTCGCGAAAACGTAAACTCATCCTGCATATCCGAATACAGCTTATCAATCCGTTTCAAGCGTTCATCATCTTTCATTTCCAGCTTGCCATCGGCGGTGACTGCTATAAGCTCATCCAATGTCCCGGCACAGTCATCCAGCAAATTGCTGAACACCTTGCCGATATAGCTGAGCTCATCACCCGAAAAGGCAGCGCTGCTTTTGAGCTGCTTAATAGCCCGGTTATAGTTTTGCACAATCTTTACCTGCAAGGTGATGATGCCTGCCACCTTCGCATAGCGCTTAACGTTCGGATTGACGCTTTTTAAAGAATTGAAATAATCAGTATGCAGGTTAAATTCGCCCTGCGTAAAATCCCCAATAGTGTTCAGTCCATCTTTGGCAATCTTATAGCCCTTTTGAAGATACCCGATATATACCTGCAGCGCAGCTATCTGCCGGATGAGATATTTCTTTTGTGTCTTCTTTTGCTGAAACCATTCGGCGAACGTTTGCGCATGAGCAGCAGAAGCCAAAACCATCATCCATATAATTATTAAAAACCTTTTCATCTCATTTTCATTTTCAATCTTCCATTGTCAACTATCAATTATGGCAGCCCATATAATTTTTTTACAGTCTCTGCATCATTATTTGTTTTTGCCCGTTGCAGGCTTAGCAGCATATTCTGCTGATTGAATTGAACGAGGTCGGAATAATTATTATCTACCTGGTCGGCAGCGTTATTGATTAGCTCTAACCTTTTAGCATCGCTCATTTTTGTGGTAAAAGATTTTATGATGAGGTTGATCTGGTCAATGTTCTTCAGGCTTTCATCCAGGATGCCCGAATAGACGTTCGCCATGTAATTGACTTCATCCCCGGAGAAATGATTATCCTGCCTGATAAGCGACCATGCCCGGTTATATTCATCTACAAGGCTTAATTGCTTTTTGGTAATATCCCGGATGCGCTGGTAATAAGAGATGATCGCTTTAACCTGCGCCAGTTCATCATAGTATTTTTTGTACTGGTCTTTTTGCTTCTCCGTCCAATCCGATATTTCATCCAGCTTTAGCTTAGACAAAGTGTTTTCTAATGTCTTCTGCGCATTTTGCAGCCAGATCGTTTTATTCTGCAGGCGCTGTACCTGCAGGTCAATCGCCCTGATCACTTTTTTAATCACGGCTTTTACAACTACCCAAACCACTGCATGACTTTGTTTGGTCGGCGCCATCACCAGTAAGGCAGTAGAGAAGAATGTTATCACCCATATTTTTTTCATATTCTTTAAAGTTTTATTTTTTACTTACTATTTCTTATATCCATCGCCATTGCCGCAATGCCTTTGCGTATGTCGCCGCCAAATTTTTCCACGTATTCCATCAGCTTTACTTTCTCCGATTGTTCGGTCGTATATGCGAGGTATTCTTCCAGGCTTACTTCGGTGCGATAGACTTTGCTGAGCATACCGCCGAGGCTGATAAAGACTTCTTTATATTTCTTCGTTGGGTCATTGGCTTTGTTGACAGATAAGACCAATGCCTTTTCTTTTTCCGTAAGGCCAAGCAACGCTTGTATCTGGTCGAACTTGTTTTGATATTTGCTCTGGTCGAGCAGTATTTTGCAATCGCTGTTATTAATGATGGCCTGCTTAACAATCGGAGAGGAGATGATATCTTCTATTTCCTGCGTTACCACTATCGCTTCACCGTAAAATTTGCGAACGGTCTTAAACAAATATTTTATGTATTCTGCAAAACCCTCTTTCATCAAAGCTTTCCATGCTTCCTCAATGAGTATCATTTTCCGGACACCTCTCAGCTTCCGCATCTTGTTGATAAAAACCTCCATAATGATGATGGTTACTACGGGGAATAATATGGGGTGATCCTTGATGTTATCCAGTTCAAATACGATAAACCGTTCCTGTAACGAATTCAGGTTTTCGGTAGCGTTCAGAAGATAATCAAATTCCCCGCCGCTGTAATAAGGGCGAAGCACGTAGAGAAAGTTATCTATGTCAAAATCCTTTTCTTTTACGCGGTCGCCTTCCAGCACTTGTGTGTATTTATCCCGCAGGAAAGCATAAAAACTATTGAAGCAGGGAAATACTTCGCTGTTCTTTTCCAGGTAACTGTAATAACCTCCGATAGCATTGGACAGGGCTACATATTCACTGCGCTTAAATGCTTCATCGTCTTTTTTCCAGAGCGCCAGCAGCAGCGTTTTAATGCTCTCTTTCTTTTCGGTGTCGAGGCTATCGCCTTCACCAATGTAAAAGGGATTGAAGCGTATGGGATTGTCTTCGCTATACGTGAAGTAATAGCCCTTTACCATATCGCATAGCCCTTTATAGCTATGCCCTACATCTACCAGCACAATATGTGTACCCTGTTCATAATAAGAGCGCACTGCATGATTAGTGAAAAAAGATTTTCCGCTGCCTGACGGCCCAAGTATGAATTTGTTCCTGTTGGTGCAGATGCCCATTTTCATAGGCTCATCGCTGATATCCACATGCACCGGTTTCCCGGTAAACCGGTCGCCTAATCTAATTCCGCATGGGCTTAATGAAGAACGGTAACTGGTTTCCAGGTTAAGAAAACAACAGGCCTGCTCCGCGAATGTGTCGAAGCTGTCATTCATCGGAAAGTCTGCTGCATTGCCCGGAATACCTGCCCAAAAAATCTGTGGCGCGCCCACGGTTTCCTGTTTGGCAACGGCATCCATCTGCGCCAAACCGGAGGATACCATGTTCTTCAGATTTTTCAGGCTTTCCTTATTATCTGTCCATACCAATATGTTGAAATGTGCTTTTACCGGAAGGCGTTGCTGGCTGATCGCTTCATTCAGGAAATCATTGGTGGCATCCCTGGCAATCATGTTCTCCCGGCTATATGCAGAAAGCGATTGGAGGCGCAGCCTCTTTGATTCCAGCTTTTGTATGGTCTTTTGGGAGTCCTCGATAAAAACGTATTGATTATAAATATGCTTGCAGGATAGAAGCTGCCCTAAGGTGGAAGCAAAACCAACGCTGAATTTTGTCCTGTCGGTGCTGTATTTGTCATAGTTTATACGGCTGCCACAGAGTGCCGGAAGATCAGCCGCATCGCCCAATGTATAAAGCTGGCAGTACTTGTCTCCGACACGCAATCCTTCATCAAAACTTATGTCTGCCATCAGGAAGCTATCATCTTTTTCCGAGAGGTAGCAGTATTTTTCAATAAGCCCCATCTTACGGCTATGGCTTCGCAGATCATTTTCTTTTAACCTGGCCAGTTGCACAAAACCACTGTCTTCCATAATGCGTTTGAACTGGCCGGAAGCATCTAAAAAATCCTGCAGCAACTGCGGATTTAGCGTTTCCTCGGGTACCATGGATTTGCGCAACAAACCTGAAAACATAGAGGTAGCTGTTTTCCTGCCTTCCGGTTTTTTGGTAAGCATGATGTAACAGCTATGATCCAGAAAGGGGCGCTCATTAAAAAACCGTTCGCTGGCCAGGCTGAGAAAACTGGCATCTTCTTTAGTGAAGTCCGGCTTATAGCGGCTGTCTAAAAACCAGTCCTGCTTGTAAAAGACGCTGTACTTCGGTAACAGCTTTATCGCCTTTATCCATGCCTGATGAAAGGCTTCATACTCCTGGTCAGATAATGTAAATATCTCCGGCAGCTCTGCTTTATAAACAATCGTTATATCGCCTTGCCTGCTCAGGATGCAGTCATGCTCCACATCCATGATTGGTAAAATATCGTCCAACACTTTTTCCATTTTCACTTTACTACTTTTTTTAAGTACGGTTTACTTAATATTACTCCCCTTTAGGGGCCGGGGGTAAAAGATTTTCCTGCTTCTTGATTTTATGGTTCTCGGAACTTGCTTTCTGGCAAGAGCTTTCATCAATCCATGTTCTCCATATTTATGGCTCATGCCGTAGATCCTCATTACGAGGAATGTTCCGGCAGCCAGGATAATGCCTATACACAGGTAGGTAGGCAGACCGATGATATACATCGCGGCAAAAACAATGAGCAGCGCAACAACACCGCCACCCAAATACCAGATATATTGCGCCTTCAGGCCCTTGAACTCGATACTTTTATTTATTCCCTTATTGATTTGATATACGCTGTTTGCCATGACCTATTTTTTTGTTCTTCTATAATCTCATTCTTGTCCGGGGACGTTCTGCTATGGGCTGTTCCGCCAGCACCATGTCCTTTGCAACAGAATGGCCGTTTAATTGTTTCTCCGCGATTGGAATAACCGGCGTTTCTAAAATATCTTCCGGTTCGCTTTCGCCCACCTGTTGCTGCTTCAACTGGTTCTCCTGAATTTTAATAGCTATTATCCGTTCAAGGTTAGCCAGTTCGTTTTTCATTTGCTGTAATGCTGTTTCCTGCAGAAATGGTTTGATGGTAAGCGCTTCCAGTTCGGGAATTTTTTTATCTATCTCTGAAACATTCGCTTCATACTTTTCTTTCAGGTTTCCCACCCGGTCAATAGCGTGAAGAAAATATCTGGCGGCGAGCTTAGGATTGTCGGTATTGGGCAGACCATTGTTGTAGGTATATTTAATGCCATCCGCTTCCCTTTGAGCATAGAAGCTATTGGAATATTTGTATTCAAACAGCCCGTTTTCCTCATAAGCGTCCTGCTGGCGGCGGATGTAAAGATTAAAACCATACAATGTACCGATTTGCTGTTCCTGTTCGCCGGCATCAGCAGGTTTCCAGTCATGGTATAACCGGGTAATATATCTGCCGATAACTTCACTATCGGTGGAGCTGATACCTTCAATCACAATAGGGTTTAGCCTGGTTCCATCTTTGCCCACCTGGAGCCTGGCCTTGTATTCCTTTTCATCAGCCGTTAGCTTGCCAAGTATTTTAAGAGCAGAGGCGCGCTCATTCTGAAGGCTTTCCAACTGGTATTTATTCCGGCTGATTTCCCGGAAGTGCGAAACTTTCAGGCTTTCCATCACGGCTATCTTTTTTTCCAGCCTGGATTTTTCCAGCAATGATGTATCACCTGAAAGAATGGCGATGTATTCGGAGAAGTTCATTCCGCTTTGCTCATCCATAGCCCCTTCGTCAATCGTGCGCACATTCAGCTCACAGTTTTTCATTTGCGAAATGAACGTCTGTTTATTTTTCAGGAGATTGAATTTGTAATTATCAAGTGACTGCTCTACCGCATATACATAGTTCTGAACTTTGTTGCCGTAATGTTCTTTCGCAATGAGATTGCCCTGGCGTGCGCCACGCCCATTACGTTGCTCCAGCTCCGAGGGCTTCCAGGGAATATCAATATGGTGCATGGCAATCACACGCTGCTGCACATTCAAACCTGTTCCTGCTTTTTCCGTACTGCCTAACAAAATGCGTATTTCGCCTCTGTTCATTTTACGGAACAGTTCAGGCTTTTTAGTATCTGTCCAGTCGTGGATAAAAGTGATTTCCCGTTCTGGAATACCAAAATCTCTGACCAGCTTTTCTTTAAGTGCATCGTAGATATTAAACTCACCAGGCTTTGGTGTGCCGATGTCGGAGAAAACAATTTGTGTCCCCTTATGCTCCATGCTATGCTTGTATATATCGGCTATTTTCCGGGCGCTGACGTTTACCTTGTTATCAGGATGGTCGCTGTACTTCCAATCGTTAATGAGCCGCATATCTGCCGCCATTTTCTTAGCATAGTTGGTGGCAATTAACATTCTGCCCTTGTCTTCTTCCGGTGTAAGCCTGCCACGTCCGATCAATTCACCATTTCCTGTTTTGGCAAACTGCATGAGGTTTTTAATGAACTCAGTTTGTTCAGGTGTGGGCTTTATATTCACCAGCGTTTCATGCAGCTCAGGCTTGTCGAGCCTGATGTGTTTGGCTGTTTTGTAATCGGTAATCTCGTTGTAGAACAGGGCCAGTTCAGGGACTTTAATAAAATGGCGGAACCGTTCTTTGGCGATGATCTCATTCGTTACGGAAAATTCAAAGTCCGTTGTTTTGCGGGCAAATACGGCTGCCCAGCCATCAAAGTTCTCAATGTGCTGACGCTCCATTTCTTTCGGGCGCAGGTATTTGAACAACAGGTACATTTCCGTAAGGCTGTTGGATATGGGCGTTCCGGAAAGGAAGGTTACACACAAGTCACTGTTGAAGCGGTTTTGCAGCTCGCGGACAGCGAACAGCATATTGAGCGCCTTCTGGCTGCCTTCCATATTGCCTAATCCTGCCACCCGGTTATGACGGGTAGTGAACGTCAGGTTTTTGAATTTGTGGGATTCATCTACAAACAGATGGTCAATGCCCAATTCCCGGAAGCTGATGCCGCTGTCTTTCTTTTCGTCTATATATTTGAGAACAGCTTTCAGGTTCCCCTGCAGATTGTTCTTCCGTATCTCCAATCCTTTGAGCATGCGCTTAGAAATCTCGCCACCAAAATCTTTGAGGGTCTCTAAATCAAGTTCGACATTATCCAGCTCGGCCTGCAAAATTTTTTGCTGAATCTCCGGCGACTGCGGTATTTTACTAAATTGATCATGTGTAAGTATGATGCAGTCCCAGTTATTGTTTTTTATCTCATGAAATAACCTGAGCCTTTTGGCAGGTGTAAAATCTTCTTCCGATGGAAACAGAATGCGGGCCTTCGGATAGGCTTTACGGTATGTTTCGGCAACCTGCCGCACATTGGCTTTGAGGGCCAGGATGGCCGGTTTGTGAATCATGCCCAACCGTTTCATTTCCTGGGCTGAAATAATCATGGTGAGTGTTTTTCCCAACCCAACTTCATGGTCAATCAAACCGCCCCGGTTCTGGATAATACGCCAGGCCGCATTTTTCTGGGAGCTGTATAAATCCTCAATGCCCAGCGCCTTTTTGTCCAGCCCGGGAAAGTTAAGATGGCTGCCATCGAACTCCCGAAGCACATAACAGTTGAATGTATCATTATACAGGCTTTCAATATTCTTCTTTTCTGCACCGGGCAATTCTTTGAGC
Source organism: Parafilimonas sp. (assembly GCF_047606085.1). Taxonomy (GTDB): domain Bacteria; phylum Bacteroidota; class Bacteroidia; order Chitinophagales; family Chitinophagaceae; genus Parafilimonas. The sequence continues at coordinate 41,551 of NZ_JASGEX010000002.1, forward strand.
CAGTTGACAAAGCCATTGCGCATTTGCTCAATCTTTTGATGGGCCAGTTGAATGGCTTCATTATCGGGCATGCGTATTTTCTTACCATCGGCAACGGATATTTCATAAGTAAAAAAAGGCGTTGTATTTTCTAAGGCATGCTCCAGCAAAGTATAGCCGTAAGTGGTCTTGCCGCTTTTGGGTGTTACCGCAAATTCCCTCGACACTTTTATGTTCCTGCCGGTAGTTACTTTGAAGGCATCAAGCGAAGGGAAATAGCTGACTTGCGTTTCCTGTTCAAATAAATGGGTCGCAAATTGCTCATAATAAGAAGTAGGTATCCAGCGTTCACCCAGGTTAAAATCGAGTAATTCAAATGGAATACGCTCCGGCTGCACCTTTGCTATCGCTTCAGCGCTTCGTTTGTATTGCGGATTGTCCGGGAATTGATTATGTATGCGTTCTGCCTGCCGTAATTTCTCTACCACGTTACCGCTCAAATACTGGTCTGCTGTTTCCCATTCATCACTGGCAGGATTTAAGTACACATGATTGCCGAGTAGAGGAATTACTTCATTTTCCTCCGAACCCATTGCGGCGCTGATAAAGCCAATATCTACTTTGCCTGTATCGTTGAGGCTATGGGCAAGGGCTTCAACAGGATCATCGGTTATAAAACGTTCCTTTACCTGATGGATGGAATGGGTAAGTATATCCGCTTTTACAAATCGTTCACCATCCCTGCGTTCCAGCGAGGACAATGTAATAACGCCAAAAGCGGTATCTTCCAGGATATGCCTGCGGTTATCAGCGCTATTCAGCAGACCGTATTCAGCAATAAACTTTTCGTATGTGCTATTGAGCTTATCCCGGTCATCATCGCTGATTGTTTCTCCTCCTCCCTCTTTAGCCGATAGTTCGAGATAAGTATCACGAAGCGCCGTATATTTTTCGTAGAAATGGATATTGCCCTGAAGACCGAGTGGCTGAAATACGGCTTGTTTGTATTCCGGATCAGGGTTGCCGATTGTGCCGACATCACCCATGTGCACTACTAATGTACCTTCCTGGTAGTACGGTTTCAGACCGATAAAGGGGAGCGGGTTTTTCTGCTCAAACCGGAAAAAACCTTCCAGCGTCTGATCTCCTTCATAGCGGAAACTGTGATCAAACTGTTTGAGATAATTGGAAATACCCGTCAGCTCATGGCCCAATAAGCGGGCATCCATCCAGTTTGCAGACAAGTGATCTACTTCTTTGACATTTGAATAGAGCTTGTATAAGAACCGGTTGCTTTTATGCTGCTTCGCAGTAAGCAGCACCACGTTTTCATGGCTGGGCTTATCCGTAGTGCGTATCGTGCCGATGATACGGGCGGTTGTTTTTTGCACAACGGTTTCATCGTTCAGGTTGATGTAAGCCATTGCCCGGTTAATATGTTCTGCCGGTGCACCATCAAAAAGCCCTAACTGCACGGTTATATTACTGGCCCTATTTTCCGGCATGGGCAAATAGGTCAGCTTTTTACGCGCAGCTTCTGCTTGCTGAGCCTGAAACGACCGCTGGTAAAGCATTTCACTGAAATGTTCCTGAAAACCATGGCTAAGGGTTTGATGAAGCTTGTTTGCGATAGCGTTCATATCTCCCCGCTGCCACACGGCCTCATGCGCTTGCCCATATTGATTTTTGCCTGGCCTTATCTCATTGCCGGTTACAATATTTCTGTTCTGATGGATGAATTGATTAATAGAATACCTGCCATATTCATTTTCCATTTGAACGGTTGCCAGTAATGCTTCTTCTTCATTAGACAAATGCGTTTTTGTGGTATTCTTTTGAACAATCAACAAATGACTGGGAGCTTCTGTATTGCCGGTATCTTTCATCAAATTATCCGGCATCACGGCCAGGCTGATAAAATTGGCCCTGTTGAACAAATATTCTCTCGCCGTTTTATTGGACGGATTATTCAGAAAACCATCTGTGGTAATATAAGCCATCAGACCGCCTTCGGCCAGCTTGTCCAGCCCTTTGGCAAAAAAGTAATTGTGTATTTTGCCTGATAATTCTTTATCTGGAAAGGCTTCGTCATATACCGAGAAATTCCCAAAAGGAATATTGCTCACTACCAGATCGTAACTGCCATTGTCTTTCACCGGAGCTTCTTCAAATCCGGTGATATGCGTTTCGGTGTTGACAGGCAGTGCGCTGTTAATGGCTGATAATACCATCCCGGTAAGCCGGTCTTTTTCCACCGCCGTTATTTTCTCTAACTGCGGAAACGCCTGAACCGCTTCACGGATAAACACGCCTGAACCGGATGATGGCTCATACAATCTTTTCGGTTGAATGCCTTTTTCTGTAAAGACACGATACAAGGCCTGAGGCACAACTTCCGGCGTATAAAATGCTGTGAGCACACTGTTGCGTAAGGATGCAATGATTTCTTTGTATATGTTTTCAGAAAACTGTTCTTTCAGCAACTCATGTAATTGAATGATATGGCCATGCAGCTTCAGGTCTTCTGCAGTTGCACCATTAGCCTGCCATTCTTCAGTAGAGCCATAAGGATACAGCACCGCTTTAATGCCGCCAAAGCCGGCATATTTTTTCAGGCTGTCCACATCATCCGCTGTAAGCGGATTGCCGATCTGATAAGCTAACGCTATATGGATTGCCTGCAGGTTATCCTGCAGCTTTTGAGCAACATTGTATGCCATAACTCCACGCTTTCTTTCTTCACTTTTCCTTTTGGCTCATACCAGATAATCATGCACCTGCCCGATAATAGCATATCTCAAATGCCGGTTATCTTCATTTTCTACGGTAAAATCAAAATCATTAAAAATGCCTTTGCAGGCTTCGATAAGGTTAACCACCTCGTAAGTAAGGGCCCCGTTTTCTTTCAGCCGCTTGTAGTGTTCAGGAAATTCTTCTTCTATCACTGAGCGGATATATTGATAACGGGAGGGTTTCAAATCCTCCGTCATAACCTTCAGGCATTGTTCTTCAATGGCATAATAAGGCATTCCTTCGGCAAATAGCTGTTCAGCCAATGGCAGAACAGCGTTTACTTTTTCGGTGATATACCGGCTTGCAGAATGTTCCTCCTGCAAGCTGAAGACCAACTCCGGATTATTCTCCACGATATACGCCCACAGCTTTTCTCTCAATGCTGTTGTCATCACATAAAATTTATCCGTTCCGTTTGCTTATTCCCCTTTAGAGGGCAAGGGGGCTTACACACCAAAGAAGCTTTTGATGACGGTGGCCACGATGACCAGAAAAATGCAGCTCCCAAACCACGCAGCCGCCACTTTCGAGGTGTCCTGGTCGCCTGCATTCCACTTCTGGTAAACCTTTACGGCGCCGATTAGACCGAGCAATGCACCCACCGCGTACATTAAATTTGTTCCCGCAGAAAAATAGCTGCGCACTTTTTCGTTGGCCTCATTGATGCCTTCAATCCCATCCTGGGCATAAGCACCATTGTAAATAATTATCAGCGCCAGCACGGCGCCAATCGCGATCAACTTTTTACAGTTATTCTTCTTTCTTCTCCTGCCGCACATTTCCATAACCACACATTTATATCTTAACTCAACCCGTAAAAAATAAGCGGAGCGGCATCACCTCTCATGGCCAACCAATCCTGCCACATATATCACTCATCACACTTCGGCACAGAGGGGAATGCACACTCCGCTGTCAGGCTGCTACACTGTATCCTGCCATAGATCATCCATCTCCTCCTCTCTGAGTGTAACAGCATTATTCTTTTCACATTCGGAAATAATCCATTCATTGATGGATGAGCGCAGGGGAGAATATTTTATGGAGGGATATTCTTTCAATATCGCACTGATGTATTGCTTAAACTCATCTTTTTTAATCAGCCTTTTGCCGGAATCATCAGCAATTACGGTTTTCAGGCGTTCTATCAGATGTTCCACTTCTTCAAACTCATCGTCTGTGGTTTGTTCAAATCCGTCCGTTTCTTCGTTATTTTCTTCTTCAACAGCCGCCTCGTCTTCCTTACCGGCATAAGACCGGGCAGTTTTGAACTGCAGTTTTCGTTTACCGGAAAGCAGGTCTTTCAAATCACCTGAAAAATATCTTACACCTACAAAGAAGTAATAGATGACGAGTATAATGGCGACGGTGATAAAGTAGTCTGACCAGGAAATGTTCTTTAACATGCGCTCCTCTTTTTTCGTTTCTGCACTTATTGAGCCCGACATGACAGCTTGCCTGTTTTTGTTGAGCTTCGATAGCAAAAAAACGACAGCGGAAAGTGCGTTTCAAGTACAACTTTTAATGAAATATGGATTTGTACCCTTGTACCCCAATGAAACCGAGCATGATAATTTTTTCTCACACATGGGGAATGTGCATGGCGAGGTTCCATGAGACATCTGAAAAAACAAATATGCACGAATGAAACCGAGCATGATAATTTTTCTCACACAGGGGAATGTACATGGCGAGGTTCCATGAGGCAACTGAAAAAACAAACTTGTACGAATGAAAATCAGGCAGAAAAAAGCTTATAAAACCAGTAATTTTTTTTAAATTAGTCGGTGAAAATGTCGAATGACTTTATTGTTGGATAACTAAAACGATTGTTATGAAAACAATAAGCATAGCAGTGCTGGCCCTGATTTTTCTTTCCGCCTGCCATCAGATAAAATTAGATAAGGAGGAAGCTGCCGCTATTATTCGAAAGGAGAAAGGTTACCCTAAAGTTTACGACTACGGCGTGAACATGACTGATCCGGAGAGCGCCAGAAAATTATTGAACGCAGGATTGGAAAATGCCGGGATAGTTACGATAGACCGTACTCAAAAGCTAAAAGATATTGGCAAGCCTATTGTTCATTTTACAGACAAAGCAAAGCCCTATCTGCTTCATATAGATGAGACGTATAATAATGTGGAGGTAGTGAAACTTGCAGATGAGGATTTGGGAGAAATAACCGGCATTAAATTACTGGAAAATAAGAAAACAGCTACAGTCGAATACACAGTTGTGTATAAAAACATCACTCCTTTTTCCAAACTAATACAGCGTGATCTCACAAAGCCACAGACAGAGCAGGCGACGCTTTCTTATTTTGATACAGGCTGGAAACTGGATAGAAATATGCATTAAGCTTACAGGGCAATCTCTCTGTATGCTGCAATACCGCAGGATGACTTGCACATTCACTGCGCTCGCTAACGCTTCATTTCACTAACATTTAAAAGCAGCTATATTTTTTAGTTTCTTAACCTGCATGAACTGTATCATTTCCCAGGGTGATTTCAAATTTTCGCAGGCGGGTGGGGTGGTGACACCCGCCTGTAGGGCCCGCTACCGGTTGGTGCCTCACCGACCGGAAATTTATGAATGGAGCGAACATTTGAAATGCGCCCCATTTCCTAATACTTCTTTATTCTTTTAATCATTTCATGCAGGGCTTGTATGATGATTTGTATATCCCCCGGTTCTGCCGTATATGATTTGCCTCTCATGCTGTTATACGATATGCTTTCCCGGTTTGGCGTTGACAAATACGGCACAATACTTTTGAATACACTGTTTAAAGAAGGAGCGGCAATTATCTTCAGTTCATCGGCTGCCCTTAATACCAGCGCCAGTTGATCTACAGACAGCATGCACAGAATCTTTTGTTTTGCCAATTCGCGCTCAGGATTTTTCCGGGCATCTTTTTTTAAGGCAATACCAGAATAAAACAGTTGCTCTTCATAATAGGAAATTTCCTGTTTAAACCAGTTGCCAATTCGTTTATACAAGCTTGCATTTTTTAAATTGAACCTGTTGCCATGCATCCTTGTAAATTGTTTAAACATTTTAAACTGGTATAGCAGGCTTTTTATTTTTTCATCTGTTTGCTGAATGCCGGAAATATGATTTGCCACTCTGCCAATAAGGCTGGCCGCATAAGCATCTGTATTAAAATTTATACTGATCAGGACCTCGTCAAGCCTGGTATAAATGCCTTCAGTTGCACCTGATGTTTCAATGTTTTCCATTTCCCGGCATAAACATTCCACATACATTACTTCACGGAACGAAAGCGAGGCAAGCCCGTCGCCAGGGCTTAGAAAAGACTGGAGTTCCGGCTTGATTGAGCTAAAAACAACATGCATTGCGTGGTGGTTGGTTAACCGCTTTTCTATATCTCCAAGCCTTGAAAGAAGTTTGTGCTTTGCCTGTAAAAATTGTATGACGGGCATCCTTTCGCGGGAACTTAAATAAGGCCTGAACCGTTGTTCAATCAATAATAGCAGTTCATCTATACAGGTGAAAACACTGCCTGCCAGCTTTTTTAGAACGCTATGCCCGGAATGAGATCTTCTGGTTTTTAAAGCCTGGTCTGACAGGCATATAAGCGAGGCATAATATTTCTTAATCAAACACCTTGTTTTTCTGCTGTCGTTAATATTGAATACAGCCGACTTGATGGCTGCAGAGGCTTTGTCTTTCTCCTGCATAGCAAGCTTTTGCAGGGTTTGGGCATCCTGGGCTGAAGCTCCTGCAAGCTTCGTTGCTGCAGGGTTTAATGTGACTGTAATGAAACTATCCAGCCATTCCAACGCATAACCTTCACACATAGTCTTTTCTTTTGTATGGCGTTCATAAAAAATATTATATTGAAATATTCAACACAGAGATACCGGCTATCTATACCCCAAACTTTTGAAACGTAACATTTTCTTCCATTTTATAATATTCATAACCAAGAATGGTATTAATGATAACCGCATTGCGGTAAGGCCCCATGCCCAGGTCAGGCGCATTAAAACCATGCGTATATAACTCGGCGTTCTGCACGAATATTTCAGCGCCATTGGTATCAATTGAATAATTAAAAGCTATATCAAATGCGCCTTCGGCACTCCATTTAATACGGTGTTTAACGCCGTTCAAAAAGCAGGGTTGTGCAGCAGCATAACCGGTGGCAAGTATTACAATGTTCGCTGTATCTTCATAATATCGCCCTTGTTCTGTTTGTAAAAACCGCAAACCATACCCTTCACTTTGCTTAACAACTGAACGCAATTCCATATTCGTTCTTAATTGTACAGGTACATCATCCCATGCTTCCTGCAATTCATACAATTTTTGATAAATCCGGTCAACCAGGGAACGGTTAATTCCTTTATACAGCATATCCTGGCTTTTCAATACGCCCTTTTTTATATGGGCTGGTAAGTGATAAAAATAACGGATGTAATCCGGTGAGGTCATTTCAAGCGACAGCCTGGAAAAATCCATCGGGAAGAAACGGGCTGACCGTGTAAACCAGTTTAGCTTTTTTGGAAAAGATTGCGGGAATCCTTCCAGCAGGTCATAAAATATTTCAGCAGCGCTCTGGCCTGAACCGATGAGCGCAACCGAATCTTTACCGGAAATAGTTGCTTTACCGTACAGGTAATCAGAAGAATGAAAAATTTGATTACCTGTTAAACCTTCAGTGCAGGCTGGCAGATAAGGTGATGAGCCTATGCCGATAACAATGTGTTTTGCCAGCACTGTGGTGCTGCAGCCATGGCTGTTTGCAGTTATTTCATAACAGCCCTGCGCTTTATTAAATTGAATATCCTGTGCACTGGTATTAAAATAAAGATTGTTAAGCTGTGCTGCGACCCAGTTGCAATAGTCATTATACAGCTTCCTGGAAATATAGTTATTGTCGTATATCCCGAAACGAATGAGTTTGTTTTTTGCTTTCAGAAAACAGAAAAAATTAAACCTGCTGGCCGGGTCTGCCAGCGTTACCAGGTCAGCATAAAAAGGCACCTGCAATGTTGCGCCCGGTATCATCATGCCCGGATGCCAGTCAAAAGACTGCTTTTGTTCCAGGAAAACTGATTTCAGTGCTTTAACTGGCTCAAGCAAAGCTGCCAGGCCGAGGTTAAACGGCCCGATGCCGATGCCGGCTATATCGTATATCATACATTCAGCTTTAAGTGATCGTTGAAGAGGAAGCCTGTTACATACATTGTTTTATACAGAGGTCATTTTGAACCGGCGGCGCTTTTGCGAGCAGCCGATTTACCGCACACAGGTTGCTTCAGGAGTGTATCCCAAATGCGTATTAACAAGAATGTAATACCAAAAGACAGCGCTGAATTTGTTATAAGCGCAAATACCGATTGCCATATATCAAGCGCATGGTATTGGTAAACAGGCAGCAGCCATAAAACTGTAATCCACTGCACAAAATAAACCAGCGTTATGTGCCGGCTTAGCCAGGCAAGAAACCGGATAAAGAAATTATGCCTGGAAATCGTTACAAGCAAATCGCATAGAAATAACCACATCAATACAATACCCAGATGGCACAGCGTACCGCCGATGCCGGTGCGGTAAAAACTTACATTCCAGGCTGCAGGCTCAAAGCGCGTTATTATTTTACCGGCGACAAGCATCATAAAACCAATGCTGAGCGTGTATAGAAAAAACCGGTGTGCATTCCTGCAGCTTTTAAAATAGCTTCCGGTAACCAGCCCGGCAAGCGGGTAGCTTATCCATGGGAACACAGGAAAAAAACTATATGGCGCTTTGCCGGTAAACAGGCTTGTCAACATCCACAAAGAAGATGCAGGGCCATGCTGCCAAAGCAAAGGCGAACAAGCGATGATTGTGATAGTTAATATTATTGCCTGTGCCTGAAATTTAGGCATGCGTGCAAGCATTCCGCAAACGAGGTAACCAATAGCAGCCGTCTGTAAAATATCCCCCATAAAAAGTGCATGCAGCATCCCGGTATCATCAGCAGAAAAACCTGCATCATAGAGGAATGTTACGGGCATAATGCCAAGCGAAATGGGCATCACCAGCTTTAAAAAATTAAGCAGGTAAGCCAGCCCGAAAAGCGATAATGCCCTGCTTAATACCTGTTGCGATGTTCCTGGCCTGGACAGGTTGATGGAAACACCCATCAGTAATAGGAATAATTGGGCGCCGGGGCCTTCTGCAAGAAAAGCCAGCACTTTGCCCATAATACCTTGCTGAACCTGCGTGTTGCTATATAACATTACAGAATGCACGGCAGGCATAATAAGCATGGTAAATCCCCTCGCTGCATCAAATACAGCAATACGGTCTTTTTGCATGGTGATAGTTTTTAGATATTGTATATACAACTATGTCAGCTATCGGGTGGATGTGCTTTTACAAACTCCCCTTTTTCACAGAAATATAAATTGGCTGTTTTGTACGATAATTCTATTTGCTTTATCCACTTAAAGCCCACCCGTTGTACCAGTGCATTGGCATTTTTATTATTTACATCAGGCTCCCCAATTATCCTTTCAACGCCAAGGCTAAAGAGAAAGGAAAGGCCCGCGATCATTACATTGGCGCTAAGCGCCGGAATGCGTTTTTTATCAGGCCCCATTAAAAGGTGCACGCCAAAATCTTCTGCGCCTGCATCATAATGCTTCGCCACTTCGTCCTTTTTTGCCAGGTAAGCATCTATTAATGCCACCGGCCGCACCTTATTATCTATAAAGAACATGAGCGGGTAACCAAGGCCGCTGTCAATAAACCATTCATAATGCTTATACAGTTTTGAATAAGGCCAGGCCATCTGCCAGAAAGCTTTGGCATATTCCATATTCATCCACCGGTGCAGCGGGCGTATATCCCTTGTAAGGCATAAGGGCTTAACCTTTATAGTGTACTGCCCGCATTTTTTTTGAAAAAGGACAATCTGCCGTTTGAGGTTGTCGGCCGGTAATAAATCTTTCATGATTTGTTTATTTAATAATTTTGCAGGTGGTTTTTCCCACTCCTGCTCTGCAATCGCAAGCTAAGACTGAAATGCCTCTGGCCTGTTGACCAAAAAGTTGGTTTAATTGACCAAAAAGTTGCAATAAGCTCTTTCGTTTATTATGGCTGAGGTTTTTAAAATATTATCCAGTTCCAATGAATCGGTTGATATCGTCCCGGTAAGCAGCATGGCAAAACCTCAGCCCGGGTTTATTGAAACCTATACGAATGTGGGCGATTACGGCAGCATGCTTTTTCGGGAAGTTACGCTGTCGGACCTGAAGCTTTGGATCAGCCGGTATATAATGAACTATGAAACGGTGTTTTATGCCGAAGTGCCGGGCCCTATACTGGAGGCCCACATCACCTTAAAGAACCGTATGGTGCAATCGCTTGGCAGGAGAAACGATACCATACTGGATAACCGGGAGTTTAATATCACGTATGCCCCTTTTATGGAAAACCGCGCCCTGTTCCCTGTGGGCGGCGAGTACCTTACGTTTGATATTCATCCCAAAGAACCTGTTTTGGAAAAATGGTCAAAAGATTTTCCTATGCTGGACAGGTTCCTCGATAAAAAGGAGCAGAAGCTGCAGCATGCAATCCAGTTATTCGGCCAGCGCAGTTTTCTTGACCCGGAAATGGGATATGTGGTAAACAAAATCCTGGGGCATCTCGCCCTGCCTGACGCCTCAAGGGCGTTAACGGAAGCGCTGGCCCTGGAGTTGCTCGCCATGTTTTTACTGCGCTCACAAGGCAACAACATCCCTGCAGAACGGCACCATAACAGGCATACCGAAGCCTTGCTGTATGCCAGGGCGATAATAGAAAAGGAAGCCAATACTTTCGACAGCGAGGAACTGTTTTCAACAGAGATACAACTGGCAGAAAAAGTTGGGATCAGCCTGTACCAGTTTAAAACCGGTTTTAAAAGATTATTCGGCGTTAATCCCTATAAAATGAACCTGGAGCTAAGGCTTTACAAGGCCCAAAAGCTGCTGAGAGAAACAGGCGGTTCTGTTTTGGATATTGCTATGAAAACGGGTTTTCAAACCCGTGAAGGGCTTATACGGGCTTACAAACGCCTTTTTAAGATAACGCCTACAATGGAACGCCCGAAATAAAATAGCGAAAACACCTGCCATTATATGCAAAAACACCGAAAAAAATCCTTATTCCACCTTTTTGGTCAAACAATTTGGCTTTTTATGCCCTCAACTTTGCATTAGCTTATATTGATGATTATAAGCAAAAAGTTAAATAAAAGAAACTGCTTAAAATCGAATGAAAGTGAAAAATTTTATTACAAAAAAGAAAATAACGCATAAAATTAGATTATTCAAATCCGATAGCCCACTTATCAGCTATGAATCCGTTGCTAATATGGATCGTACAGGCTTGGTGGGCTTTATAAAACGGAGGGGTATGTTGTCAAGTACCAACATACCTAACCAAGCTGATATAAGCCAACTTTGGCTTCGATCTGTTAATTAAATTTCTAATGTAAATTAAATACCATGTCAATTACAAAAAGCCTTTGGGCTATCAAATGGGCATTGCCTGCAATGGCAATAATTTTTGGTGCTGTTATTTTCGTTGCTTTTAAAGAAGACGCAACCAGTAAAGCCTTGTCAACATTATACTTTAAATATCAACCCACATCAGATTTTTCATCTGGATCAGTAACATCAAACTCTAATTGGCAGATTGTTTCTGCTTCAGGCATCTGTGCATCGGGCCCCGATGATGTAGCCTGTTCATTTAGCATTAGCGTACCAACAGGGCAGGAGTCGAATTATTATGACGGTTCCAACCCATCTTCAAGAGTTGGCATACAGGCTAATGGAAGTGGCAGCTATTATTATGTAGATGACGTTATGGACAATGTAACCAGTTCATCAATTAAAGATGAAGTTGAAAACGTTACAAGACCTTGATGCCATTTAAAGACGCAATGTATTTATACAGAATACATGATGTTTTTTGCTTTAAACAAAAGAGGCTGTCAAAACCATAAACAGCCTCTTTACTTCACAGGTATCAGTGGTCTAATTCTGGGCTATACCTGTTATATCAATTATATCTTTTGGCAATGGCAATGCATAATAAGATGCATCAGGTGCCAGGGTATATACCTTTCCATCTATTATGCGCTTAAGTGTGATATCCCTACCCTCTTTGTTCAATCGTTTTATATCCATCCAGCGGAGGCCTCGAAATAAGAGTTCCTTTCTCCTTTCCAGTAAAATCCGGTCTAATATACTGTCTCCCGATGCCATTGAAAGTGGTGAGTATGTACCGGTTTTATAGCGGTTTTCCAGCAACCTGTTGAGGTCGGATAATGCAGTTTCAGCATCACCGGTACGTATTGCGCATTCTGCCCTCATTAACAGCATTTCGGCCGTGGTAAGCCCTGTAAAACAAAGGCTGCTTTGGGCATAGCTGCCTTTATACAAATAATAATTCCCCGATTGCGCAAAACAGGCAATTTTACGTAAATCGCTACTGTCATATGTGTTAATCAATGACGAATCCACCCTGCCCCTTGGTGTAACGATTAGGCTGAAAGTGCCGCTTGCATTCATTTCGGTATAGAAAACCGTTTCCTTATTAAATTTTTTAAAAGGATAATAGTCTGTTAATGTCCCTATATCTTCATCTCCGTTTAAATCCATCAAGTCATTTTTTAAAAGCAAAGCCATGTTTGCATATTTATAAGCACTGTCATATATGCGCATTGACAAATAAGCTCTCGATAGCAACCCATAAGCTGCACATTTTGAAGGCCTGTACGAATGAAGCGGCAAGTCAGGCAATAAATCGGCAGCCACTTTTGTGTCTGTAATAACCTGATTATAACTTTCGCGTACGCTGCTTCTTACAGAAGGTTCATTGTAATTGGAAGTAAGCCGCAATACAATTCCCTTATCGGTATCAGCACTGCTCTCATCATAGGCCTTTGAGAAAGTCCAGTCCAGCATTAAAAAATAATAAGACCTGAAAAAAAGGGCACTTCCCTTAACATTATCCCAGGCTTCTGCATTTTCACTGTTCCGCCCTATATCTCCGATAGCGTCCAGGCAATAATTTGCATTATATACCGGAACATAACATATTGACCAGTCGTTGGGGTAAGTATAATCATACGGCATCCAAATATATGCCTGTTGCTGCCAGGAGCTCAGATTAGCGTACTGTTCCGGCAAACAGAAATAGTCGTCTGCTGATGCTTCGCCGAAAGATGGTGTCCGCTTAACGTTCATCGTTCCTGAAGCATCATCTAATAACGCTTGTAGGTCAGTTAATGAAGTAGGTGTAGTAATTGTATTACTATATTTTTTATCAAGGTATTTTTTGCAGGAAATTAATCCGCATGTCAGCATGGTTACCAGGATGCCAATACCGATAGTACGATTACCGATAAAATCTTTTATGTGTTTCATTATTTTATAAATGGTTGTTGTTATAATTTTTTTCCAAACCATAAATGCCTGCAATTAAAAATTGCTCCTCAGCCCGATAGTGAACTGCAGTTGCGGACTGTAAGAATCTGGATAGTCCGGATCAAGATGGTATTTATTGGCCCGCCATATAATACCCAGGTTTGCAGCGTTTAAATACACCTCCGTATTTCTGAAAAAGTTTTCTGCCTTTTTACTGCTTAGGCTATAAGACAGGTTGATATAAAGAAACCGTATGTGGTCTGCTTTGGCCACCTGAATTTCTGCGTTTCGGTAAAAAGCATCCCTGTTAGAAAATTGGGTATAATCCGTATAAACAAATGCAGGCACATTTGTATGCTGCTCATCGCCCGGTTGCTGCCAGCGTTTGTTATAGTCTGCATGGCCTATACCACCATTTATAAGGTCGCCGGAGCTAAATGAGGTTTTCTTAAAATAATAGCCAAACCGGTAAACAATATTAAAAGATAGTGCCAGCCTCTTCCACCTTAGTTCATTAATAAGTGAACCAAAGAATTTCGGCGACGATGTGCCCGCAAAAACAATGCTGCCGCTGCCTAAGCCTGCAGAATCAATACTATTATTAATAGCCTGGTAATCTGTGCTTAGTTTACCATTTAAATAACCTTGCGGATCTCCTTCACTGTTCAGGCCGCCCCATTTATAGGCGGTAATGCCATATAACGGCATGCCCACTACCGGCACTATCTGACTTCCATCCAGTAAGGAATAAACACCCTGGGCTTCTTCTGCAAAGTATTTTGTGGTTTTGCTGGTATTATAGTTAAAAATGTAAGTTGTTTGCCATTTCAGCTTACTCTTGTTTAGATTCGTTGAAGTAATATTTATGTCAATACCCCTGCCAAGCATATTCGCCGTATTGGTAGTTATGGTTCCGCTATAACCCCAGGTGGTATAATCATACAGGGTTTCGCCATAAAGGTCTGTACCTTTTTTAAGATAGTATTCCAAAGAACCGTTGATAATATTACCTGCCGTTTTAAAATCAACACCTATATTTATCTGTCTCGATTTCTCCCACTTCAGGTCAGGATTGTTGAGATTGCTGATTCGCTGTACCGGAAAATTTGTAACCGAATTGGTAAGTGCGCTGCTTATGGGCAATGCCGTTTTTCTTGTGTCAACGTTGCCGCTGTACCCGAAACTCGCCCGCAGTTTCAAAAAGGGTATTACCTGAAAATTATAAAAAGGTTCATCAGACATTTCCCAGCCTGCACCTGCCGACCACAATGGATTCCATTTATCGTTGGTATTGGCGCCGAACACATTCGAAGCATCCTTACGCCCGCTAAGGCTTATGCTGTACCTGTTATTAAATTTGTATAGTGCATTGGAAAAAAAGCTTACAAAGCGGTTTACAATTTTTGTCCCCGTACCGGGCGCCCCCGGTATATACTGATAGCTCCCGTCCACTAGGGTTTGATAAGCCGTGGCATAATTTACAGTACCAACAGATAAGGGGTCTTCCTGATAGCCATACACGGTAAAGCTTCCGGCATCACTGTTAGTTACCTGGCGCATTTCGGCACCGGCTATTGCCGATAACAAATGCCTGCCCCAGCCTTTATTATAATTCAATTGCCCTCTCAGGTTGGTTGATACGATATTAGCGCCGGAATGAGCCAGCACATCGCCCTTGGGTATATTATATACATCCGTTGAATTATCTGTTCCCAATACAGTAAACCTGTTTATAAGATCGCGGGCATAGTAGCTCTCCACTTCGGCTTTACGTTCCGTTATGCTCCATTGTTTTTGATACTGGTAATAAGCAGATGCTGTGAATCCCTGGCAGGGTGACCAGTTCAGGTTGATACGGCCGGTTATATCCTGTAAATCCACCGTTGTATAATCTTGCCTGTAATCATCTGCGGGATAATAATACCAATCCAGCAGCCGGCCACCGCCAACAGTATCAATAAACTCCTGTCTGTATTTTGCAATACCGGCAGCGCTACCATCGTCATTTTTAAACACCATATAAGGCACATACCTGCTGCCTTGAGTGGTAAGCGTAATATAATCAGGGGCCCCGGTAGTAGAACGGTTGCTTGTATAAAATACCCCCGTGTTTACTGTAAGGCTTCTGGATAGTTTTAAGCTGTTTTCAAAACGCAGGTTAACTTTGTATGACGTGGATTTATCAGTGCTCTGCACATTGTTATAATTGCCGGCAAGCAGCCAGGCTGTATTGTTGCTGCCGCCGCTGAAACTTAATGAATACTGTTGTGTAATACCGGGCTGCTCAAATACGTCGCGATATTGCGCTGCAGCATCCTGCTGCTTTAACTGCTGCAACTGCTGTTCACCTTCCGTTTGTGTTATCTGGCCTGTTTTTACTTTTTGCAGCAGGGAAACCACAGGTGTAAGGACAGGATGGCTGGATGTGTTGTTAATAGTGGCGTCAAAATAGCCCTTGTCAAAAAGGTATTGCTCTATATCAATATAATCGCTTACTGCCATCTTGCTACGGGGCAGGTCGCCCGGCTTGGGCGCAGCGGTAATCGTTACGCTGCTGTTGAAAGAGATTTGTGTTTTCTGGTTAAACCTGCCCTTTTTTGTTGTTATAACAATAACGCCGTTACCTGCCCTTGCTCCCCATATACTTGCAGCTGAAGCGTCTTTAAGAATTGTAATGCTTTCAACATCATTTGGATTAATGTTGTTAATATCGCCCTCATACGGAAATTCATCCAATATAATCAACGGGCTTACGGGGCCGTTAATGGTACTTAAACCCCTTATAGACATATCATTGGCCTCGCTGCCTGAACTTGTTCGTTTGTTCACATTAAACAACAAACCATTAGTTACACCATTTAGGCGTTGTAAAATGTTGGTACCGGTTTGTTCGTTCAGCATCCTGGTATTCACTACCGTAACAGCACCATTCACCTCGTTTGGCTTTAATAGCTGGTAACCGGTATTTACCATAACCTGTTCCAGCATGCTTTCTTCTGGCGTAAGCATCACCCGGCCTATGCCGCCTCCTTTTACTATGGCAAAAGTGCCCAGGGCATAACCTATATAGGAAATAAAGAGCGTATCAGGTAATTTGGAAAGGTTCATTGAGAAAAGGCCTGTTTCGCTGCTTCGGGTAACAATACCGGTGTTATTCGACCTTACCGTTGCGCCTGCAAGCGGTTGCCCATTTTGCCTGCTTATAACAGTGCCGTTTACAGGGGTCTGTGTGTGCGCAGTTGCTGTAATAAGAAGATAGCTGCACAGCAGTATGATAGAGTATTTTTCCATGTCAGTTTGGTTTTTGAGTTTTGTAATCTTTTTTAAAATAGTTGCTGTACACCTCATCATGCATCAGGCTGGTTATATAAGCAGTAATAATGTCTTTCGAAATAAATGAAGCAGATGTTTGCGCCAGCAGTATATTATCAGGAGCCAACCAGGCATAACTCGGTTTGCTTGCCTGCCTCAGGTATTGTTGTATTACTGTGTCTGCCGTAACAATCGGAATAGAAAATTTCCGTTTGTTTCTTTCCTCCCATTTTTTAAGAAATGATTGCACAGTACCGGGCGCTTCCGTTGTTACCATAATCACCTGCAGGCTGCCGTTAAATGCATGCTGCAGTGAATCAAGTTTGGGAAAAGCATGTATGCAGGGTATGCATGATGTAAGCCAAAAATCGAACAATATAAGGCGTGTACGGTTGCCTTGCAATTCAGACAACTTTGCCATTGGCTTGCTATAATTGATAATATTCTGAAGTGTAATATCCGGCAGCCTGCCATTAATATTTAATGGTTGTATTTTGGTTATTTGCCCTTGCAGCCTGCTATATGCACATAACAATAGCAGGGCCGCAATGCATGTTTTAAATTTCATTGCAGTTAAGAATTTGTATAGTTAGAAATAATAGGAATGCTAACAGGAATTTAGCGGGATGGCAAGGCGTAAAGTATAGGGGGAAACGGTAACTGAAATGGCTGTTTTGCAAAGCAAAACGCGCAAGAAAAGCTTTAAACACTATATACCTTGCGCGTTAAGCCTCTTTATTAATCCTTATAAATCACGCCTTGAAAATTCTATATAGGATTTTTTGGTTTTTTCGCAAACTGTGTTTTAAGCAGCATAAGGCCTTCTGCCGTAAGGTGTTTACAAAAGCGGGTTGCCTGCCACGAATAGTTTCGCAGATGCCATTTTATTTTGCCAGGAAAGGATAGCTTTTTGTAAGCTTTTTTGCAGGCTATTTCATGCATTATGCAGTTATATATAGCAGTACCTATCTCTTGTTTTGAGTGACCTTTTGCAAGTAAATCTTCGTATAAGTTTTCTTCTTTTGGCATATGAGAGAAATCTAAGATTGAATCAGTGATTTAACTAATTAATCATCTGGCAAAATGCTTAATGTTCCATTAGGTAAAAAAAATATTACTGCTTTGAGTAGAAGTTTCGCTGCGGGTATAAGAAGTTTTACTATTTTTGATAAAACAAATTTGATATGAAAATTGGAGAAAATATAAGAGCTTTTAGAGAGGCGGAAGGAAAGAGTGCCGAAATGCTGGCAACCGCTTTAAACATCAGTATTGAGGAGTATCGAAATATTGAAAATGAAATAACAGATATAACTGTTAAACAACTAAAGGTGATCTCTAATGTTTTGTCTGTGGCAATTACAGATCTCATCGAAATGGAAGAACGTTTTGGTCAAATTAAAAATTATTTCTACAACCACCCTGGCAATAGTAGCACTAACATACACACGCAGGGTATTGACCAAGAAGAAATACGGAAGGGTTATAAGGAATTATATGCGGAAGAATTAAACAGAATTCCAAAGCTCGAAAAATTGCTTCGTGAAAATAATATCACTTTTAATTTTTGACAAATAATGCGAGTTGGTGATAATATAAAGGAAATTCGAATGGTCGAAAGAAATCTAAAAAGCAGCTTTGTAGCAAGACAGTTACATATTTCTACTCGAGCATATACAAATATTGAGAACAATTTAACCGATATTACTTTAAATCGGTTAGAAGAAATTGCTCGTATTCTTGAATGTAGCCCCCTTTATATTTTAAATTATAAACAAGCAAAAAGAGATTTTTATAATCATTTCCATAATAACAATGGTAATCAGGGAATAAATATCATGCACCAAGGAAGTGATATTCAAGATTTAGTCTCTGTACAAAAATTAAAAGATGAGCTTCTTGAAAGTGAAAGAAAACGGATAGATTTGTTAGAAAGACTATTGAAAAAAAACAATATTGATTTTTAATAAAATTAAAAATTATCATGAAAATCGGAGATAACATTCGTGACATTAGAGAAAAAGAAAAAAACCTGAAGCAAGAAGATGTTGCTAAGGCTTTGGGTATTTCATCAAAAGCATATAGCAACATTGAAAACAATGTATCAGATATAACACTAACACGCTTAACCGAACTTGCTGAAATTTTTGGGGTTTCCCCCGAGTATATTTTGACATATAAAGAGAAATCAACCTTTACGAATCATTTCAATAATTACGATGGAAACAATGGCGTCAATATAATGTATCAAGGTTGCGGTGAAACGAAAAATTTAGAGCAGCAATTGAAAGAGAGTAAGGAGAAACTGCAAACGTTAAAGGCGAATATTAAAGCCAAGAGTAATTAAACAGAGACATAAACTAGTGATTTATTTACATTGCGATATGTAAAATGTTTCTTTAAAAAATAATTATGCCAACTGCAGTTTCTTTGTTTAGCGGATGTGGGGGGTCAGATTTTGGGCTTCATCAGGCAGGTTTTGAAGTGCTCATGGCCAATGATAAGCTTGGCTATGCATCAGAAGTTTATAAGCATAATTTACCTGCTACAGATTTTAAGGCATGCGATATATCAACTATAACATCTTTTCCAAACTCTGATATTTTAGTTGGATGTTATCCTTGCCAGGGTTTCAGCCAGGGCGGTGTTAGGGATCCCAATAGAAAAATCAATTATTTATATCGCGAATTTGACCGTGCATTACGTACAATACGGCCTAAAGCTTTTATAGTGGAAAACGTATCCGGAATGAGCCGTGCTAATTTTGGGCATTTGCTTAAGAATCAGATTACGCGTTTCAGGATGGCAGGATATAAAGTAAAATGGGATATTCTAAATGCCGCTGAATATGGCGTTGCACAAGAACGTAAACGGATTTTTATAGTTGGAATCAGGTCTAATATCCAGGCTGAATATTTTTTCCCGTTTCCAACACATGGCCCAAAATCAAATCAACCGTACACAACCCAAATGAATGTAATTTCAGATTTGCCTGTTTGGCCAGAAGGTGAATTTTGTGCCCAGGACTTTCACTGGTATTACTTATCCAGAAACCGGCGAAGGAATTGGAACGAGCCTTCAAAAACAATTGTAAGCAATATGAGGCATATGCCGCTTCACCCTAATAGCCCGGAATTAAAAAAAATTGGAAATGATGCGTGGGCCTTCATTTCTAATGAACCAGCAAGGAGGCTATCGTACAGGGAGGCAGCACGGTTGCAAGGATTTGATCGGCATTTTACTTTTCCAGATACGGCCTCGTTGACTATGAAATATAAAGTAATCGGCAACGCAGTTCCGCCACCGCTTTTTAATGCTGTTGCGAGCGCACTTCCTAATATTTGGTAAAATCAATAAGATTATGGCTAAAACTGTTGTGCAAAATATTCCAACGGGCGGGAATCAAAGCCGGGAATATTTGAATAAACTTTTATTAGATAAGGATAACCCAAGATTTGGTGACCTTGAAAAAAATTCCAGCCAGGCAGATATACTAGACCATATCGTAGAAAAATTTGGAGTGGATGATGTATTAAGCTCATTGGCTGTAAATGGTTATTTTGATGCCGAGCCTCTTGTTTGCAAAAAAGGCCCTGACGACAATTTTACAGTAGCTGAAGGTAACAGAAGGCTTGCTGCCTGTTTAATAATAACCGGAGATGAAAGGGCATCAAGGCAAAAAAAAAGAACTGCTGATTACCAAAGAATATGGAAAGAACATGGGCAAAAACCAATTGACCCTATACCTGTAATTATTTTTGGGGAAGCCGATGAAAACAAAGCCCTTTTATCATATTTAGGAGTTCGGCATATTGCTTCTTCGCAGCCATGGGATTCTTATGCAAAAGCCTATTGGGTTGCAAAAGTTGTTGAAGAAAATAATATTTCTTTAAATGACATCGCATTAATGATTGGCTCTGACCAGCAAACTATTAATCATTTGCTTGAAGGATACTATTTTATAGACCAGCTAACTGAAACAGGCCACTTTGTACCTTCTGACAGTGTAAGAAAGGGAAGGGGCAGTGTTACTGATTATCCTTTTTCCTGGGTTTATACCATGCTGGGTTATAGCAGCACAAGGAAGTTTTTAGATATGCCGGACAAAACCCCAGTAAAAAATCCTATAGATAATAAAAACCTTCCGAAAGCAGAGCTGGTTGTAAAAACGATGTTTGGCGACAGGTCTAAAGGAAGGAACTCTGCAATAACTGATTCCAGGCAGTTGGGAGAATTAGCTTTGGCTTTGGCTGACCCTGAAAAGGTTACTATGTTAGAACAGGGCAAAACTGTTGAAGAAATTACCAGGCTTACCAGGCCAATTGATGACCGGTTACGTTTAGGATTGGCGCAAGTGAGGGAAATACAAAGTGACCTTGTGGCCGGAATGGCTGAACAAAATATACCTATTGGCATTGCCGCTCCTTTAATAGGTTTAGCAAACAGGAATAGAAAAACTGCGCATGAAATTGAAAAAAGCTTAAAGGCTATAGTAAACCCTGAAGAAGATGATAATTGATCCTTACAAAAATCGAAATCCCGAGCAGAGAATTATTAAAGACGCTGATCAAACAGAGGTAAATGCAATGCTTCGTGGTTCAGTGTTGTTTGATGCTGGATTGTATGATGACCGCGTATCAGGCGCAATGGATGATTTTGACCCAGAAGACCGAACAGTAACGCAACGATGGCACCAAGAAGATTTGAAATATGAAACGGCTTCCGGAGAAATTTATGAAGAAATAGAAAGAAGGTATAAGCTTTTAGGTGAATCATATCCCTTTGAAATTAACGGAAGCCAATTAATTTATCGGTCGAGCCAAACTAATTATTATGAATTTTGTTTAGCTATTTCTACTTCGCCTACAATTACTGCCGGTGATTATGTTAATCTTCCAAGGGTGTTCGAAAGAACGTGCACACTACTTGCCGAGCTATATTTAGGCAATGATAGTGATTCAGTGCATGTTGGTTCGCCAAGAGATGAAGAAATAGGTACCACCTTTTTTAAAGCAATGCAAAAGGTTAATGAATTAACCGGAGAATGGGTCTGGAATGCTATCGAAGATTTTGGAAAACAACCACAAACAACCGGTGATGAAGGGCTAGACTTTATAGTTTGGAAAAATACTCCAGATGGAAGAAAGGGTAAAGTTTTTATTATTGGCCAATGTGCCTGCGGTGACGACTGGACCACCAAATTTAATGATTTAACAATTGATAAAATTAGCAAATGGTTTCATCCACTATCTTATGTCAAACATCCTATTAGAGCATTTGCTACGCCGTACCACTTATCAAATATGAATCTTGTTAATGCACAAAATGATGCGGGATTAGTGTTTGATAGGGCTCGTTTAACCAAATTAGCTGAACAATTCTCACAAAATATAGAATTACAAGGCTGGCGCCCTAAAATTGATGAACTAATTAAACTGGTTATGCCAACAATGCAATTGCAGCTATGAATGAAGAGCAGCGCAGTTACATAATGTCTAAGATTAGAAGCAAGGGAACGAAGCCAGAGATTGCTGTGCGAAAATTTTTACATGCAAAAGGGTTTCGGTTCCGGCTGCATAATAAAAATTTACCAGGAAAGCCGGACCTTGTATTGCCAAAATATAAGGCTACTATTTTTGTTCATGGTTGTTTTTGGCATCATCATTCTCATAATTGCAAGATAGCCCATATACCAAAAACCCGGCAAGATTACTGGATACCCAAAATCCAAAAAAATATTAATAGATTTAGAAATCAGGAAAAGGAGTTGGCAATACTTGGCTATAAGGTGATTGTGGTTTGGGAATGCGAAATAAAAAATAAGTTTGATAAAACGATGGAAAATGTAATAAGTGCATTGTTGCAAAGTTAACTTTGTATTTTTCCAATTTTAACTGTTAACATCCATGCTCGGCGTAGTCCTCAAGACCACGTCGTAGTATTGCCAAATCTTGGATTTGAATTTGCTATCCAGTTTAAACAAACTTTACGCTGAATTATGATAAAAAATCCCGCCAGTCTTGGCGGGATTTTTTTAACCCTAAACCTTAAAGGGCTAAGATACGAGAAATATCGTTTTTCAAAAATTGAGGGTTTCCCTAACAGCGATTCAGAAGCAACAAATTATTTGCTGCTGAACGCCAGGTGTTTCAGTAAGGGCATGAGTGAGCTAAGCGGCGTTGAGTGTATAGCTTCGCCGGCAAGAGGAAAGAGTAAGTAAAATTTATTGGTAAGTAGAATGTATTTTAAAGGAGTTAAAGATATCCTGTTGTAAGGCGCAGGCATATCACCCGAAGCAATGAGGGCTTCTTTATAAAGCTTGTCATCCTGATCGCAGGCGGATTTGGTGTCTTGTGTTTTCAATGCGTTGTATTGTTTGGGTACAAAGGCATTGCCCTCTTATGGCTTCCATCAGTTGCTGCCACAGGTATTTAATGGTCAGCTTTTTGTTTGCAGCCAAAAGGTCCTGTACCATCAGGCTGTGTTCTACAAACTGGTTGATGGTGTGGGCTATTAACAGGCACTGGTAATAGTTTTTTTGAGCGTTAAAACACTTACGGCTAAAAAGGTGCTGCAATTCATAACCACCGTTTTTCATTGTATTAAAGCCCTCGTTTTCTATTTTCCAGCGCATCCGCCCCGCTTTGCTCAGGCGTATGACGGTATCGGCATTTACCTCCATATTGGTAATGCGCACAAAACGGGTAGTAGTTGTTTTGGGTGTGTGGGTATTGCAGATGGTTTCTTTGCAACTGATGTAATGGAACCAGTGTTTTTCGTGTGTAAGATCATTGACCCAATGGTACTGTTGGGTGATGGTTTGGTGTTGGTTATCGCTTTTGGGCTTATGGATAAAGCTGTTGCAGGTGGTGGGCGGGTCATCGGCAAGACAGCGTTGCACACCTGGCAGGTTCCCATCTTTAAGGGTAATAATATACTTCCATCCATACTGCTCACAAACAGACATGATGGGGCTGTTGGCATACAAGGCATCTGCCAGTATACATATGGGCAGGCGCGGAAAGTCTTCTTTTATTTTTACAGCCATTCTTTTAAAGGCTTTGTTTTCGCAGTCCTGTTTATCATATTCAGCCTGTTGTTCATTGGTGATCCATTCCGAAGCTATGGGTAGGCAAAGTCCGCTATGGGTAACCAGCCGGGCTTCCAGTACATGATACTGGAAGCTGACCCCCGTTTTGGATTCCCGTTTCAGCCCGCAACCATACCGGTCGGTGCTGCCACTGAGCACTCCTGAGGCGTCAAAAACTATGGTATAATAGCCTTGTGAGCGATAGCGCTCCAATACTCTTTTTTCAATGAGATGGCGCACAAGAGCCGTTTGTACGCAGGAGAGTTTTTCGGGTGGCAGTTGTTTAAAGAACAACTGAACGCTGTCCTGGTGGGGCAGCCGGCAATGGAATAGTTTTTCAAAATTGGAGGAAAACTCCCGGCTATACTGCCGGTCGTTGTTGATGGCGTTACGGCTTTGCTCTTTAAAACTGAACAGGGCAATGGCTGCCGAAATAATTTCCTGTGGCGTATACACCCTCCGTTTGCGGTGATCCGGCACTGCTGCCAGCAACTTCATTAAACCGGGAAAATGACTGTGGATAACCTTGCGCAACTGGTAGACCAGTTCGGCGCCGTCAGGATGATTTTTTTGCTGTTGATTGCTGTTGTTACTCAGCAAAAAAGCATACCTTTAAAAAATAAGAAAGCCCCGCCTCAAAAATTTACTCAAAAGCGGGGTTTCAAAAAAAAATGAGTAACAAATATAGCGAAGCTACTTTAGCCCGCAAGGGCTTTTTTCTCCCTCTACTGAAATAAAGTTCCAATTAGCCCGAAAAATATTTTTGTAATCACCTCTCAAACCGGCTTCTGGTAAGGAGTTTATTTTAATTCTGAATTGCTGTTCCCTAATAGCTTATATCCCGCATATACATACACAAAAAAAGAAAAAGCTGCTACTAATAAAAGTGCAGCCTTTATTACAAACTATCTTCTATTTTTTCTTCTTTAGAGATGCGCGTACTTTTTTTACAAAGGCAATAGAAACTTCGGCGGCGTTTGCAGCCTGCTCGTCATTAAACCCAAATTTATTTATAAGGTTACGAACAACTTCGGCTTTACCTTCGGCTTTACCTTCGGCTTTACCTTTTTCAATACCCTTTTCCATTCCCTTTTCTTCTGCGGTTTTCAGCACCGAATACTCTGTCCATTTATCCAAAAGGTCTTTTTCGTACAACATATATTCCTCCTTCTTTAAGTTGGCTACTTCAGCAATCTGAAATAGCTTTTGAAAAACTTTCTTATCCAAAATTACAGGAATTTTATTCAATTTCCACATATTGCGCAGTACATACATCCAGCCTTCAAGATCAGTTTTTATTTCATTTTCTTCCAGGTTAAAATTGGGCAGTTCCAAAAA
>NZ_JASGEX010000003.1:0-45434 GCF_047606085.1 Parafilimonas sp.
CAACGAACCGCAACAGGAACATTCCAAACCCCCTTGTTCCCGCCTTTCCTTGAAAAAACGGCGGCAGCTATCTTCATCGGCATACCTGCTGAAAAATTCTGACATATTCATAGCTAATTATTTTAGGCAAAAATACTAATATAATTAGCTATTTCCAAATTACGGATAGTCATTGAATTTTTCTATTGCAAAGCAGATATAAAGACGGCCAGGCAGATTTTGAATCTTATGTTTCAAACCCGCTTGCGGCCACGCTAAAAAATGAATATCCCGCTCTTGTAACCAATTACTATCGCTGGCTATGGAAAAATGCAGCCCTGTCAAATGGCGATAAATATTTCTGGGATAATATTCAAATGGGCGATACAACCTTTCTCAGCATATTTGGCTTTCAACTGCTGTATGGCAATAAGGGCACCGCTTTTAAAGAACCAAATTCAGTTGTACTTACTGAAGAAAAGGCATTGAAATTTTTCAATACCGCTAATGCTGTCGGTAAAATATTAACGATTGAGAACAATAAAGGCGTTAAACAGAATTTTATTGTGACCGGCGTACTAAAAAACCTTCCGCCTAATTCTATAACAGCTACCCGGACAAATGACAAATCTTCTTCCAATAATTCAATTTTTCTTCCCTTGCCGGCCTTGAAAACTTTATATGGAACAGACGATTTGCAGGATTGGAATACAGGGCGTATTTCATATATACAATTAAACACGGGCGTAACTCCCGGCGATTTAATAAAGCCGGTGCAACAGGTTTTGAAATTATATACTTCGCCAGACACGCAGGCAAATACAGAAATTCGTTTTTTGCCATTACCTGAAACTTACCTCAATGCAAATAATGGCACTGTAAGAAAGATGATTTATACGCTTTCTTTAACCGCCTTGCTTATACTGCTTATGGCAGTTGTGAATTTCATAAATATTTCTATCGGCAACTCAACATCAAGGTTGAAAGAAATAGGCTTGCGCAAGGTTTTTGGTGGTGCAAAAAGGCAGTTGGTACTGCAATTTCTTATGGAGTCGCTTACAATTGTATTTATTGCTGTTTGTTTTTCACTGTTTATTTACCGGTTACTGCAACCTGTTTTCAGCAGCTTTACAGGCAAGCATATTCCTTCCTTATTTTCCTTTTCATTTTATTTTATAAGCGGGTTAATTGTATTTATAATTATAACCGGATTAATAGCGGGTATTTATCCTGCTGCAGTTTTGTCTTCCGTAAAAATTACGGAATCGGTAAAAGGGAAATTTACAACCATAAACGAAAATATTTTATTAAGAAAGATACTCATTGGCTTCCAGTTTTTTATTGCCATTGTTGTTTTTACGTCAGCAATAATTATTTCAAAACAGGTTTTTTACAACATGAATGCTGATTTGGGATTTGACAAAGAACAGGTCTTAAATGTTAAGCTGCCGCGCAGGTGGTCAGTTGAAGGTGTAAGGCAAATGGAAACTATAAGAAATAGCCTGGCTGCGCTTTCGGATGTAGAGCAGGCATCAATAAGTTATACCGTGCCCGGATGGAATGTTTCCGATGTGTCCGAACTATACATACAGGGCAAAGATTCGGAAGAAGCGGTTGAAACGTATGGAATTGCAAGTGATGATACATATGCCGAAACGTTTAAGATACCATTGCTGGCTGGTAAGTTTTTCAGTGGCCTGGATGTGGAATACGATTCTTCTTTAACAGTAATCAATGAAACATTATTAAAAAGTTTAGGCTGGCGCTCTGCCAATGAAGCAATCGGCAAAATCCTGATAAACGCAAACGATAATAAGCATTACAGAATAAGCGGTGTAATAAAAGATTTTCATTTTGAATCAAAACAGGCCGCGATAAAGCCGCTGGCATTTTTTAATATCTATCAGGGCCAGGTTTACCGGTTTCTTTCAGTAAGAATTAAGTCCGGTAATGTGCCGCATACGATTGAGGCGCTTAAGAAAAAATGGTCAGCTTTAGTGCCGGATGAACCTTTTGATTTTTCATTTATGGATGAAACATTGCAGATGGTTTACCAATCAGAACTGCAATTAAAAAATGCATCATACGCAGCAACTGTGCTTGCAGTTATAATTGTATTGCTTGGCACTATTGGCATTATTGCTTTAAGCATTGCCAAACGCACTAAAGAAATGGGCATACGAAAAGTAATGGGCGCTTCTGTGCCAAACATACTTGCATTGTTTGTGAACGACATTGTAATACTGATTGCATTTGCCGCTTTACCGGCTTTTCCTGTTGCCTATTTAATAATGAAACTTTGGCTTAATAACTATGCTTACCGCATTGATATTGGAATTTACCCGTTTGCAGCAGTATTTGTTATTATGATTTTTATTACAACCGTACTTATTTGTTTGCAGGCAGTAAAAGCCGCAATGGCAAATCCTGTAAAAAGCTTACGGGCAGAATAGAATGAAATGTTTCGCCTGAATCGTAATAAACGGCAGCAAAAAATAAAAAAGACTGTAATAAAGAATATCTTTTTTCCCTGTAATGATGAACAAAGCAAAAAACGCAACTGCATGAAAAATGGTAACTCCCGGAAAGAATAAATAAAAGTTTTCTATTGCACGGTTTGCATTTGCTTTAAGAACGTGAGTTCGGGATAAGCGATATGTTTAAAGCTTGCAGACAGACCTCACCTAAATCCTCTCCAAAGGAGAGGACTTCCGACGCCCTAAAACTCATAAAACATGCAAAAAATCCATGTTTTTTTCTTGCCCTTCTCCTTTGAAGGACTTGTCCCGACCATTCGGGAAGGGTTGGGATGAGGTCGAAATAACAATCTAAGCTTATCCCGAACTCACGTTATTAAGTTTTATTGATGAACAATGCATACAATAAATAAAATACCATGCCATTGACTGCTATCTTTAATACAGCGCTTTAGAGCCTGTGAAAGATTGTATGAACAGGAATAAATTTCTACACTATGTACAAAGCTGCGTACAAAATTATTTGCCCATTTGTTCAATAACCTGCTGTGTAACGCCGGTAAAGCTGAATCCGCCATCGTGAAACAGGTTTTGCATGGTTACCATTTTTGCATAATCGCTGAAAAGCAAAGTGCAGTAGTTGGCGCAGTCTTCGGCAGAGGCATTGCCCAGCGGGCTCATTTTTTCGGCATAGGCCATAAAGCCATCAAAGCCTTTTACGCCGCTGCCGGCCGTGGTTTTTGTTGGCGATTGAGACACGGTATTGATGCGCACTTTTTTCTTCATGCCATAATAATAACCAAAGCTGCGGGTAACGCTTTCGAGCAGGGCTTTGGCATCGGCCATTTCGTTATAATCAGGAAATACACGCTGGGCCGCAATATAGGTAAGCGCTACTACGCTGGCGCCTTCATTCAATGCATCCAGGTCCCACGCAGTACGTAAAACACGGTGCAGGCTCATGGCCGAAATATCCAGTGTTTTCTGGTTGAAGTTATAATCAATTTCTGTATAAGCTTTTCCTTTGCGCACATTGAGGCTCATGCCAATGGAGTGCAGGATGAAATCAATACCGCCGCCAAAATGTTTCATGCTTTCTTCAAATAATTTTTTAAGGTCATCCATATTTACCACATCGGCAGGAATTACAGGCGCATTGCCGCATTCGGCAGAAAGCTTATTTATTTCGCCCATGCGCAAAGCAATAGGCGCATTGGTTAAAACAAGCTCAGCGCCTTCATGGTAGCAGGCTTGCGCAGTTTTCCAGGCAATACTTTGTTCATTCAATGCACCGAAGATGATGCCTTTCTTTCCTTTTAGTAAATTATACATGACTTTAATTTAAAGCGGTAAAAGTAAATCAATTCAATAATCTGAATTGTCTGCAAATAAACAAACTGTTTATTATTACTAACTATTCCTTAGGATAGGCGATATTTGGTTCATTAAAAAAGGCTTTCACAAGTGTTATTTTTCTTTGAATTTCTTTCATGGTGTCTTCTACAGTTTCTCTGAATGTTTTTTTAGTGGGTGTGTGCTTCTTCTTTGCAACTTTCTGTTTGGCATTGTTCCAGACCAACTCGTCCGGGTTTCTTTCAGGTGAGTAAGAAGGGAGGGCGTATATTTTTAGTTTCCCATTTTGTGCTTTTACAAATTCTTTCACAGCTTTGGTAAAATGTGTTCTATGCCCGTCCACGATAAGGGTAACAGGCTGCGTTTGCTTGTGCAATAGTCTTTTCAGGAAATCAATAAAAACCAGTGCTGTAAATTTTTCCTCAAAAAGCATGAAGCGCATCTTTCCCTGATTGCTGATGGCCGATATACAATTTACTTTCTGCCTTCTGCCGGTGGTCTTTATAATGGGGGTTTCGCCTACTGGTGCCCAAGTGGCGCCGTACTGAGCCGTGGCGTGAAAGCCTGCCTCATCGCCAAAGTAGATATCACGTTTTTCCTTTTTGGCTTCTTTTTTAATTGCCGGGTACGTTGTGTTCAACCATTGCTCTACTTTAACAGGATCTTGCTGGTAGGCTCTTTCAACGGGGCGTTGTTTGCTCAATCCAAGCTTTTTCAGTAATCGCCCAACCTGTACATTCGAGTAGTTTACATTGAACTTTAAGGATATTAATTCAACTATCATATCTACTGTCCATAGTGCATACTCAAACTTTAATTGAAGTGGGTTTTTAAGCAGGTAGCCAACCAGTTTTTGCTGCTGTTTCCCGCTGAGTTTTGGTTGTGGGCCTTTCGATTTCGTACTCTTTAATGATGCAAAGCCACCAGCATCATATTTGGCAAGCCATTTATAAATGTTAGCGCGGTGCAGCCCAAAAGTTTTAATCACTTCCTCCGGGCTTTTATTTTCTATCCGAACCTGCTTTACCGCTTGAATACGGATATATTCATTTTGCCCATGCGATAATTTGCGACCATCTATCTTTTGGCCTATAAGTACTTCTAAATTTTGCATACGCAAAAGTAGGAAAATAAAGCGAGAAATGTCGCCTATCCTGTGAAATAGTTTGTATTA
Source organism: Parafilimonas sp. (assembly GCF_047606085.1). Classification (GTDB taxonomy): domain Bacteria; phylum Bacteroidota; class Bacteroidia; order Chitinophagales; family Chitinophagaceae; genus Parafilimonas. The sequence continues at coordinate 4,984 of NZ_JASGEX010000003.1, forward strand.
CTGATCATTGCAAGATATGCTGCTTGTTTCGATTAAACGCCAGCGATAGTTGGTGCTATTCCTGCAGGCGTTTGTGCAAACTTCTTAGTTTAAGCCCGAGCGTTATTCTGAAGATACCAATGCAGAAGAATGCCAATGCTGTTAAATACACGATACTTAAGCCGCCAATAAGCGGGTTATCAATTATCATAATGGCGAATATAATAGCTACGATACCCATGAATAACATCCAGCCCCAGGAGCTTACATTATAGCTTTTCATTTCAATAGAAACACCAATGGCTGAAATCCCCTTGAACATTATCCAGAACGCTACAAAAAAAGGCAATATGGTAATGGTAACGCTGGGATAACTGATAAGAATAATACCGACAATAAAATCTATGGCTGCAGCAGTGAGGTACCAGCCCCAGCCATCAATGTTTTTAGCATTGGCTATAGCAAATACCAGTTCAAATAAGCCTGATATGAACATGAGCACGCTGAAAAAAATGCTGAGGCTGATATAACTCGACACTGGTGTTGATATAACCCAAATTCCCATAATAATAAAGAGGATGCCAATTAATAAATGAACCCACCAGTTTTTAATAGCAGACTTTACGGTTTTGAAAAATGTTTCAGGCATAATTGCTTTTTTATTGGTTAGGAAAATAATGCCGTGGGATATTAATAAAGCCTCGTATAGGCGAAAACACAGAAAATAAACGGGGCTGCTTTGCTATTTACCAGCGCTCGCATAAAAGATTATCATGCTATAAATATCGTACTAAAAAAGATACCTCCTGCTTATTATTTAAAATTAATAAACAGAAGGTAATATAAGTGTAATGTTATACACTATGACCTTACACTTTTACATCAAGTTTTATCTGCAATTCTTCCAGTTGTTTGCCGTCAATGGCAGAAGGTGCATCGAGCATTACATCCCTGCCGGAATTGTTTTTGGGGAAGGCAATAAAGTCCCTGATGCTTTCACTTTCGCCGAGGATAGCGCAAAGCCTGTCGAGGCCAAAAGCAATACCGCCATGCGGCGGGGCGCCGTATTCAAAAGCGCCTAATAAAAAGCCAAACTTATGCAATGCTTCTTCTTTGTTCATGCCAAGCGCGGCAAACATTTTTTCCTGCAGTTCTTTTTGAAAAATCCGTATAGAACCGCCGCCAATTTCATTGCCATTTAAAACAATGTCATAGGCATTGGCTTTAATGCCGGCATAAGGGTGCTCCAGGTATTTGGCTGCATCTTCAATAGCAGGATTATTGTTGATCATTACTTCAATATCCTGCGGCTTCGGCGAGGTAAAAGGATGGTGCCTCGCCACCCAGCGATTGCCTTCTTCATCATATTCAAACAATGGAAAATCGAGCACCCAAAGCAGTTTAAACTCATTGTCTTTGCGCAGGTTCAACCGTTTGGCCATTTCCAGGCGTAGTTCGCTTATGGCTTTGCGGGTGCGTTCTTCATTGCCTGCAAGAATTAAAACAAGGTCGCCGGCTTTGGCGCCTGTTGCCTCAGCAATAGCTTTTAATCTCTTCCCATCATAAAACTTATCCATACTGCTTTTATAACTGCCATCGGTATTGCCCGACTCTTCAGCAGGCAGACATTTTATAAAAGCCAGACCTTTCATGCCTATTTGCGGGCGTTTTACCCATTCGGCTAACTCATCGGTTTGCTTGCGGGTATATTCGCTGCACCCGGGCATTGCAATGGCCACAACGGTTTCGGCGCTGTCAAATACAACAAAGCCAGAATCGCTCCCAGCGCCTAAAGGGGAATTCTGAAGGAAAGCTATTTTAGAAGGGAAAACGTGTGATGGAAATTTCAGGTTTGCAATTTTCATTTCAAACCTTATGTCTGGCTTGTCGTTTCCGTAATTCCACATGGCATCTTCCCAGGTAATGCGCTCAACGGCATCGGTATAATCAATGCCTTTCACATCTTTAAAAATGCGTTTTACCAGGCCTTCAAACATGGTTAAAATATCTTCCTGCTCTACAAAGGCCATTTCGCAGTCAATTTGTGTAAACTCGGGCTGGCGGTCGGCGCGCAAATCTTCATCGCGAAAACATTTTACGATCTGATAGTAACGGTCGTAACCGCTTACCATTAATAACTGTTTAAATGTTTGCGGGCTTTGCGGCAGTGCATAAAATTCGCCGGCGTTCATACGGCTTGGCACCACAAAATCCCTTGCTCCTTCGGGCGTTGATTTTATTAAGAATGGCGTTTCAATATCGTAAAAGCCGTTTTCGTGCAAGTAGTTCCTGGCGCTGCGGTTTATGGCATAACGCAGTTCGAGATTTTTCTTAACCGCATTGCGGCGTAGGTCAAGATAACGGTACTTCATTCTTAGGTCGTCGCCGCCATCGGTGTCATCCTGAATAGTAAAAGGCGGCACTGCCGATTTATTCAATATCTTAAATTCATTTACAACGATCTCCACATCGCCGGTAGGAATATTTTTATTTTTATTGCTGCGTTCGGAAACTTTTCCCTTTGCCTGCAATACAAATTCACGGCCCAGCGGGCTTGCTTCCAGTTGTGCATTCAGGGCCTCACCAAATAACAACTGCGTAATGCCATAGCGATCGCGCAGATCAACAAAAGTTATAGCGCCAAATTTACGAACAGTTTGCACCCAGCCGGCCAGCGTAACGGTTTTACCGGCATTTTCAATTCTCAGTTCCCCGCAGGTATGTGTACGATACATAAGCCCCTATCCCCTAAAGGGGGACTACTTTTTTATGAGTGATTTTTTAGACCCCGGCTTTGATATTTATGGCATCTTTAGTTTGCTGCTCAGGCACCAAAACCGGGCGGCAAATATACGCGGATTGAAGGAATGCTTTTTTTGCATTCTTTGAATTAAAGAAGCCGGCCGGATTCCTTAATTTTAATTCAATTCATCACAATGCTAAAACAACTTAATAACCGGTACAGCAAACTATCCTTTCTGAAACAGGCGGGCGTTTCTTTTTGTATATGCCTGATTGTGTGGTTTGTTGCTGTTTTCTTCGAAAGATCCTGGTGACAAAACAAGCCATTTGAATTATCTAAGGGCAATATTTTTAAGATTTTTTTTATGCCTGTGGCAATAACAATTTCCTGGCACCGGAAAGCATTGGTTGCATTCCTCAGAAGCGGCAAATAAGCAATACTTTAATTACACACGCTCAGTGCAATTTTTGCTGCTTTAATAACAAAAAAAAGTTTAAAAAAATTTGCATTTTCAATATAGAATGTATAATTTTATATTGTGTAAAGATAAATTTTATACTATGCGAAATAAAAAAACAGGAAAGTGCAAAAACCAAAAATCATCACCAGCCATGGTTCAGGAAAGTGAAGCTATATACATGGTTAGAAAAAATAGCAATGGTTTAAAAGGCTTTTCTTCCATTCTTTCTTTTAATCAAAAACCTGAAAGCCAAATGACCAATTTTGAAAAAATGGCTGCTGTAGAAAACGGCATAAGCAAAGAAGATCTTCAAAAATTAAAGGAAAAAACAAGCATGGATTACGATAAGCTTGCCAGGGCCTTATCGGTTACAAGGGCTACATTAATCAATAAAAAAAAACAGGAAAAATTTAATGCCGGTTTAAGTGAGCGCATTTTTGGCCTTGCCGATATTTACTCTTATGGTTATGACGTTTTTGAAAACGAAGAAAGGTTTAATACCTGGATGTTCAGGCCAAACCAGGCGCTGGGCGGCAAAACGCCCTTTGAATTAATTGGCAGCCAGTTTGGAAGGGATGAAGTAAAGAATGTTATTGGCCGCATTGAGTACGGTGTTTATTCTTAATTGCTGTATGCTTGTATATAGAATCAGCAGAGCAAAATTTGCAAACGACCTGACGGGAGAGGGGGCAAGATTATTTGGAGGACGATGGAATAATAAACTTACGCCCTGTATTTATACTTCAGAAAGCAGGGCATTGGCATTACTGGAATATACGGTGAACATAAATATTGATGATGTGCCAAGGGCATTAAGCATCATTACACTTGAAATACCCGGCAAAAACATGCTTATTGTAAAGGAAGAAGAGTTGCCCGGCGACTGGAAAAGTATTCCGGCCCCTTCTTCAACCAAAAAATTCGGCACTAAACTTTTAAGCGCTGCAAAAGCCCCGGTAATAAAAATCCCCTCAACCGTTATTCACGAAGAATTTAATTACTTGCTGAACCCAAGGCATGCCGACAGCGGGGATTTCAAAGTTGTGGAGATAAAAGATTTTGTGTATGACATGCGGATAAAACTGAACTGATTTTTCCCGGCTTTATCAATATGAACTGCAGGCATCTTATAATTCAGGTTTAAAATTCCTGCTATCATTAAACAAAAGCAGCTCAAACTCTATCTTCGTTTGATGATGCGATTCTTTTGTTGCGTATTAATCCTATTTTTCTTTCATCTTTCATCTGCCGGTTGTCAGCCCAAATATGAATTTCGTGCGGTATGGATCGCTTCTGTTGCAAATATTGACTGGCCCAGCTGCAAAAACCTTACTACTGAACAGCAGAAGCAGGAATTCATCAGCATCCTCAATGAACAGGAAAAAAACGGCATGAATGCCGTGATCGTTCAGATACGGCCTTCGGCCGATGCATTGTATGCTTCCCAATATGAGCCCTGGAGTGAATATTTAACCGGCAGGCAGGGCATGGCGCCTTCGCCTTATTACGACCCGCTTGCTTTCATGATAGAAGAAACCCATAAGCGGGGCATGGAATTTCATGCATGGCTGAACCCTTACCGGGCTGTGATGAGCCCGTCAACATTCCTGGCGCCCAATCATATTACAAAACGGCACCCGGAATGGTTTGTATGGTATGGCGATAAACGGTATTTCAACCCAGGCATTCCGGAAGCCATGAAGTATGTGACCAGTGTAGTGATAGACATTCTGAAGCGTTACGATGTGGATGCCATACACCTGGATGATTATTTCTATCCCTATAAAATACCCGGCAAAGATTTTCCTGACAACGCCGCTTATCTTAAATACGCAAGAAATAAAGGATTGAGCAAAGCAGACTGGCGCCGCAGCAACTGCGACAGCATTGTAAAAATGATCCATGATGCGGTGCTGGTGTATAAGCCGTTTGTAAAGTTTGGCATCAGCCCGTTTGGTGTATGGCGCAACAGTTCGGCTGATGCTAGGGGCAGCGATACAAGGGCCGGGCAAACCTGTTATGATGATCTGTATGCCGATGTTTTATTATGGCTGAAAGAAGGATGGATAGATTATGTGGCGCCACAATTGTATTGGGAGATAGGCCACCGCCTTTGCGATTATGAAACCTTGCTTAACTGGTGGAGTGAAAACAGCTATGGCAGACAGTTGTATATTGGCCACGGCGTTTACCGGGCCATTGAAAGACCAACAGCGGCATGGCGCAACCCGAATGAATTGCCTGATGAAATAAAAATGCTGCGGGATGACGCTCATGTAAACGGGAGCATTTTTTATAGCAGTAAATTCCTGTTATATAATCCCAATGGATGGGAAGACAGCCTTCAGTTTAATTATTACAGGATGCCTGCATTAATTGCACCTATGGATTGGATTGATACCATAGCGCCGCAACCTCCGCATATCACTAAAATAGACCTGGGCAACAGCGCCATTAACCAGCAGATAACTGTTTCGGGCGATGGTATTAACAAAGGAGAAACGGAGCCCATAAAAAATTTTGTAGTGTATTTGTTGCAAACACCGGCAGGCCTCACCGGGCATCCTGTAATTATAATCCCTGCAGATGCCTCGCTGAAGTTTGAATTTGTACTTCAGGCTATTAATATACCCAAGGACTGGCATAATTGTTATATGGCCGTTACCAGTGTTGACCGTGAGAACAATGAAAGCCAGGCATCAAATATCATCCTGCTTGAAAAAACGCCTGATGGCTGGCAAGCTAAAAATTGATTTATTTGCATAAAACTGAATAATTGCCACACATGAAACGGTTCGCTTTAATCTTTTTTATTTCCATAATTGCTATGCATGCTTTATATGCGCAACAAACCATTACTTTATATGATGACGCTGTACCCAACAGCAAACCTTATGGCACCAAAGAATGGTGGCAGCCTGTTAACAATGGCAGCGATACACTGGTACACTATACATCTCAGCCTACACTCACGATTTTTTTACCTGATAAAAAAATGGCAACAGGCACAGCCGTAGTTATTTGCCCGGGCGGCGGCTACTGGATCACATCAATTGTAAAAGAAGGGTTTGCTGTGGCGAAAGAATTTAATAAGATGGGCATAGCGGCTTTTGTTTTAAAATACCGCATGCCGGAAGACAGCGTTATGATCAATTGACATTGATTCTATAAAGCAGGGTGCCGATTGGCGAAAAAGGCAAATGGGTGAAGGTGGTGGAATAAGTTGCAATTGCAGTTTACAGCGTTGCCGGTTTAATAAGAATGCCGTTTTATGGTATAACGTTTCCTGAATTCGTTGGGGCTGCATGCATAAACAAGCTTAAACTGGCGGGAGATATTTTTGGTATCTTCAAAACCAAGTTCCAGGGCTATCTGGTTAATGGAACAATTGGTTTGAACAATATTTTCGGCAAACTTTTCCATCCGCAGCGTGGTAATATATTTATAGATGGTTTGGCCGGTGCTTTCGAGGAAGCGCTTTTCAAAAACCCGGCGGGAGAGCGGCACTTGTTTCATCACGTCCCTGACCTGCATTTTTTTGTCAATATTATCATGTATATATTTAAGAGAGGTGGTTATAAGTGCATCGCTCGTGGCATATATATCGGTGGACTGGCGGGTAACTACCCTAACGGGATCAACATATATATCATCTGTTTTATTAATGCCGTTTACGATCATTTTCTCCATCGTTTTTGCTGTATCGTAACCGCCACGCTCTACATTCAGGGCAATGCTCGATAAGGGCGGATCGGACAAGGCGCAGATCATATCATCATTATCAACCCCTAATACGGAAACATCTTCAGGAACGCGGATATTAAGAAAACGGCAACCCTCTGTAATATGCTGGGCCAGCCGGTCGTCGCAGGCCAGTATAGAGATGGGTTTGGGCAGGGAGCGCAGCCATGCATAAAGCGCAACAGGCTTGTAAAACCAAAAGTCTTCAGAGGGTTCTTTATTATCTGTAAAATAATGCACGGAATAACCAAATTCATGCAGCCTGCTTTCAAAGCCTTCAGCTCTTTCCCTTGACCACACTATATTTTCAAACCCATAAAACCCAAAATGGCAGAACCCTTTTTTAATAAAATAATCTGCAGCCATTTCCCCTGTTTTAAAATAGCTGCCTGTAATATTCGTTACCAGGTCAAAACGTTCTTTAAAATCCTGGGCTATTACCGGTATGCCCGAGCTAAGCAGCTTATCCACGTCTGAAGGATTATTATACAACTGGCCTATAATGCCATTTGCGCCCCAGTTGCCGGCCCATTTCAATATGCCGGACATGCCTATGGTTTCCCTGTGATATAAGGGCATGGAACAGAACACCCACCTGTCTGCAGAATCTTTTGCATAGGCCTTCAGGCCCTTCAGCAAACTTTTGCTATATTCCTCAGAAAAATCAAGCAGCAGTAATACCTTGAACTCCATCTTTGGTAAAAAATAAAAAGAATAGCAATATACTCCAAATTTATGTATGAAACGTCCGGGAGTATAGTGTCTGATATTATCTCCTGGTGAATTTTTAATCTTTTTGGCCCATAAAGTTTAAAGGGGCCGGCTGCTGCATTACGCATCAGTCCTGCTGCCTTCTTAACAGGATGTATCTTATAGCCCATTATGTATAAAGCTTTTTGGGAGGCTGAACCGCGCATAAAACTTTGACGCAAATTGAGGTTTAATAATCGCAAAATGCGTAATGCAAGTGTAAGGGTAAAACTATTATTGTACTGTCAATTGTGAAGCAAAACTGATGCGGAGAAGACCAAATATACACTTAAATAACCAGTTAAGCAATTATACCATTAAACTAAAGAAACAAAACTAATGGAACAAAAACTATCGGTGCAACCAGGTTACCTTGCCTGCTTCTTTTTCCTGTTTTTATTTATGAGCCGGGAAGCTGTGTTCGGGAAAAATGTGAGCCCTCATACGCCTGTAGGCGTATTTAACAAAACAGATACTTTGCGCGGTAAAGTATTAGCAGCTTCAGATAAGCACCCCCTCGAAGGGGTAACAATTACGGTAAAGGGCACAAACCGGGCCACATTATCCGACAATGATGGTGCCTTCACCATCGCAGTGCCCAACAACAAAGCTGTTCTTGTTTTTTCTATAGTGGGCTTTACCCAGAAAGAAGTGCCGGCATCGGAAGCAAACGGGCAGGTATTGCTGGAAGAGCTGTCGAAAGAGCTGGATAATGTGGTGGTAACGGCATTGGGCATTAAGCGGGAAAAACGGTCATTGGGCTATTCAGTGGGGGAACTGAAAAGCGATGATATTAATAAAGTGGCGCAGGAGAATGTGCTGAGCGCCATAAGTGGCAAGGTGCCCGGTGTGGTGATAAATAATACCGGCGATCCCGGATCTTCTGTAAGCATGGTCATCAGGGGCGCTAAGTCTTTAAGCAGCGATAACCAGCCTTTGTTTGTGGTTGACGGCGTGCCTATTTCCAATACTTTGAATAATGGAGGAGAAATAGGCAATCAAAACAAGGTTGATTATGGCAATTCCATATCAAACCTTAACCCGGATGACATAGAGAGCATCTCTATTCTGAAAGGCCCGAGCGCTGCGGCTTTGTATGGCTCCAGGGCGGGCAATGGCGTAGTATTGATTACAACCAAAACCGGTACAGGCCTGGATAAAATGAAGGTGGAGTTTAGTTCCAATACTGTTTTTGAAACACCTTATAAATTTCTGCCCATGCAAAAAAGGTTTGCTACGGGCGTTATCCCTTACACGCCGGACACTGCCCCGGGAGGCGTTATAACCATTGACGAAGGCTCTTCAGGCGGCCTGGGCCCGGAACTGGATAAGGGCTATGATGCCATACAATGGAACAGCCCCGTGGATGACGATGGCAATTATACCGCCACCCCGCTGGTATCGTATAAGGATAACATCAAAAATTTTGTGCAAACCGGCATAACCAGCATCAATGATATATCGGTGGTCAATAGCAGCGCCAAGGCCAATTACCGCCTGTCGTATTCAAATATGTCAAACAGGGGCATTATCCCCGGCTCCGACCTGTACAGGAATTCGCTTAACTTCAACTCAGCCCTTAAGCTGAGCGATAAATTCAAAATAAGCACAGTGGTTAACCTGAGCCGGAACAACTCAAATAACCGGCCGGCCGGCGACCGCGGTACCAATCCTTTGCAGTGGGCTTATGCTGTATCGCCCCACATCAATATCCTCGACCTGCAAAACTATTGGGAATCGGGCCAGGAAGGCATCCAGCAATTATCCCAGGATGAAGACGAGTATAACAATCCCTACTTTCTTGCTTATGCCGTGGATAATGCGTTTATACGCGACCGTGTGTTTGGCAACCTGCGGGCAGACTGGCAGATAACGCCTGCATTAAGCATAATGGGCCGTTATTCGCTGGATATTAACTACGATAACCGCGAAACCAAAATACCATACAGTTATACAAATGATGTATATGGCGCTTACGGCATTACAAAAATAAACAACCTGGAAAGGAATGCTGACTTTTTGATCACCTACAAAAAACGGGTGAGCGATTTCGATTTCACTTTGTCTGGAGGTGGCAACGTAAGGTATAACCGCTATAATTATACAAAGAACTCCACCACAAGCGGGGTAGGCCTCACGCTGCCTAACCTTTACACTTTATCCAACATATCCCAGACCAGCATAGTTTACAGCAGTTACCTGTCTCAAAAAGAAGTGAACAGTGTATATGCCCTGCTGAATGTGGGATATAAGAACATGGTTTACCTGGATGTTACGGGGCGCAACGACTGGTCGAGCACATTGCCGGCTTCTAACCGCTCTTACTTCTATCCCTCCGCTTCCTTAAGCATGCTGCTGAATGATATTTTCCAAATGACCCGGCAAATTGATATGTTTAAATTAAGGCTGGGCTGGGCAAAAGCAGGTAACGATACAGACCCATACAAACTGCAAAATGTATTATCTAATGCCGGCGACTGGGACGATGCAACCCGCCTCACTACTTCCGGCACTTTGCTGTCTCCCAATTTAAAACCGGAAAGCCTTACTTCTTATGAAGGCGGTATTGACCTGGAAATGTTTAAGCATCGCCTGCGTTTTTCCGGCACCTATTACCGTATGGAAAACAGGAACCAGATTATTTCAATAGGTTTGCCCAGTTCAAGCGGATATACGGCTAAAAATGTGAATGCCGGCTTGCTTACCAGCCGGGGCATTGAATTAAGCTTAGGCTTTACCCCCGTTAAAACAGATAAGTGGAACTGGGACCTGAACTTTAACTGGTCAAGAAACCGCACGAAGGTAAATGAGCTTGCTGATGGTGTGGAATACTACCAGTTATGGACGGATGCAAAGGGTGCAGCCAGGGCTTATGTGGGCGATGATATAGGCAGTATTTACGGGCCAACGCTGGTTACCGTTACAGATAAAACTTCTGCATATTATGGTTATCCCATTCTGGATGATGACGGATACCTGCAAAGCGAATCAATAAGCAGTGAACCGCAGAAGATAGGCGATTTTAACCCCGACTTTACCATGGGCCTGCAGTCAAGCCTTTCGTATAAGAACTTTACATTGAGCTTTTCTATTGACTGGCGCAAAGGCGGGCAATTCGTTTCGCAAACATATCATTACTATGAATCAGATATGAAAACGGCGCGCTTCTACGACCAGTTGATCAATCCCAATGGTAAAACCGGTACAACGCTTCGCAATTATCTTGTAAAAAACAACCTGGTAATACCAAAAGGTAATTTTTTCCCAATTGTTGGCGGGCCTACGGCAGAAAGCGGCGGTTATGCGTATGACGTGAGCGGAACGGATGTATATTTTGGCGTGTTTAACCCTGGTGTTATAGCCCAGTATGATGCAAGTGGTAATATAACCGGCTATACCGAAAACCTGGGAGAGGATGGCACACAGATCATTCCGCTGAGCGATGACTATCCATGGGATTTTACACAGGCTGCCTTATTTGACGCCGATTTTATCAAGCTCCGCGAAATATCTGTGGGTTATAACCTGCCCCAGCCTTTTGTAAAAAAGCTTGGTTTGTCATCTGCCAATGTATCCATATACAGCCGCAATATTATTTTATGGACAAAAGCAGGTGTGGGCATTGACCCCGAGCGTGCCTTTCAGCCCACCGGCAGCTCCTTTGAGCAAGGCATAGAGCGCTACAATGTAACTCCGTGGTCCCTGCCTGTAGGCATCAAGCTTAATATCGGATTTTAAAATATTAAAACATTTTATGAAACAGTTAATATATAATATCTCTGTCTTTATCTTGCTGGCAGGTTTGTTTGTTTCCTGTAAAAAATTAGATGATGTAAACATCAACCCTAATGGCGTACAGGAAGACCAGGTAAATCCAAACCTTATCATGCCCACCGTGTTAAGCGAGGCGGCAAAATTGTACAATGATATCGGCTACCAGGATCTTGCCGGCGTGGTGCAGCATACGCAAAAAGATGCCTGGTTTACTTCGCATAACGACTACGATTGGGATAACAGCCAAAGCTGGTCTGACTATTATGCTATCCTACGCAACAATAAGCTTTTGCTTGAAAGGGCTGCAGCCAATGATATGCAATTTCATATTGGCGTGGGCCTGGTAATGAAAAGCTTTATGTTTGGCCTTATTGCCGATTTGTGGGGCGCTGCGCCTTATTCAGACGCGCTCCGGGGAGATGAAGGCGACTCTGCTTACTTAACGCCCAAATATGATTCCCAGGAAGATATTTACCTGGGCATATTAAGCGATCTTGATTCTGCCAATACCCTGCTCTCGCTCTCCGCATCAGAATATTCGGGCATAGATGCTGATGCCGATTTGTATTATGGGGGCGACCCCGACGGCTGGAGAAGATTTGCCAATTCGCTGGCCCTGAGATATTACATGCGCTTATCTGCCAAAGAACCGGCCGTGGCGCAGGCCGGCGTTGAAAAAATAGCCAATGATCCTGATACCTATCCGATTATTACAGACGAAAGCGAAGATGCAGCCATGCCTTATGTGGGTTCCACCTCCGATGATTCATGGCCGTATAATTCTGTGAATTATGACGCTTCAGGTTCCTACTACAGGCGCATAAAAATGTGCTCTACGCTCGTAGATGCATTGGAGCTGCGCGACGACCCGAGGCTGGCTGTATGGGCAAATAAAGTGCAGATACCCCTGGTGGTGGATGCATCGCTGGCAGCCGGCACCGACACGATCATAGACGGAAAGCGTTACCTGGCGCCGGACGTGGTGGAAGGCGTTGATATTGATACAGACCAGAATTATGTAGGCATTCCGCCGGCTTATTCCAGCGTGCCTTCCAGTTATAACCTCAATCCCACCCCGGGGCAAACAAGCTATAACCCGCATGTATCATTTCTGAATGATATTTACACCGAAGCTTCAGGAGATTTGCTCAAGGCAAGGTTATTATCCGCCGCCGAAGTTAATTTTATCCTGGCTGAGGCAGCAGCAGATGGCTGGAGCGTGGACGGAACGGCGGAGAGCTATTATGATAACGGCATTAAGCAATCATTGGTTGCCTGGGGCGTTGATGATGATTATGATGATTATATAGCAGGCGCCAATGTGGCTTTTGATGGTACGGTGGAACAAATTATAACGCAAAAATGGATTGCCACCTGGACGGCGGCTGCAGAAGCCTGGTTCGATTACAGGAGAACGGGTTATCCTGCATTTACGGTGGGCGAGGCGGCCATACGCAGTGCAATGCCTTTGCGTTTTTATTATTCATCTGATGAACAAAGCCTCAATGCAACCAATGTTCAGGCTGCTATGGATGACCTGGAAACTACAAGTTATTCCGAGTCTGATGGCAGTAATAGCGCCTGGTCTAAGTTCTGGTTGCTGCAGGGCACCGGCGAGCCGTACTGATGTGGAATGTATGCAGACCACGCATGTGATAAACAAGTTTGTTTTTAATTTTAAATACACATAACGATTCAGGGGGGAAATGATAAGAAAAATAAAGTTAGTATCCTGTTTGCTGTTTGCCTGGTTTGGGATAGTTTCAGTAAAAGCTCAAAATAATGTTACACCGCAAAATGCGCTGTTTCATTATCTCGGGATAAAAGACAGCATATACAAATGGAAAATCGTAGATTCATTTAAGTTAACCAGAGCAACCGGCTACAGGCTGTTGCTTACTTCCCAGAAATGGCAAAACCTTGTATGGAACCATGAGCTTATTATTATAGTGCCGTTACAACTTCAGCATGCAGATGCTTTGTTATTCATCAGCGGCGGTTCCATTAAAGACGACGTTCCGCGCTGGAGCTCTGATAGCGATAAAATCATTCAAAACCTGTCAGGCATTGCGGTGCATAATAAGAGCTGTGTAGCTATGGTGCGTCAGGTGCCGAATGAGCCTTTGTTTGGCGGCCTGGTGGAAGACCAGATCATTTCTTATACGCTTCATAAGTTTCAGCAAACGCACGATTATACATTGCCATTGCTGTTCCCCATGGTAAAGAGCGCTGTAAAAGCCATGACGGCGGTACAGGAGTTCACTGCTTCGCATGCTGCTGTCAGGGTTGAAAAATTTGTCGTATCAGGCCTTTCAAAACGGGGCTGGACCACCTGGCTTACCGGCGCCGGCGATGCCCGCGTGGAAGCCATTGCCCCCATGGTGATAGATGTGCTGAACATGCCCATAAGCCTTGACTACCAGATTAAAACCTGGAAAGATTACAGCATTGAGATACAGGATTATGTTAACCTTGGCATTCCGCAGCAGTCTGCATCGGAAGAAGGGCGCAAATTACTGGCTATGGTTGATCCCTACAGCTACAGGGATCGCCTCACCATGCCCAAAATGATCTTTATGGGGGGCAATGACCCCTACTGGGTAATTGACAACGTTAAGAATTATTACGATAGCCTGAAGGGCATTAACCTGCTGCAATACGTGCCAAACGCTGCCCATAACCTCGGCACAGGGGAGCAGGCTTTTAACGCCCTGGATGCTTTTTTTGCCTGTACCATTCATGGTGGCAGCTATAATCCGTTATCATGGAAAACAAGCCGGGAAAATAATAAACTGAAGGTAACCGTAACAACCAATAATAAGGCCCTATGCGTAAAGCTGTGGGAAGCCAATTCGAATGATGCCGATATAAGAAATAATGTATGGCTGTTTAAGGATATTTCCTATAAGCCCGGCACAGATAGTTTTTCGGTTGCCGAAGACGTTCCGCAAAAAGGGTACAGGGCTTTTTTTGTAGCGGTAACTTACCCCTGCCCCTGGGGCGGCACGTATGACCAGATGACCCGCGCTTTTGTTATGGATACGCTGGGCCTTGTTGACGACAGGGATAAAGGCCATCTTTCTGCCACGCTGAGCCGGCTTGCGTCGCCAGACCGGAAACATATTTTGGTGGCGGCGCACCGGGGGGAGCATCACCAGGCGCCGGAGAATTCAATAGAGGCCATTCAGCAGGGAATTGAAGCGGGCGTGGATATTGTGGAGATTGATGTGCACGTAAGCAGGGATGGCGTGCCGTTTTTAATGCACGATAAAACAATTGACCGCACCACCACAGGCCGGGGAGAAGCGGAATCTTTTACCTGGGATGAACTGAGCAAATTTTACCTGAAACATGCCGGTTCAATAACACCCTGTCACATTCCCACATTAAAGGCAGCATTGGAAACGGCAAAGGGAAAGATCGTGCTCGACCTTGATCTGAAAACGGATAAAATGAATAACGTGCTCAATGTAATTAAAGAGGTGGGTTATTCTGACAACCTGTTGTTTTTTGATGATGACTATAAAAATTTAAAAATTACGCGGACCGCAGGTGCGGCATTTAAGCTAATGCCCAGGGCGCATTCATATACACAGGCAGATTCTGCCATCAGGCTCTTTAAACCCACTGTTGTGCATATAGATACAAGCTTCTATAACGACAGTGTGCTGAACCTGATATATACCGGTAAGGCTTCTGCCTGGATAAACCTGCTCGGCGATATGGATGATTACCTTTTAACAGGCAGCAACCTGCCGGCTTTTCAAAAATATATAACCGGCGGCGCCAATATTTTTCAAACCAACGAGCCGGTTAAGGTTATACAATACCTGGAAAAAGAAGGGCTGCGGTAAAAAACCTCTGTAATGTCAGGTATAACCTGACAGGGTTGATTGTTTATAATTTTCTCTTAGAAACTGTTTGAAAATTTAATTCTCTGCAGGGATTTAGCGATTCTTCGCAAGAGCAAAGGAGTAAACAGCGTAATGAAGCGCCTCTGCCGGCTCTGTGTTCTCCGTGCGAAAAAAAATTTAAAACAGCTTCTTATGAAGAGCAAACCCAGGAAAATTTATTCAAGCGTTTTATGTTGATGATACTATTATTTCATAACCTGTATAAATGCGAAAAAGAATATCCTGTATATCTGTAGTGATAGCTATGCTTACCGTGCATGCCGTGGCGCAGGCGGTTAAGGATAGCATGCTGGTTTTTCCCCTGCAGCAGTTGCATACCCATTCCAGTTGCATAACCTGTTTGCCAAACGGTGATTATCTTACAGTTTGGTTTGAGGGCAGCGGGGAAAGAACGGCTGATGACGTAAAGATCATGGGCGCCCGGTTGTGCAAAGGCGAAACCCGGTGGAGCAAGCCTTTTTTAATGGCCGATACCTATAACCTGCCCGATTGCAACCCAGTGCTTTTCCTGAATCACGAAAACAAGCTGTTTCTTGTATGGATAACCGTACTGGCCAATAAATGGGAATATGCTGTTCTGAATTATAAAACATCTGTTGATTACCGTAAGCCGGGCGCCCCGGTATGGAACTGGCAGGGCAATATCTTCCTTCATCCGGACAGCAGTTTCTCCCAGGAGGTAAACAATAAATTCAGGCAATTGCCCGGTAACCATGCAGGATGGTCAGCTTATGCGCCCGCTTATGATGATATGATTAAGGAAGCCGCCACCGATAAAGGCAAAACAGTCATCGGCTGGATGACCCGTATATGCCCTTTGCTTGCCGGTAATAAACGCATCCTGCTGCCGCTGTATTCAGATGGCTTTAATTTTTCCATGATAGCCATATCTGATGATGACGGTGAAACCTGGCATAACAGCAAGCCAATTGTTGGAAGGGGAAATGTGCAGCCCGCGCTCGTGGTAAAAAACAATGGCAATATAGTAGCGTATATGCGCGATAACGGGGATGCGCCCAACCGGGTGCAGGTGAGCGAATCGGCAGACGGCGGGGAAACCTGGTCTGCCGCAGAAAAAATACATATTCCCAACACGGCCAGTGTAATGGTAACAAAACTTGCAAACGGTAAATGGGTTTTTATTGGTAATGATGAAGCAGATGGACGTTACAGGCTGGCTTTGTATCAATCGCAGGATGAAGGCCAAACCTGGAGAATAATGATGAGCCTGGAGAATAAGCCAAAAGGCGAAGGCAGCTTCTCCTATCCTTCCATGCTTCAGGGCCCGGACGGGTTATTGCATATTACCTATTCCTGCGGTTTACCCGGCGGGAAAGAATCCATAAAATATGTGGTGGTTGATCCGTCAGATTAGCGGCGCCAGGCGTTTCAAATTTGATGTTTGCGGTTAATTTATTCACGGTAGTATTCCTTTTAAAAAATAATTTGTTAGATGAGAAAATATCTGGTGCTTACAACAGGGTTTATACTTGGCATGCTTGTAAAAAGCATGGCTGCTGATAAGAATAATGATTCCGTATTCCGGCAGCCGGTATCTGTAAAATTTACTTTGGCAGGCACGGTTAAGGGCGCAGCTTTAAAGAAAGTGCTCATTGATTATAACGATGTGGTATATGTGCTTGCTGATGCAGGCTTATGCATCGGGAGCAACGGCATGGTGGTAAAAGACCTGCGTTACCGCACACTGGAAGACCGCATTCCCCTTGACATAACCCTGCAGGATGGCACCGGCTATCTGTACAATTTGTATAACGGGTATATTTTAACCAATGCAGGCACAGGCATTCCATTTTATGCATTGCCTGAAAATGTGTACAGCAAAATGGCAATAACCGCCGATTCAACCGTACTGGTTGCAGGCGGCTCTAACCTGGGTATCATTAAAAACAAAAAACTGCTTGCCTTACCAAACTTAAATGCACCCGTTATTGATATTAAAGCCTGTAAAAACAGTTTTTATGTTTTAACCGGAAGCATTTTATATAAAGTTGAAAAAGGCCAGGTAAAACCATTTTATAAAGGCAGCAATCTGCAGGCTTTTGAAATTATTGGCAATAATGTTTATATCGGAACCAATAATGGTTATATAGCCGTTGATAACGCTACGGGAAAAACAACCGTCTCATTGCAAACAAAGCTTCCTTCACTAAACATACAATGCCTTATTAATGTACATGATACATTATGGGCAGGCACGGGCGCCGGCGCTTTTACCAGGCTCAACAATGCAAAATATGATTACTGGGCATCAAAAAGATGGCTGAATGAAGACAGCGTGATAAGCATGGGCGCGGACAGTAAGGGCAATGTGTATATGCTTACGGCCAGCGGTTTAAATGAAATAAAATTCTCACCGGAAACTTATTTGTCAAAAGCCTCCTGTTTTGAAGAAAAGATCAGGCAAAGGCATATACGCTATGGCCTGCTTGCCGAGGTAAATTTTGCTGTGCCGGGCGATATAACCACTGCAAAAATGGTGGACACAGACAATGATGGATTGTGGAGCTCATTTTATATAGCCGCCGAAGCATTCAGGTATGCGGTTACCAAAGATGCGCAGGCAAAGCGCTATGCATGGGAAACATTTGCTGCGTATGAAAGGCTGTTAACGGTAAACCCGCTTAAAGGTTTCCCTTCACGTTCTTATGAACGGGCGGGCAGCCCTGTTTCCGGTGAAGATGCATGGCATCCTTCCGTTGATTCCGGCTGGCAATGGAAAGGCACTACCAGCAGCGATGAGTTTTGCGGGCACATATTTGCCGCCGCGGTAATGGATCAATGCGTAGCGGAAACAAAGGCGGAGAAAGCAAGGGTGGCTGATTTTATGGATAAGATATTAACCCATATACTGGAACATAATTACACATTTGTGGATGTGGACGGCAAACATACTTTATGGGGCCGCTGGAACCCGGAATATGTAAACTGGTATGCCAAAACCATCAGCGACAGAAAGCTGGGCGCAACAGATATTATTGCCGGTTTGCAATTAGGCTATGCATTAACCGGGAAAGAAATTTATAAAAAAGCAGGTATGGATTTGCTGTACCAGTCAGGCTACCTGGAAAATATAATGATAAGCCCGGACAGCATACGGGCCACGCCGGGATATGTTTACGATGGGCATGAAATGGGAGAGGGCCCCTGGAACCATTCGGATGATGAAATGGAATTTCTCAGCTACTGGGTATTGTATCATTACGCATATAACAACGATTTAAAAAAGCAGTATGCAAAAGCTATTCATGATTACTGGAAAATAGAAGCGCCTGAAAAAAATCCTGTATGGAACCTGATAGCCTACGGTACTTCAGGCGATTTTGATAAGGCTTCCACCTTATGGAACCTGCGTGAGTTTCCGCTGGACCAGATAAGATGGACCATTGACAACTCAAAGCGTAAAGACATTGAGCTTTTACCGGACAATTTCAGGATGCAATATTATAAAGAGGTCTTATCCCCGCGGGAAAGGCCCGTTAACCGCTACAATGCAAATGCTTTCAAATTGAGGGACGGAGAAAATTGGGGGGTAGATGACAGCAGCAACGGAAAAGATGTAAATGCGCTTAAATTAAAGGATAGAAATGATGGCAAAAGCGAGCTTACAGGTGTAGAATACCTTATGCCATACTGGATGGCCCGTTACCTGAAAGTGCTGTAAACAAAACCATATTTCACCTGTGTTGCATTTTAATCAATCTCTAATTTATATATAATGCCAAACCAGCCATATTCACAAAACGGGCGCAGCTATAAAACAGTAGCGCTTATCATGCTCACATTTTTTGTGATCTCTTTTCTCACCAATGTAATCGGCCCCCTGGTGCCGGATATTATAAAAGAGTTTAAGCTGAACCTTACGCTGGTGGCCATACTTCCTTTTGCCTTCTTTATAGCGTATGGTGTTATGTCAATACCGGCAGGTATTCTAAACGAAAAGTATAAAGAGAAAAGGATGATGGTGGCGGCCTTTATACTGGCTTTTGCAGGTGCAATATGGCTGGCCGTTCAGCCCAATTATTTAACGGCGATTGTTTCCTTTTTTTTAATAGGCTGCGGCATGGCGATACTGCAGGTGGTTATTAACCCTTTACTGAGAACTTCGGGCGGGGAAGAGCATTTTGCATTCAATTCTGTAATGGCCCAATTGTTTTTTGGCCTGGCATCATTCGTTAGCCCGCTGGTATATTCTTCCCTGGTAACCCGTTTTAATGATGCGCATGCAGGAAGCAGCGGCAGTGCATTGATACATATCCTGAAATCTGTAACGCCTGCCGATTTGCCGTGGATATCGTTGTATTGGCTGTTTGCTGCTGTTTGTTTGCTGATGATTATTGTAATACTGTTTTCAAAATTTCCGAAAGTAATACTTAACGCTGATGAAAAAGCCGGCACCATGCTGGTGCACCTGCAATTATTAAAAAACAAAAAAGTAGTGCTCTTTTTTATTGGCATATTCTGCTATGTAGGCACAGAGCAGGGCGTGGCTAACTGGACATCGCAATTTCTATATGAATACCATGGCTATGATGCGCAAACCATCGGGGCTTCTGCCGTGGCGTATTTCTGGGGGCTGATGACAGCGGGCAGCGTACTGGGCCTTTTGCTGCTCAAGGTAATGGATAGCAAAAAAGTGCTTGCTTTATTTACGGTTTTAGCCATACTTTCCTTTTCGCTTGGCCTGTTTGCCAGCGGCCCTGTTGCCCGATGGGCATTCCCCATGGTGGGCTTCTTTGCATCGGTTATGTACCCGGTAATATTTTCACTGGCGCTTAATTCTGTAAGCGAAAACCACGGCACTTTTTCCGGCATCCTGCTTACGGGCGTTACAGGCGGGGCTGTTATCCCGCTTGTTATTGGCCGCATAGGCGATGTGGCGGGCCTGCGCGCCGGCATGCTTTTTATTTATGTAACGCTCGGGTATATTTTAAGTATAATCATTTGGGCAAAACCCATCATCAGCAATAAAACTATCCGGATAGCAAAAAAAGAATCGAAAACATATTAATGCAATGAACAAAACATCAATCATCGGCGTGGACCTGGGAGGAACATACATTCGCGGGGCAAGAATTAATGCGGAAACAATTACAGAAATCGTATCAGTTAAAGTTTCATCATCAGGCACCGAAGAAAAGGTGCTGGATGAATTATACCAGCTTATAGACGGGTTGATGGACGAATCGGTTACGGCCATTGGAATAGGCGTGCCCAGCGTGGTTGATATAGAAAAGGGCATTGTATATGATGTGCAAAATATACCCTCCTGGAAAAAAGTATTGCTGAAGCAATACCTGGAAGCGCGCTATGGAATTACGGCTTACGTAAACAATGATGCCAATTGTTTTGTGCTGGGCGAAAAATATTTTGGCAAGGCCCGCAACTATCACTCTTTTATCGGCCTTACCATTGGCACAGGCCTTGGCGCCGGCATCATGATAAACAATAAGCTATATACAGGCGCCAATTGCGGCGCCGGGGAATTTGGCATGGTGGACTATAATGGTTACCCGTTTGAATATTTCACCAGCGGCCAGTTTTTTTTAAAGCAATACCACGAAGAAGGGGAATATTTATACGATAAAGCCATGAAAGGCGATGCGGCGGCTGTAAAATGCTTTGAAGCGTTTGGAACGCATCTTGGCAATGCTATAAAAATGATATTATATACCTACGACCCGGCGCTTATCATTATAGGCGGTTCTATAAAAAAAGTATATCCTTATTTTCAAAAAACAATGTGGGACTGCATTAATACATTCGCCTACCAGAAATCACTCGGGCATCTTAGCATTGAAATATCAGATTTGAAGCATTGCGGCGTACTGGGCGCCGGCGCTTTATGTTATGATGCCGGCAGCCTGGTGTTATAAACCAGGCTGTAACATATACGGCGCCCTACCTCACCTTTTTGCCGATCTTGCTTCCGGAAACAGCATAGTACAAAATAAAAAGATAACAGGGCACCATAATCCAGAATGCTTTTTGCAGGCCAACATGCTCGCCCAGTATGGCCCATATTTTTGGAAGGATGGCGCCGCCTGCAATGCCCACAATGAGCAATGCAGAACCGGTTTTTATATGTTTTCCCAGGCCATCTATGGCCAGCGGCCATAATGCCGGCCAAACAGGTGCATTGGCAAAACCCAGTAAAACAATAAAAGTGATGGATGTATAACCCGACGTGAAAATAGCGCCCATTGAAAAAATAATACCTAATATAGCTGCAATGCGCAGCGATTTTTCCTGGCTGATATATTTTGGGATTAATGCAATGCCCAGCAGGTAAGACACAAGCATCGCTATCATGGTATAAGTGGTAAAATGTTTGGCTATATCAAGCGGAATATTTATTTCTTTGCCATACACCTGTATAATATCACCGGCCATTACTTCAACCCCCACATATAAAAACAAAGCAATAAAGCCGAAGAAGAGATATGTGTAGGAGGAGAGGGGCCGGCCGCCCGTTGCTGCATCAGCATCTTCTTCTGCCTGTATGTTTGGCAAAGAAGATAAGCGTATCATGATGGCCAGCAATACCAGTATAACGGCCAGTACAATATAGGGCATCACCACCTGTGATGCAAGCTCGTTTAACCTGGCTGCTTTATCAGCAGGATTAAGTGTGGCAAGGCTGGCTTCAAAACCGCTCATGTCTTTCAATAAAATAGCACCCATTACCAATGGCGCCAGTGCGCCTGCGCCTTTATTGCAAATGCCCATAATGCTCATGCGTTTGGCAGCGCTTTCTATCGGCCCGAGGATGGTGATATATGGATTGGATGCCGTTTGCAATAAAGCCAGGCCAATGCCTATTACAAACAGGCCGGTAAGAAATAAGCCAAATGTGCGCTGGTGCGCAGCAGGAATAAATATCAATGCCCCGATGGCCATTACAAGAAGGCCATACATCATACCGCTTTTAAAGCCCACTTTGTTAATCACCCACGATGAGGGAAACGCCATTAAGGCATAGGAAATATAAAAAGCAAACGTAACCCACACGGCCTGCGAGGTATTCAGCTCACAGGCAATTTGCAGGTAAGGGATGAGGGTACTGTTTACCCATGTTACAAAACCAAAAATGAAAAACAAAGCGCCGATAATAATGATGGATTTTGATGTGCCTGATTGCGGTTTTGCAGCTACTTCAATTGGTTGTGCATACTCTTCGGTTTGTTGCATGTTGTATTGGTTTGATTATATGAATAGTGAATTATTTATTTGATGCGGGGCGCCTGTTTGCCACCCTCTCAAATTTAACCCGCGTACAGCAATGATGCGTAAACAAACGTTTGCGTTGTTAAAGATATTGCTGCCGGTGTGACGCCGGATGCGTTTGACCGGATTATTTACGCTCTGCGAAGTCCTGCGCTCTGCGAAGTCTCCTGACTTCGCAGTTATTATGCGCAAAGTCTCAGACTTTCATTAAAAAATGGATTAACAGTCATAGCTATAACCTGCCAGCAAACCGCTATTGGTCTGACGCCTGATGCGTCTGACCACATGACAATCTTTAATTTATTTTATACGCATGTTTCCCTGTGTTCCAACCCTCTACTTCTACTGCAGCATCTGCAGGCATACTGCTGCAATCAATCATAATTGTTTTTGATGCGCCGGGCAAAACAGAAATATAATTATCGCTATAAAATGTTGGTAATATTCTTTCTTTTGTTTTGCTGTTGATTAATGATACCCTGTTAAAGAATGCTACCGGCTTATCAGCAGGATTATTTAATGTAAGCTGAATTTGATTGTTATTAACTTTTATTGCTTTTACATTCAAATCTGTTGATGCCAGCGTTTGCAGGCCTGAATAGTTACCTGTTGAATCGGGCAGCCAGTATAAATTATCGCTGATGGGTTGCTGCCGCAAGTTCAATAAACGCAATACCAGAAACACACCCTGCTTTGCTGCCGCTTCTTTTAACGCCGGGCCAATGGACAGATATTTTTTTACAACGGTAGGCCCTATTTCTGAGAACGCCTGTGTTACCATTCTTTCTTTGCCATTCATATCAACGAGTAAAACCTGCAGCATCATATCGCGATGTGTTTCAAAGGTATTGTTCACAGCCATTACCGAACTGTCAACCGGGTTGAACATAATATGCAAGGGATCGCCTGCTGTTTTCAATCCATACAAACAGGCGTTGGGATCGAGATAGTAATCATACATCTGCCCGCGCAAAGCCGTCCAGGGGTTTTGTGTTTTCCAGATAATGACGCCTGTGTACCATTCCCATGCATGCGCTGAAAAACCTTCAATGAGGCCGCGGTACTGATCATAGTTTATTAACTGGGCTTTTGTTGCAAAATCCTCTGCATCTTTTGCCCCGCCGTAGGCATCCGGGGTTTTATCATAGCCGATATATTTATGATATTGCCACACAGAATCAACTTCATACTTACCGTTTTCATAAACAGGCGGTATTAAATTTTCCGGCGGCAGAAAGCGTTTGAGCGAGGTATAATCGCCGGCGCCCACAGAGCCTACTTCGGAATTAAACGGAAATGTTCTTTCGCCCCAGAAAGTTTTAATATCCTGTATGCCATAAGGCCCGTCGCCATTGCCGCCCAGGAAATTATAGCTCATGCTGTCTGAATTGGAGTAGTCAATGAACCAGCGGGTACCATCTAATAATGGCATTAATGAATCTTTCAGCGCATGAAAAATATCCTGCGGCAAGGTTATCTCGTTGCCGCCGCACCATATTGCCAGCGACGGATGGTTGCGTATCAGTTTAATCTGATCGGCAGCAGATGCAATAAATAAATGATGGTCATCGGGGTAATTTCTTCTCGCCCACTGGTCATCTTTTTTCATCGGGTCAACCCAGCGACCATTGCAATCGCCGCTGCCCCAGAAATCCTGCATCACCAGCATACCATATTTGTCGCAGGCTGCATAGAATTCAGGCCTTTCCGTGATGGCGCCGCCCCATATCCTGATGAGGTTTAAATTCATGTCATGATGAAAGCGCACTTCTGCATCATAACGTTCTTTTGAAAATCGCAGCATAGCATCGGAGATGATCCAGTTGCCGCCTTTTATAAATATCTTCTGCCCGTTTACTGCTACTTCCCTGCTACGCGTAACATTGTTCCAGTCTGTGGTTATTTCACGAATGCCAATAGTTGATGAATCCACATCGCTCAACACATTGCCAATAGTAAATTTCAGATTGAGCGGATATACATTTTGCGGCCCATACGTATTCGGCCACCACAATTTCGGGTTTTGCAATAGCAGGTCTTTTAACTGAACAGCCCTGGTTGATTGTGCAGGCACCGTAACAGGCTCAGAAACTGTATTGCCCCCCAGTTCATAACTTACAATGCCTGAAACGGCTATTTCGGTGGGATTATATAATTCAGTTGAAACGTGAATGATGGCTGGTTGCTGTGCGCCCTCCACTTTTCTTATGCCGGGCACATCGGTTACAATATGCGTGTTTTGAATTTTTACCTGTTGCGTTTTTTCAATCAGCACCTTATCCCAGATGCCGGTATTGCGGTCGCGTATGGGCTGAATCCAGTCCCAGCCTGCCACATATTGATGCGAGATATTTCTGGCTATCGTTCCATCGCCGCCCTGGCCGCCATTGGCATGGCCCACCGCATCAGGCGGGTAAACGATCACAGCCAGCCTGTTCTTACCGTTTTTATTTAAGTAAGAGGTGATGTTATATTCCTGGCTTAAGAACATGCCTTTGTGCAGTGTTTTGTTTAGCTGACGGCCATTCAGAAATACATTGCAGCTATAATTAATGCCTCTCAATTTCAAATAAACCTGTTCTGTTGATGAAGCGGTTTCCGTAAAATCCTTTACAAACCAGTATGTGTAATAAGCTGCGCCCACATTGTATATATCCGGTATCTTTTCGTTATTCATTCCATAAAATGGATCGGGCACTTCTTTATTATTCAGCATGGTAGTTAAAACCGTACCGGGCACTGTCGCCGGTTTCCATTTGCCAATATTATAATTGGAAGAAGAAATGGTATTGCCATCTTCTTTAACAGATGAAGCTTTCATACATTTCCAGCCTTCATTCAGTTCATAAGCCGGCTGGGCGTTCAGCTTAAAAAATAATACAAGTGAAAATAACAGAATGGTTGCTGGTTTTTTGAACATGCGCATATTACAGTTTAAAAACAGGACAAACTATTTTGAATAGCTGTTCCCTTAATACAATTCCGTATTGTGAACGATCAGGAATGGCGCGATTACGCCTGCCGCCAATATACTCCGTAAAATTTTACCGGCATAAGTTTTTGCAAAAAACGGTTAATTAATATTTTGATGTGCCGGCTTGTTTTGGCTTGAAAGCTAATTAAGCTGCAGGTTTAAATAGTGTGTCTTGTCAGGACACTATAAAATTTGCAGCGCTTCCGCCATTCATCTTATCCTGTTTTAAAAAACCTCCGCCACATGCAGAACCTGCCGCTATACGTTTTTATATAAAAATAGATGCCTCATGGGATAAAACCGAAGATGAATTTATAGTGCCTGTATTTTATAACGTTCCTGAATTCACCAATATAAAAATTGATGATGGGATATTGATAAAAGATTCGGCTTATGGAAAAGGCAATGCAGACGGGATGGCGAATGCCGGTGAAAGGATCATGCTTTACGAGGATACCAGCCGGCTGCGGTTATATACAGAAGACCCTTATGTTATTGCCAGCGAAGAAAAGCTGGCTGATGAAATTATACCGGCGCGCTGGCCGGATGGCTATACCTTCAGTTCTGTTATTCAAATTTCACCTGATTGCCCTATAAGCCATGAAATAGAATTTTTGGCCAGCTATGAAACAAAAACATTCAACCCCATGGAAAGAAAACTGCATTGGGGAAGGATAAAAATAAAGGTGCAATGAAAACAAAGCGTCAATGGATATAATCCTGGTTGCAATGCAAACGAAACTGCCCGTTCCTGCTTCAGAACAAAGCCGGGCATAAACATTTTACAAAACCTCCGGCTATTCTGAAGGCCCGCCTGGTGGTGACCCGCCACCGCCAGGTTCACCGCCTCCGGGCGGCGGCATATTATCATCATTCCTAAACTCGGGCAGCTTTTTTTGCTGCTGGCCTTTTGAAAAGTTGCGGATGTTGTACGTAAATGTAAGCATTACATACCGGGTAAGCACTTTCGTTTGCACATCCTTGATATAAGTGGATTCAACTGTTCTTGAAATGCTTACATTCTGATTTAATAAATCGTACACGCTGAACCTTAATTCGCCGGCTTTATTTTTAAATATCTGTTTGGCAAAAGCTGCATTCCATAATGGCACAGATGTATTGTAGCCATCGGCCCTGCCGGTATAAGCCGTGTAGGTAAAATCGTTTTCCAGTATCCAGCCCGATTCCGTATAGTAAGTGGCGCCCAGGCTTATGCTATGGGAAAAGTAATTATCATTATTACCTGACTGCACTGAATAGCGGGCTATGTTATAAGTGGGCGTTACAGAAAAATTCACGTCAAAATTCTTTTTCACATTCGTGGTAAACCGTACCGTTTCACCTATAGTATAATTCGTTGTTTTATTAAGGGTGTCGTTAATTATGCTCATGCTTTTTTTATCGGTAAGGTTGGTTGTAAAGTTCAGGTTCGATTTAGGCTTTTTTAATTGAAAGCCATAATTAAAAAAAGCAGAAATATTATATGCGCCGTTTAAGTTTACGTAGGTTATTGTATCAACGCCTGTTATGGTATTTGTTTTAACCGCGCTTACAATATCATTGCTGGTAAAGTCAGCATTTAAGGTGGCAAAAATATTATGAAAATTATTGGAGGTGGCGCTGCTGTTGCTATTACTATTATTATTGCTGTTATTTGCGTTGCCGCCGTTGCGATAGTTGTTAAAGCCATTGCCACGATCGAAGCTGAAGCTGGTGCCACGGTTAGAGAAACTAAAGTTATTATACATGGCCCTGAAGGTATGCGTGAAGGATTGCTTCAGGTTGGGGTTGCCAATTACCACATTCAGCGGGTCGCTGTTATCAACCACAGGCTGCAACTGGGTTACACTGGGCTGGCTTGTTCTGCCGGAGTAATTAAACCGAAAATGGGCAGTTCTGCTAAACTGGTATGAGAGATTAGCCGTGGGGTACATATTTACATAGTGCTGTACAAGATTAACGTTTTTGCTGCTGTTAATGCTGTTAAGATCGCCAAACTGCACGCCATTGCCGAAGCTAAGGTTCAGGTTGCCGCTCTGAATACGGTAATTCAGCGTAACCCTGTTTGAGGAATAGGTGTTTTTATAGTTGTTGGTGAGTAAGGTATCAATGGATGAAAATTTTTCCGTAGCGCTATCGTAATCGTAGGTTGTTTTATTGGTGGTGTTCAGGCTATAGCTGTAATTATAATTCAGCTCTAACTGCGATTTTTTACCAATGGGCTCGGTATAAGAAGCCGTAGCGCTTATGCTTTGCCCCTGCGTGGAAGAAATGTAATGCTGGTTAACCAGGTAAGGAGAATCCACGCCGCTGTTGTAATAATCTGTGAGGGAATAATTCATTCCATTCCCATCGTTTGAATTGCCGGAGCCTGATAAACCCAGCGAAAATGTTCTGCCCGTTGTTTTAAAGCGGTGCCTGAAAAGAACGTCAATGTTACCATTATAACCTTTGTTATAGCTGCTGGTAGAGGCGGCAGATGTATTTAACAGGTCTGATGTTCCCTGTGTTGTACTTGCGGTTGAAGAAGCATTGCTTGTTTTTTCCTGGTAGGTAATGTTAGGCCTTATGATCATTGAATTCATGGAATCAAACTTGGCTTCAACATTAAGGTTTAAACGCTGGTTTACATTCTTGCTTATTGAAGCTTCCTCTTTATTGTTGAAGACGGAAGAGTCGCCGCTCACGAAATTTTCTGTTTGGGTTTTTTGATCCTTATCCGTTAGCATATTATTGTAAAAATAGCTGCCATATACATTGGTGCTTTTGCCCCAAACATCCCTGTAATTCAGCCCGGCCGCTTTGGTTGTTATAAGCCCTGAATTATTGCTGGTTGAACCGGAACTGCTGCTGCTCTGTTTCTGGCCGCCGCCTCCCGAACCGCCGCCACCTCCGCTCCCTGAAGAAGAAAAAATATCCTGCGGCGTAAAGTTTTGTTTATTGGTATTATTTAATTGCCCGATGAAGCTTATTTGCTGGTCATCGCTAAACTGGTTATAGTTTGCGGAAGCATTATATAAGCCTTTGTTTCCCGCGCCGGCAGCAAGTTTTCCAAAAGTGCCGGAATTTTTTTTCACTATGATATTAATTGTTTTAACCCGGTTGCCATCGTCAAACCCGGTAAACTGGCTTTGGTCGCTCTGGTCATCAAAAACCTGTATTTTATCAATTACATCGCTGGGTAAGTTTTGGGTGGCTGTGCGCGGGTCATCGCCAAAAAAACGTTTTCCATTTACCAGCACCCGCTGTACCGTTTCCCCCTGCGCTTTTATATTCCCGTCTTTATCCACATCAAGGCCGGGCATCTTTTTCAAAAGGTCTTCAGCCGTTGCATTGGGCTTTGTGGCAAATGAACCGGCATTATATTCTATCGTATCTTCTTTTATAACAATTGGCGGCGCTTCCACCACCACTTCAGCCAGTTCATGCGCATGCGGCTGCATATAGATTGTACCTGCATTAAGCGTAAAATTTGTACTGTCTATGGTAAAATTCTTTAAACGGGTTTCATAGCTGCTGAAAACGATTTTTAAAATATACCTGCCAGCGGGTATATCCGTTATTAAAAAACTTCCATCGTTTTCCGATAATGATTGTTTAAATGAAGAAGAATCGCTGCGCAAAATAATCACCGTTGCATTTTTAAGCACCTGGTGTTCGGTGCTATCCCTCAGAACGCCTTTTATGGAACCAGGTACAACCTGGCTGAATACAGCAGCAGCAGAAAATACCAGGACAATTACAAATAAAATTTTATACTTCATGCTAAAGTTTAACTCCTTCAATTAAGGATACAAACTTTGCATTATTGTTTAATAGCCTGAAAATAAATTCGATTAAAGGGGAAAATGTTGCGGCGAAACAGAATGTTTAACAGAAGCCCGGCAGGCAGGAACAAGGGCATATAGCTTATATTCTGTATGCCACCACATTTGCCAGCACACCAATATTTTCAATGCCAATTTCCACCTCATCGCCGGATTGCAGCGTGAAATCATTTGGCGGAATGATGCCGGTGCCTGTCATTAAAAAGCAGCCATGTGTAAATATGTTTTCACGGAATAAATATTCCGCAAGTTCTGTAAAACGGCGTTTCATGCGGTTAAGTTGTATGGAACCTTCAAACACGGCTTCTTCATTTCTTTTAATGCTTAGGTGTATGGCTGTATCCAAAGAAATTTCCTTTTCAGTTATATATAAACAGGGTCCGAGCGCTGCGCTGCGGTAATACAGTTTGGCCTGTGGCAGGTACAAAGGGTTTTCGCCTTCAATATCCCTTGAGCTCATATCGTTACCAATGGTATAAGCCGCAATTTTTCCTTTTGTATTGATGAACAGTGTAAGCTCCGGTTCCGGCACATTCCATTTGGAATCTGCACGGATAAAAACCTCTTCGCCCGGTGATGCAACGCTGTAAGGCAGGGCCTTGAAAAACAGTTCCGGCCTTGCTGCGTTATATACTTTACTGTAAAAAACTGCGCCGCCTGCTTCTTTGCTTTCCTCCATCCTGGCATCGCGGCTGCGTAAATAGGTAACGCCGGCCGCCCACACTTCCTGTTTGCCTATCGGGGCAAGAATTTTTATTTCATTCCAGTTAACGGAAGTTTTCCCTGATGAAACAGACGTCAGGTATTCAAATAAATCATCACGGTTTATCAACGCATCAAAATCTTCGTGCAGTATAA
This sequence comes from Parafilimonas sp., assembly GCF_047606085.1. Classification (GTDB taxonomy): domain Bacteria; phylum Bacteroidota; class Bacteroidia; order Chitinophagales; family Chitinophagaceae; genus Parafilimonas. Next base: position 35,249 of record NZ_JASGEX010000003.1, read on the forward strand.
AATGTGCTTCGTTACGCTGAAGAATAAGGCCGGCAGAGGTTTTGAATAATTGCATTCGTACAAGTTTGTTTTTTTAATGGCCTCATGGAACGCCCTGATGTACATTACCCTGTGAAGAATACATTTTTACATGGGCGTTTCATTGGCTGTTCAATTGTATATAGTATTTTGATAAAATGTTTACAAGGATAACCGACGTTAGCGGTTTGCCCTTCTTGTCTGTATGTTATTTGTTTGTTCATTTGGTCTGCCTGTTGTGCGCTGGCTTATTGTGTTTATCCGTTTTTGTAATTCCGTCAGCCGTTTTATGAGCTCGTCAAATGGCAATGGCTGTCCGTAAATCATTGTCTGTATCATTGTTGCGTAGTCTTGTTGCCAACGTATGAACGACCCACCAATCTTTTTCTGCGGCTGACGAAGAAGGTAAACCAATCTGTCTGCTCGTTTCTGCAAACAGTCTGATTTTAGTTTCGTCAGGCAACTTAAACCATTCTTTTAGATGTGTAAACTTATTCATTTCGTTTCTGCAATTATTTTTCTAATCCAAACAGGTGCCAACTGTAAATCGTGTTGCAGGCGTTTGGGATTTTCATTTTTCAAAATCTTTTTTATCTGTTTTATTTCGCTGTCTGTTGCCTGGTCTTTTCCGATTGTTCGCAATGCTTGGATTGCCAACATACTTGCTTCGCCAATAAAAGCTAAGTTCTTTGAACTTGCTTTTTTAAACGTAATAGATTGTTTTCCGATTTTTATTTTTCGCGCTGATGTGTCGGTGTAATACACGATGCTTAAAGGCACTTGTGTTGTAAGCCCTAATTTATACATTGCATAACTGCCTGTTGGTACTATGGTTGCCCTGTCTCTTTTGGCAATGGCAACGGCAATGTCTTCAATGCCTGGCAAAACTTTTCCAATATAATCATCAATTACAGGACGAACGTAAATACCTTGTGCAACTCTTTCTAATTCCTCTGATTTTACCAGGCGCTCCAAAGCCTTGTTTGCCGATTTGGCATTAGCAATCGTGGTAAAGCTGTCCACAAAGAAAAGCGTACCTCGCGGGCTACGCTTTATCTTCCCTAATACTTGTAGTTCAATGCTTTTAGACATTTTTCCGCTTAAATCTTGTCGCAAATTTAGTAAATATTTGCGACAAGATATGCTCAATCTGCAACTCAGATACGCTGTAACCAGGTAAAGTCTCTACAGGCTGGTTCTTTGGGGGTAAAGCCGCATTTGGTGGTTAATGATAGGGGAGAACAGATGGCAGCGAGTTTTACAAGTGGTAAATCCCATAAAAGAAATTTTTTGATGGTTATTACTACTTGATTCTTGTTGATCTCACGTTATTTTACCCTTTTACCGCTACCGGTCTGACGCTTCAAAGCGTCAGACCGCGTTTTGCAATGCAGCGTTTTTAAGCTATAAGGATATACCGCGTTTCCACGGAATAAAATCATCATGCAGGCCTGCTTCTGCCTTAGCCTGTACATTGCCATTGGCCACCTCAATAATGTAGTTCAAAATCCTTTCGCCCGCCTGTTCAATCGTTTCATTGCCTTCAATAATTGGACCGGTGTCTATATCAATTATATCCGTCATGTTATGATACAGGGCAGTATTGGTTGATAGTTTTAATACAGGCGTTACCGGATTACCTGTTGGTGTGCCCAAGCCTGTTGTAAACAAAACAATAGTAGCGCCGGCGCCCACTTCGGCCGTGGTGGATTCCACGTCGCTGCCGGGCGTGCATAATAAATTCAGCCCTGGCTTTGAAACCTTGCCGGGATAATCCAGCACATCTGCCACAGGAGAAGTGCCGCCTTTTTTTGCAGCGCCTGCTGATTTAATGGCATCGGTTATCAGGCCGTCTTTAATATTACCAGGAGAGGGGTTGGCATAAAACCCGGAGCCAACATCCATAGCCTTTTGATTATATGTGGTCATTAAGTGCATGAAGCGTTCTGCTGTTGTATCATCCATGCAGCGGTCGCTGAGCTCCTGTTCAACGCCGCAGAGCTCGGGGAATTCTGATAAGATAACAGCGCCGCCTAATGCCACCAGTATATCAGAAGTATAGCCAATAGCGGGATTAGCGGAAATACCGGAAAAGCCGTCTGACCCGCCGCACTCCAGGCCTATGCACAATTTATGGAGCGGTGCAGGCCTGCGCTTCAGTTCATTTGCCTGTACCAGGCCTTCAAAGGTTTTTTTGATGGCTTCGCCCAGCAATTTTTTTTCATTGCCTATCTTTTGCTGTTCAAGCAGTATCAATGGCTTTGAAAAATTCGCATCGCGCTTTTCAATCTCTTCTTTCAGCGTGGCCACCTGTGCATTCTGGCAACCGAGGCTTAATACAGTTGCACCGGCCACATTAGGATGGGTAATATACCCGGCCAGCAAACCGCATAAGGCCCTGGCATCGTCCCGTGTGCCGCCGCAGCCCATTGTGTGGGTTAAAAATTTTATACCGTCAACATTCGGGAATATCTTTTTGTTTTCCGGCGCAAATTCATCTTCATCGGCAAACAGGAGATCGTATTCTTTATTGCCGCTTTCATACTCCTGTATCATGCGGTGCACCATAGCTTCATAAGACGATTCTTTGGGCGCATAACCCAATGCTTTCATAAAGGCTTCCTGCAGCACATCCACATTTTTATTCTCGCAGAAAACCATGGGAATTACCACCCAGAAATTCCTTGTGCCCACGGAGCCGTCGGCGCGGTAATAGCCATTAAAGGTTTTGTTTTTAAAAGCCGTTACATCGGGCTTATGCCATTCCGTATGCCTTTCTTTTAGTATAAAATTGCCGGAAGCGTGCTTTACATTTTTTATGGAAAGCAAGCCGCCCTTTGGTATAAAGCTCATGGCCCTGCCTACCAAAACACCGTACATGCATATTTCATCACCTTCATGTATATCAACCAATGCATACTTATGTTTGGCCGGTATATTTTCCTGTATCTCCACCTGGGGCAGCGGGGCCTGGTTAATTTGCTCGCCTTTATACAATACCGTGAGTGCAACGGCTACATTATCTTTTGGGTGAATGCGCAGAACTTTTGTTTGCATAATAATTTAATAACAGGTTGCTTTAATGTTAAAGCCTGGAAAAATAATCAGGAATCGCTATACAAAATTTAATTTGCCGGTGAATACTAATTGTATTTTAGCAACCGCAAACCGACGTGAAATTTTTCGGGCCAAAATTATACAAAAGCAGAACTGAAAAATGCGTCCAAGTGTTCCTGGCTAAAAATAATATTTATACCGTGTGCCGGGTAAATTTGCTCATTATTATGTGGTTTACATTAAAACGTGTCACATTTTTATACAACATGGAATAAAATACACAGGAGAAATTTATTTGTTTAACAGTTACACATTATAAAAACCGCATGCATCTTTTACCGAATATCAAATCAACTGTACAACGGAATGACTCCCGGAAAAACCGGGACAGGCCAACCGTGCTTCATGGCATTACTGTGGCTGGTTTCATAAAAAAAATAGCAGCAAAGCGAAGTTTGCTGTGTGTTTTGTTGCTAACGGGCATTGCCTGTTTTGGCCAGCAGCCGCTTACGCTTGACAGCGCTATTGCCATTGCATTGCGCAACAGTTATGATATTGAAGTGGCGAGGAATAATGCGGAAGCGGCAGACATTAATAACAGCTATGGCATGGCTGGCGGCCTGCCCGTGGTGACAGGCACAGCTACGGACAGGGAACAGGTAAACGCCGTGAACCAGAAAATAAGCACGGGTGAAACCATTAACCGCAAATCGGCTGCGGGTAACACGGCTGCGGCGGGGCTGCAGGGCAGCCTGCTTTTATACAACGGCCTGCTGGTAGTGGCTACAAAGCACCGGCTTGAAGAACTGGAGAAACAAAGCGAGGAATATCTGAATGCAAGCATTATCAATACCATTGCTACCGTAATGACGCAATATTATGATGTGGTGCGCCAGCAGAGCTATTTAACAACGCTTGACACTTCGATTGCCGTGGGCGAACAACGCCTGAATATCGTGAAAACGCAACTGGGCGTGGGGCTGGCGAACAATGCCGACGTGTTTCAATCGCAGCTTGATTTAAATGCCCTGGTACAGTCAAGAAAAATACAGGAGCTTGCTATTGAGCAGGCAAAAACAAGTTTATTGACCACGCTTACTTTAAAGCCCGACAGCAATATCGTAATTGCTGATACAATTATTGTGGATGCAGGCCTCAGGCTGGAAGATGTGATGGATAATATTTACCGCAGCCCCGACGTGGCGGCGGCAAACATGCAGGTTACTATAAACCAGTTGATAGAAAAGGAAACGGCAGCGCAGCGATACCCTTCGCTGTATGCCAATACCGGCTATAGTTACAGCCGTTCGCAAACAGCAGCCGGCAATGTATTGCTTAATCAAACTTATGGGCCATACGTGGGCCTGAGCTTAACAGTGCCCATTTATAACGGCTCTGTTTATAAACGGCAGCAAAAGATTGCAGCGATCAATACAGCGAATGCCCGGCTGCAGCAAAACATACTGGTGCGGGATAATACATCAACCGCCGTAAAGAATTATGAAGCCTATCAAAAATCGCTGCAGCAGTTGCAAAACCAACGGGAAAGCTATGCATTGGCAAAACAGTTACTTGACCTGGTGCTGATGAAATTCCAGGCGCGTGTAGCCACCATTGTGGATGTAAAGAATGCGCAGGAAAGCTTTGCCAATGCCGGTTATCTTTTGGTGAACCTGAGCTATGCGGCAAAGGCCGCAGAAATTGAAATGAAGCGGCTTACCTACCAATTAAAATAAAGGCTTTTATGCAGGGCATGGCCGGTTGCTGAACATTTAAAATAATCAATAGGCAATACCCAATGTTCAGGTGTAAAAGCCCCGGGAGTTGATCATTGATTGTTGAATATTGCGTATTGATTATTTTCAGAAATCCGCTCTTAATAACAATATAAATCACGTCCTGAACATCTGCAACCACTTCCGCATAGTTACCTGCCATACGTATAATCAAACGGCAGTATTCTTGATATTTTTTCACTCCATCCCCAATAGCCTGTATTTAACAGCGCTAATTGTGGATGAAAGTTGCCATTGGCTTCAACCTGTAAAATTACTTTTTCGAGCAGTGTTATTTCTGAAGCCATGTTTGCAGTGCTTTTTGGAAAGCTCCTGAGAAAGGCATCCGGCACCTTCTTTTTGTTGTAGTTGATATAAAGATAATTATCAAATTGAAAGCCGGCGGTAATATCGTTAATCCCAAATGCAATGCTATCGCCGGTGAGCCTGCCTGAATATATAATTGATTTTTCATCAGGCTCCGCAAGAATATTCTCATAATAGGCTGAACTGTCTTTTGGTATGGGGCCGTATCTAAGCGCCTGCTTTATTCTTTTCTTTTCTTCATTTTCTGTTTTAAGCATCCTGAATACATCAAAGCCTTCCTGCATAAGGGTGTTTCTGTACAGGCTTCTCATAAAATGCATTTGCGACCCTTCATACACTTCCCTTCTTTTTTCCTGCCAGTGTTTTTGTTTATGCCGGCTGCCCTGCATTTCCATAAATAAAGGATAGCCCTGGTAAAAAAGATATTTGTTATTAAAATCGTAGGTAAATTCCTCCAACTGGTATTGAATTTTGTATCCCAGCGCTTTATTGGTAATGATCAGTGGTTCAAACGCCACTGCCTGGAGCGTTTTATTTTTCTTATCCTGCCTGAACCTGATTGTTTTGGTGTTTTGTATGATGCATTGCAGGGCTTCATCTGTTGTGCCGATAAAAAGGTCGGTAAAGAATTTGCCCCACCTGGCCCAGCCATCTTTTTCAAAAGGCATAAGCACAACATCTGCCAGCCGGTTTTCTGCAGGTGAAAGGCCTATATGGAACGAGTTGCTTATTGTATTGGTAGTAAACGTTTTTGTAGTGTAGCCAATATATGAAAAAACGATTTGGTATGTGCCCTGCGGGATGGACAGGCTAAAGCTTCCATCCTGCTTTGTAGTTGTGCCTGCGCTTGTGTTGCTGATAAATACACTAACGTTGGCCAGCGGCTGCCCGGTAGCCGAATCAATAACCTTTCCCTGCAATGTTAATTGCGCAAAAAGACTTTGCGCAATTAGCACTAAGCAGAACATGAATAATGCCCTCATGCATCGAAAATAGGGCAAAACCTTATATAACTAAAATTTTAGTTCAATGCCGCCATTCACCACGAAGCCATCCAGCGGCGCATATATATCGCGGAAGGCTGGGTTGTCAGTTGTGCCGGTATAAATTGTATCAAACCTCGTTTGCCTTGTATCGAAAATGTTTTCGAAGTTGATGAATACGGAAAACTTATCCCAAAGCTTTTCAGCCATGACGCCGCATATCCAGTACGGTTTTCCAACAGCGCCGTCGCTTAATTTTTGCGGGCTGTAATAGTAGGCTTCGAGGCCAATCTTCAGATCATCTTCCTTTTCATACATCAATACATTATTTAAGCGGCGCCTTGGCGTAAGCGGAAACCAGCTTTTAACATCATTGGCTGTTCACATCTCCATAAGTATATCCGATAAACAGCTTAAAACCTTTATAACTAAAACGAAGGATGGTTTCAAGGCTTCTTGTATCAATATGCCCGTTTGCATTTACAAATGCTTTATTGCCATCGCTTGTATCCGTTAATATTAACGGCTTGTTTAGTTTGGTGTAAAAAAATAAAATATTGCCGCTAAAACCAAGCCTGCCAATATGGGTTTTATAGTTGAGATCAATATTGCCGCCAACTGATCTTTCGTTTACGGCCGTTGCTGCATTTATAGGAAGTATATGCTGAAACTGAATGCGCTCTGCCTCTTCTGTAAATACGGTTGGTGTTTTATAACCCAGGCCGCCGCCCAGCCTTGCCGTAAGCACAGGCGATATTTTAAACATGGCTGAAATGTCCGGCTGGCGCCCAGGTGTTTTGCACAAATACGCCATAAGTATTATAATGATAATTTCTTAACAGCGTTGTATTGTGCGGTTGCTCTTTAAAATCATCCGTTAAAAAATTCAATCCTGCTATCCAGAAAGTATTATCCTGCTTCGCAGTAAAATTTAATTCAGTATAAGAAGATTGCTGCCGGCCTTCAAATAAATAACCCGGAATGGCGATGGAACGGTTAAACCCGGAATAACTATTCTTGAACTGCAGGGCTGAATTATCATTCAGCGTGTGCTGTGGCGCCTGCAAGCGGCGTTTTATTTTCAGCGGTTTGTATAGATAATTTAATGGTGTATTGAGAATATGCTATATGCGCATATAACATTACCATGATTAGTAACAATAATTTCTTCATGTAAAAAAAGTTGGTTAACGTTCATGATAACCCAGGCCTTCAGGCCTGGGATTAAAAAACGTTCTATAAAAAGGCTTTAGCCTAAGTATCCTCAGGTTCCCTTTGGCTAAAGCCGGTTGAAAACTGGCTTATTCATCCCAATGCTAAAGCATTGGATTAATTAAAATTGCTATCCCGAACTCTCGTTGGTTAGTAAATTTTTGATAACTGCGTGATTTATTAACCCAAACGCGGAGGCTGAAAAAATGAAGGGTGGTATTCTGATGTAGGAGAAAGATAATAGCTGTTATGAATGATGTCTTTCTTAAAAATTACAGGCTCAATGGTTGCGATAATATTATTGGTAAAGTTATGTGCTGATGAGCAAACACAAAAAGGAGAGCAGTTATCACAATCGCTTTTTTGTTTGTTGTTCGCAGTCTGTTGGGTTTGCTGTTCTTCTTCGCATTTGTCAAAAAAAAGAGCAGGGCGCCATTATGCTGAACAAAATATATAAAAGCAATATGGAGCAGAGCCATTTTTTCACTGCCGCAAAAATAGTTAAACCATCAGGTAATAAATTATACCGGCTGATTAATAATTTGAGGTACAGGGTTGTTTTATCTGTGAACGGGTTGTTCAGGAATTTGCCTGAGTATATTTTGTTAACCATATAAGCCATGTAAAATTATGTTAGCTGCTTTGCAGTAAGTATCTTCTTACATCTCCTAACATGTCTTACATGGTTGATTTATCAAATCTGGAGTTTAAATACTTAGGCCTCGCATTCCGATCCTTCGGCTTTTCACGGCATTCCAAATTATTAATTAACTCAAGATTTCAAGATTAGTTCAATATTGATTTATTTAATAAAAACAATCATTATTGCCCGGATAAAAATTATCAAATCTCTTGAAACCTTTTGCCAGAGCGGGTTCTGGCCCCTCTCCTTTGGAGAACTTGTCCCGACCATTCGGGAGGGGTTGGGGTGAGGTCAAACATTGAAATACAAGATTTTAAATTATTTAGTCGGACAATAATGAAAAACAATAAAAAAACCGCGCTGGCTTTTTCAACGCGGTTTTTTTGGTGAGGCTTCTGGTTAATTATTATTTCCTGCCTGCAAAGCGGCTTAATAATTTTAAAATTTCAACGTACAGCCAAACCATGGTTACGAGCAGGCCAAAAGCGCCATACCATTCCATGTATTTTGGAGCGCCCATATCAGCGCCTTTTTCTATCATATCAAAATCTATGATAAGGTTTAATGCGGCAATGGCCACAATAAATAAGGAAAGGCCGATGCCCAGTAAAGAGCTGTCGTACATGAACGGGATGTTCACATGGAATAACCGTAACACCAGTGTGATAAGATAAAATATGGCAATGCCTGCAGTGGCTGCAAATATGGTTGACTTGAATCTTTCCGTGGCTTTTATCACCCTGAAATTGTATAAAAGGAACATGGCCAGCGCCACGCCAAACGTTAAGCCTACCGCCTGCATTACAAGGCCGGGATATTTTTCGCTGAAGGCATCGTTCAATACGGCCGATATAGCGCCGAGAAAAAAGCCTTCGAGTATGCCGTAAGCCGGGGAAAGATAAGGCGCCAGCGTGGGCTTGAAACATATAGCCAGCACCGAAATTAAACCGCCTATTATGCCCACCCACATTAAGGTCATCATGGTTTGCGGCTGGTTATTGTAATACAGGTACCAGGTATAGGAAGCTGCTGCCAGTACCATGAATAAGAGAAAACCAAATTTACCAACGGAGCCGCGAACCGTCATTGTGCCGGCTTCGTCCTGCGCAATGGAGCGGCTGAAAATTTTTTGCGATAAGGTTGGATTATCTGATTGAAAAAGTGCCATAATGATTCGTTTTTAGAAGCGTGAAGATAGCAGAAAATTTATTTGCGGATAAGTTAATTTGTAAGGATGAAATCAGTCCGAAAGTCAGTAAAGCCCGGAAGACGGGAGGATTATTTCCGGCTTCCGGGCTTATCTTTTACTGCCCTGCCCCTATTCACTCTGCGGGTATAGCCAGCGCAGGGGAAAAACTTGTTGAAGGCACATTCAGGTTTGTGCTGGTGTTTAAAACAAATTCCGGGTAGCCGGTGCGCCTGTTCTCGTACCAGGCGTTAAAATCAACGTCCTGTAAAAAACCGGCAATGTATTTCTGGGTTATTATCTGTTCAATTTTATTTGCAGTGGTGCCGGTAAGCGCAACGCCGGAAAGATAGGTGCTGATATAACTGTTTTTTTAAGGATTATATGATTCATAATGTAAGGTTTAAAGCTGTTTTGGATACAAACGTTATTCACCCGGTTATAACCAGGGATTTATTATTTTGGCTTGCCTATTACGATTTATACACTCCAAAGTGGAGTAACAACATATTTGATGAGTGGCGAAGTGCAATGGAAAGAAAGGGAGTACCACCTGAAGAAGTTGAAAAAAGGGTGCAAAAAGCCAATATAGCATTCCCGGATGCATTGGTGCAAAATTATGATGCGCTGGTTCCAGTTTTACAGCTGCCTGATCCCAAAGATTGCCATGTATTAGCCCCTGCTATAAAAACAAATGCCGACCTTATAGTTACTAATAACATAAAAGACTTTCCTGAAGAATATATTAGATTCATTCGGTTTGAAAGCAAAAACCGCGGATGATTTTCTTACAGATATAATTGACCTAAATCAAGATAGCACGGTGTTAGCGTTTAAAGAAATGGTACTAAATAAGAAAATAGGTATAGGCGTTTAGGTATCAGGCTTGTTTAGCCTTTTCGGTTCGTAAGTTGCCATCCTTTTTATCAGTGTATCAAATATTGTATTCATACTGTTTCTTCTATTGTATCTAAAATGATATTCA
>NZ_JASGEX010000004.1:0-11249 GCF_047606085.1 Parafilimonas sp.
ACTTTAAATTATGATCAGGTTCCACCGCCGCGGCGGTGGAATGACGTGTAAGAACGTGAACTAATCTTACGGACCGATAAAGCAGGCACAAATTGCCGATGCACAAATTTATCCGGTGTTTACTATATATAAAGATATGGCTTGCTTATAAGCCGGTTACGATCATTCTTTTGAATAACATGCCTGTATGGCTGAAAAATTCTGCCAGTGTCTCCTGCAATGAATATTCCTTTTCTTCCGGCATGCCTGCGGTTTCTACATACAATACTTTAAATTGAACGGTTAATTCATCCACATTGTTAAACCAGGCCGTTCCATGTACATTCATGTTAAACGGAATGCCTTTTCTGTAAAAATAAAGCTCAGCCCCAAATACATTCCATTGGTTTTCCAGCACCGGAAAATGGGATAATGAAAACTCCAGGAGATTGTTTTTTACAATTTTTACATTGCTGACAACACCTACAGGCATTCGCTCTGAAGATTGATTGATGCAATAGAAAACTGCGTGCTCAAAACGGCTGATATTTTCAATATTGGTTATGGGTAGCGTATTTACCATATCTATGTAATTTAAGACAAATTTTTTTACTTCTTTGCTGCTTTTTTCAGCTTGTTTAATAATTGCTTTTTCTGAAATTCAAACATTATGCCTAAAAGGTTTAAGGTTGTATGCGCATTTTCTGCCCTTGTTAATCGGCAAAATATGCGCAGGTATAACAGTTGTTAAAAAGATGTGGATTTTTTCACAGAATTTGCCTGTTATATTATAAAAAATAATCTTTGAAAATTCGCATCGCCATATATAAAATTTGCAGAGTAAGCAGAATAAAATGAAAGATAAAATCTTAGAACAGTTTGCCAGGCTATATGCCGGTTCAGCTTCGCCACTCATCATCCGTTCCCCCGGAAGAATAAATATTATCGGCGAGCACACAGATTATAATGAAGGTTTTGTATTGCCCGCTGCCATAGATAAAGCGATATACGTTGCCCTCACAAAACGCGGTGATGATGAAATTCATCTGTATGCGGCTGATTATAATGAAAGCCATATTGTAAATACTGCTTCGGTTGAAATAAGCGATAAGCATTGGCCCAATTACATTTTAGGTGTTGTTGATCAATTACAGAAAAAAGGTTTTGCCCTTGGCGGTTTTAATTTATTGATTGATGGCGATGTGCCGCTTGGTGCAGGCCTGTCTTCTTCTGCTGCTGTTGAATGCGCCACCGCTTTTGCGCTGAATGAATTGTTTGGGCTGGGTTTATCAAAACTGCAGATGGTGCAGGCGGCGCAAAAAGCAGAGCATGTTTTCGCAGGTGTAATGTGCGGCATCATGGATCAGTTTGCTTCCATGTTTGGCAAAAAAGATCATGTAATACGATTAGACTGCCGTTCCATTGAATATGAATATGTGCCTTTTGAATTAAAAAACTATAAGATTTTACTGCTGAACACAAACGTAAAGCATTCCCTTTCGTCTTCAGCCTATAATGAACGCAGGCGGCAGTGCGAACAGGGCGTAGCCTGGGTAAAAGAATATCATTCGGAAGTAATAAGCCTGCGCGATGTTACCATGCAAATGCTGGATGAATATGTATTGCCAAAAGATGCATTAATTTATAAGAGATGTAAATATATAGTGGAAGAAATTCGGCGTTTGCTGCAGGGCTGCGCCGATTTGCAGCAGGATGATATAAAAGCATTGGGTAAAAAAATGTTCCGCACCCATGAAGGCTTAAGCAAAGAATATGAAGTGAGCTGCGGGGAGCTTGATTTTTTGGTGGATGCCGTAAAAGATAACCCTGATATAATTGGGGCAAGAATGATGGGCGGCGGTTTTGGCGGGTGCACCATCAATATTATTAAAGAAGATGCCATTGAAAGCCTGGTGCAAAAATTAAAGCCTTTATATAAACAGGCTTTTAATAAAGATCTGGATCATTATATTGCGGGCATTGAAAACGGAACATCGCTGGTTCATCAAAACATAGCTGTGCCCGGCGTTTAAAGATGGTATAAAACAAAATGACAGAAGAAACCATATTAGACATTGCCAAAAGAATAAAATCAATATCAGATATAGGTTTATTGTATTCTCCTGAAAATAGTTTTGATAAAGAACGGTATCGCGAACTGAAAGAACTAAGTGAAAAAATAATAGGCGGCGCATTAAAACTCACGCCGGAAATTTCTGCAACTGTTTTTACCGGTTGTGCAGATTATCCCACTCCAAAAGTTGATATACGGGCGCTGGTGCTGAACGATAAAAAAGAAATCCTGATGGTACAGGAAAAAGCTGATAATTGCTGGTCGCTGCCCGGCGGCTGGGCCGATATTGGTAAAACGCCATCTGAAATTGCCATTCAGGAAGTGTTTGAAGAAACAGGAATTAAAGTATCCTGCAAACATTTGGCGGCTGTTTTTGATAAGCGCATGTACCCGCATCCGCCACAGCCCTGGTACGTGTATAAAATGTTTTTTTATTGCGGGCCTGATGATGCGGCAATTGAGCTAAAGCCTGCTTTTGATATGCTGGGCGCAGGCTGGTTTTCTATTGATGCGCTGCCGCCGCTTTCAAAAGACAGGGTATTGGAAGAACAGATCAAAACTATTTACAGCAATATAATCACCAACAATTTTACTACCCTATTCGATTAATATGCCACAACTTTTCGATTTAAAAGAACATCCTCATACAAGATTAAATATTCTTACCGGCGATTGGATACTGGTTTCACCGCACAGGAGCAAAAGGCCCTGGCAGGGAAAAGTGGAAGACCTGCCAGCAAACAACCGGCCTGCTTATGATGCAAATTGTTATTTATGCCCCGGCAACAAAAGGGCCGACGGCAGCATTAACCCTGATTATACAGATTCATTTGTTTTTACCAACGATTATTCCGCCTTGCTTGCCGGTACCCCGGCAGGTTCTGTTAACGAAGAAGGTTTATTGATTGTCAATAGTGAGAGCGGTATTTGTAAAGTAATTTGCTTTTCGCCCAGGCACGATCTCACGCTTCCGCGAATGGCAGAAGGGGATATTAAAAAAGTAATTGAAGTATGGCAGAAAGAATTTGGCGAAATCGCTTTAAATCCTTCCATAAAATACATACAGATATTTGAGAATAAAGGCGAGGTGATGGGCTGCAGCAACCCGCATCCGCACGGGCAAATATGGTCATCGTCTTCGGTGCTGCTGGAGCTTGTAAAAGAAACAACGCAGCAAAAGAAGTATTTTGAAAGGTATGGTAAAAGCCTGCTTTCAGCATATATAGAAATAGAATTGCAAAAGCAGGAACGCGTTGTTTTGGAGAATGAACATTTTGTTGTGCTTGTTCCTTACTGGGCGGTATGGCCTTACGAAACCATGATTGTAAGCAAGCGGCATATTCAAACTGTATTGCAGCTTACTGAAGGAGAGAAGGATGCTTTTGCATCTATTCTGAAACAGCTTACCGCCAAGTACGATAACCTGTTTAAAATCTCATTTCCTTATTCTGCAGGATTACACCAGGCGCCTGTAAATGACGGAGCGCATGAAGAATGGCATTTTCATATACATTTTACCCGCCGTTATTGCGGTCTGCCACCGTAAAGAAATTCATGGTGGGGTATGAGATGCTTGCCAATCCGCAACGCGATATAACGGCTGAGTTTGCGGCTGAAAAATTAAGGTCATTAAGCGCTGTTCATTATACGCAACAATGAGCCTGTTCAGACTTTATTGTGCGCCGCAATTTGTACCATGCAGCTTACGGAACAGGCGCATAGAAATTACATAGAATTAAGAATTAACATTAGTATTGCATATATAGCGGATGATAGTATTTTCATCAACTAATATAAAAACTATGATTCTTGTGGTTTGAATAACAGCAAGTGCTTTTATTAGGAAAAGGCACTATCAATGATGTTTAAATTTAAAAATATAAACAACTTCAATAAACTGAAAAGTAAAATAACCATGCCTGGAACACATTCTAAAGCCCCGATATGCCAATCGAAGAATTACCTGCTGCTACTGCTGCTGTTTGCATTGCCTGTTGCGAGCCTGGCACAGCCGCAAGCCAACTCATGGGAAGATGAAACGCTGTTTGAAAAAAATAAAGAAAAGCCGCATACCTCATTCCTGCTGTATTCAAATGAAGCGGATGCAATCAATGATGATTACAGCAATTCTCCTTATTATAAATCTTTGAACGGCATCTGGAAATTTGTATATGCAGCAGACCCGGATACCCGTATAAAAAATTTTTATGAGCCGGGCCTTAATACACAAACATGGAACGATATAACCGTGCCTTCCAACTGGGAGATGAAAGGCTTTGGCATTCCCATCTATACAAACATTATTTATCCTTTCCCCAAAAACCCGCCTTATGTGGGCAGCGATGATCCTGTGGGCACATACAGGAAAGAATTTACCATACCCGATGAATGGGATGGCCGGCAGGTGTTGCTGCATTTTGGTTCCATTGCAGGGTATGCTATTGTGTATGTAAACGGCCGTGAAGTAGGAATAAGCGCTGCTGCCAAATCGCCTGCCGAATTTAACATAACACATTATCTTAAAAAAGGGAATAATGTGCTGGCGGTGCAGGTGTTCAGGTGGAGCGCTGCCAGCTACCTGGAAGACCAGGATTTCTGGCGCATCAGCGGTATTGAGCGCGATGTGTTTTTATATGCGTTGCCTAAGCTTTCTGTTTGGGATTTCTTTTTAAAGTCTGGGCTTGATAACTTGTACAGGGATGGCCTATTCAATAGCTATATTACTTTAAGAAAGTTTACCGGAGATACAACAAATTATGGCAGCGTAACGCTTGAATTATTTGACAAATCAGGTGAAAAGGTATTCTCGCAACAGCAAACTGTAAAACCATTTAATGAGAACTTAAGGGTAGTTCAGTTTAGCGGCATAATTATCAACCCTTCAAAATGGAGCGCTGAAAAACCGAACCTGTACAATTGCATTATCACACTTAAAACAGCAGATAATGTTGTTTCTTATACGGGCGCTAAAATTGGTTTCCGGAAAGTGGAAATAAAAAATTCGCAACTGCTTGTAAACGGCGTTCCTGTGGTGGTGCATGGAGTTAACCGTCATGAGCATGACCCTGTAAACGGTCATGTGCCTTCAAAGGAATTAATGATGCGGGATATTCAGTTAATGAAATCGTACAATATCAATGCGGTGCGCTGCTCTCATTATCCCAACGATGAATTGTGGTATAAGCTGTGTGATGAATATGGGTTATATGTTATTGACGAAGCCAATATAGAAGTGCATGGCATGGGTGCGGCATTGCAGGGCAGGTTTGATTCAAGTGTGCATCCGGCTTATTTGCCGCAGTGGGCGCCCATGTTTATGGACAGGGAGAAACGTTTGGTAGAGCGGGATAAAAATCATCCCTCTGTTATTATTTGGTCACTGGGTAATGAATGCGGCAACGGCCAGGTTTTTCATGACGCCTATAAATGGATAAAGCAAAGAGATGGCACACGCCCCGTGCAGTTTGAGCAGGCCGGCGAAGACTGGAACACAGACATTGTTTGCCCGATGTACCCATCCATCAGCAGCATGAAAAAATATGCTGCTGACAGCAGTAAAACGCGGCCTTATATTATGTGTGAATATGCCCATTCAATGGGTAACGGAAATGGTAATTTCAGGGCATACTGGGATATAATATACGGCAGCAAAAAAATGCAGGGTGGTTTTATATGGGATTGGGTTGACCAGGGCATACGTGCAAAAGATGCGGCAGGAAACATTTACTATGCTTATGGCGGCGATTTGGGCGGGTTTAATTTGCAGAACGATGAAAACGGTTGCGCTGATGGATTAATTGCATCAGACCGCACCATTCACCCGGGCCTGAATGAAGTAAAAAAAGTGTACCAGGATATTTATTTCAGCGCAAAAAATATTTCAAAAGGCATAATAACCGTAAAGAATCTTTTGGGCTTTACCAATCTTAATGAATATAATTTTAAATGGCAGCTGTATAAAAACGGGGAGCTGGAAAAACAGGGGAATTTTGCGGTTGATTTAGCTCCACGGCAATACAAAGATATTGCGCTGCCGCTGCCGGCTGTAAATGCAACAGCAGGAGATGAGTATTTTTTGAGCGTTACAGCTACCACAAAAAATGTCATGGGGTTAATTCCTGCAGGCCATGTAGCGGCAACTGAACAATTTAAATTAACCGGCGATTATTTTACAAAAGATTATTCAACAACAGGCGATCTCCAGGTAACAAAAGATTCAACCAAACTCATTTTTCAATCAGGCCTTATATCAGGCGAATTTGATTTACAGCGGGGCATTTTTACCAGCTATAAAAGTTTAAACGTAAAGATGAACGGTTTACCGCAACCTTATTTCTGGCGGGCTCCAACCGATAATGATTTTGGCAATAACATGCCGGAGCGGCTTGGCATCTGGCGCAGTGCATACGAAAATATTACTGTAAAAAATATTACTGTCGGCAGCCAGGATTCAGGCGGCGTTAATATAAAAGCTGAATATGAGTTAACCGGCATCAACGTGTCTTATACGGTTGATTATTTTATCCGGGATGATGGCAGCATAAAAGTAACAGCGTCTATAGATATGGAAGGCCGCAACCTGCCTGAACTGCCGCGTTTTGGCATGCGCATGGAATTGTCCAAGCAATATCATTACCTGGATTATTATGGCCGCGGCCCCTGGGAAAATTATAATGACAGGAATGAATCTGCGTTTATTGGCTTATATAGCGATAGTGTGGAAGATCAATATACCTATAATTACATAAGGCCGCAGGAAAGCGGTTATAAAACAGATGTGCGCTGGTTTGCATTAACCGATGATAAAGGTAATGGCCTGCATGTTGAAGGCGTGCAGCCAATATGTTTCAGCGCTATTGAGCACAGGGATGAAGACCTTGACCCGGGCAATACAAAAAAGCAGCGGCATCCGTCAGACCTTCCGCCATACAACGCCATCAATGTTCATATTGACTTAAAGCAAAGGGGGGTTGGCGGTGATAATAGCTGGGGCGCTTTGCCGCATGAGCAATACCGGCTGCTTGATAAACAATATACTTACAGTTATATTATTAAGCTTGTTGATGCAGAGTAATCCTTCATACACTGCGAACCCTTTTAATTAATGTGAGCCTGTAAGCTTAAAGCTATTGTAGTGAATGATAAAGCTTTGGCAATAAAAGCAGGAGCAGTTTATTTGCTATTTGCTGCGTATATAAGTTAGGTAATCTCTCGTATGGTTATTGAGTATATTTTTTACAAGCCAGGTTTTGCCATCTGTATCGAAGGTTATATACCATGCTGTATGCCGTTTGGTTTATACATGCAATAAAATATGTCATACTTTGGATTAAGGGTACGATAGGCTTTTTGTGAAGGGAGTGTGTTAATAAAATCTCTTATGCTATCTATAATAAACGACAAATTATTTTGCGCATGTTTTAAAAAAGCAAGCCATTATGCAGGCAACAGGTAAAATTATAAACCGCAATTTATTAAGTCTCTTATTATAGAGTCAAGATATGCACAATAGGCTATTTGCAAAGAAAATACGGCAAAAATTATCCGGAGCGGGTAAATAAAAGAATAATTTTGATTTGCTTGTCGTCAAAAAAAAGATGACAACAATAATGTAGCACTTTAAGCGCTGCCAGATCCTCGTATAGAGAGAAGAAAGCTGCATGACATTATATTTATAACAATAGCCGCTGCGCTTTGCGGGTGCGATGAATGGAATGATATAGAAGAGTTTGGAGAGCTTAGATATGATTGGTTAAAAACGATATTGGAGTTGCCTAATGGGATACCATTGCATGATACATTTAACCGTGTATTCTCACTGATAGAGCCGCAGGCATTACAGCAATGTTTTATGAGTAGGTTGAAGGATGTTGCGCGGCTAACCGAAGGCCGGATTATAAGCATATACGGCAGGCGGATGTGCAATAGCGGCGAGAAAGGCAATAAAGCTATCATGCACATGGTGAGCGCCTGGAGTAATGCCAATAATATGGTAGTGGCGCAACAAAAGATAAACGATAAGAGCAGTGAAATAACAGCCATACCTGCGTTGCTGGACATGCAGGAAATAAAAGGCTGCCTTGTAACTATTGATGCAATGGGCTGCCAGCAGGAAATTGCATCTAAAATTGTAAGCAAAGAAGCGGATTATATTTTAGCCGTAAAGGGCAATCAGGGCCACCTGTACGATGATATACAGGAAGCCTTTGACAGGGAAACAGCCATTCAGTCAGCCACATCGGTTAATACCGGTCATGGCCGTATTGAAAAAAGAACCTGCGGCATTATTACCGATACAGAGTGGATATGCAAAAAAGATAAATGGGAAGGCCTGCAAACCCTGATAAAAATACAAAGTGAGCGCACCATTAAATCAACTGGTGAAACGCAGTTACAAACAAGATATTATATAAGCAGCCGTCAGGCAGATGCTGCATTTTTTAATCGGGCAGTCAGGGAGCACCGGGGCGCAGAAAACAAACTGCATGGTATTGGATGTAGCGTTTGGAGAAGACAAAAGTAGCAAAAGAGCAGGCCATGCCGCCGAAAACTTCTCCTTCATTAATAAAATAGCCTTAAATCTGCTGCAGCAACGTGATGACAAAAGGGGCGCTCAAAAAGCAAGTGTGAAAACTAAAAGAAAAAAGTGCAGCTGGTATAAAGACTATCTTCTTACCGTTCTGAATATGGCTAACAAATTTTAATGCGTTTGCCCTGAATAAAGCAATGAAACCGGTATATGATAAATAGTAAATTCGTAATTGCAGTTTTATTATTGCTGCAATTAAATCACGTGAAAGCCAGTAACCTGCCCATTGATACATTAAGCAGTAAAGACATGAGCAAACCACTTGTTTTGTATATAAGCGGCGATGGCGGTTTTAACAGCTTTTCAAATGCTTTTATAAAGCAATGGAATACCAATGGTTACCCTGTTGTAGCTTTAAATGCAAAGTCATATTTCTGGCATACAAAAAGCCCTGAAGATGCGGCCCGCGATGTATCTGGCTTAATAGAGGAGTATCTGTCGTTGTGGCAAAGAAAAGAAGTGCTGTTGCTGGGATATTCTTTTGGTGCAGATGTAATGCCTTTTATTCAAACAAGACTTGCACCCGCTATATTAAGTAAAGTGAAGCGCACTGTGTTATTTTCTCCCTCAAAAAATACAGACTTTACTATTCACTTGTTTTATAATGACAGAGGCAGCAGTGTACCTGCTGAAATTAATAAGCTTGGCAAACCGGTGCTTATTGTGTTTGGAGATAAAGAAACTGATCTGCCCGAACTCCAGATTAATAATAAGCTGGCAACCATTATAAAAGTAGAGGGGGATCATCACTACAATAATGCAATAACAGCCGTTATACATAATGTGATGGAGAAACTATAACCTTAATAAAATAAATAATTACATTTTTTTAAAAACATTTTGTGGGCAATACGCACATCCTTACTTTTGCACCCCGCTTTTAAAAAAGCAAAGCTCATTGAATAGAAAACGTTAAAGGCTGAGAAAAAAAATAAAAGAATTTGCTGGTTATTTAAACGCAGCTATCTTTGCACCCCGCTTTTAAAAAAGCAAAGAGTTCATTGAATAGAAAACGTTAAAGACCAAAGAAAAAAGCAAAGAAATTTGAATGGTAAATGAGCGTTGATTATCTTCGCACCCCTGCTTAAAAAAAGTTAAAGGTCATTGATGCAAACCAGGTGGTTTTGAAAGAAAAAAGTGCAGAAAGTTTGAATGATAAACTAAAAGCCCTTACCTTTGCAATCCTTTGAAAATCAAATAGTTTTTTCTCATTTTCGATAGAGGTTGTTAATAAAAAATTTCAAAATTTATCTAATAAAATTTTGGAGCGAAACAAAATGGCTCTTACCTTTGCAACCCCAATCAAAAACGGGTTAAAAATTAAGTTCTTTAAACGTAAAAATGTAAGCAGTAGCCAGGCTGCAAAATGGTTCAAACCCATATTACATTACAAGCTTTACACTCTGTAAGGAGTTAAGGTTAAGATCTTTGAAAAGATGGAAAGTAACAGTATCATAAATAGCAGTATTTATGGTAAGGTAGCAGCGTAACAAAACAATTAATATCCGACGTTAATTTTTCAATGAGATTAATAGTCAGATCAAATCTTTTACAATGGAGAGTTTGATCCTGGCTCAGGATGAACGCTAGCGGCAGGCTTAATACATGCAAGTCGAGGGGCAGCATAGGTAGCAATACTTGATGGCGACCGGCAAACGGGTGCGGAACACGTACAGAACCTTCCTTCGAGCGGGGAATAGCCCGGAGAAATCCGGATTAATACCCCATAGCAAATTAGAAAGGCATCTTTTTAATTTTAAAGATTTATCACTTGAAGATGGCTGTGCGCCTGATTAGGTAGTTGGCGGGGTAATGGCCCACCAAGCCTTCGATCAGTAACTGGCGTGAGAGCGCGACCAGTCACACGGGCACTGAGACACGGGCCCGACTCCTACGGGAGGCAGCAGTAAGGAATATTGGTCAATGGACGCAAGTCTGAACCAGCCATGCCGCGTGGAGGATGAAGGTCCTCTGGATTGTAAACTTCTTTTATTTGGGACGAAAAAAGGGAATTCTTTCCCACTTGACGGTACCAGATGAATAAGCACCGGCTAACTCCGTGCCAGCAGCCGCGGTAATACGGAGGGTGCAAGCGTTATCCGGATTTACTGGGTTTAAAGGGTGCGCAGGCGGATATGTAAGTCAGTGGTGAAATCTTTAGGCTTAACCTGAAAATTGCCGTTGATACTATATATCTTGAATGCTGTGGAGGTAAGCAGAATATGTCATGTAGCGGTGAAATGCTTAGATATGACATAGAATACCTATTGCGAAGGCAGCTTACTACGCAGATATTGACGCTCATGCACGAAAGCGTGGGGATCAAACAGGATTAGATACCCTGGTAGTCCACGCCCTAAACGATGATTACTCGACATACGCGATACACAGTGTGTGTCTGAGCGAAAGCATTAAGTAATCCACCTGGGAAGTACGACCGCAAGGTTGAAACTCAAAGGAATTGACGGGGGTCCGCACAAGCGGTGGAGTATGTGGTTTAATTCGATGATACGCGAGGAACCTTACCTGGGCTAGAATGCGGTTTGACCGCCGGTGAAAGCCGGTTTTGTAGCAATACACAGATCGTAAGGTGCTGCATGGCTGTCG
>NZ_JASGEX010000005.1:0-17334 GCF_047606085.1 Parafilimonas sp.
AAAAGCAATCAAAATTATTATTAACTTTTAAATGGGGGCGTATTTCAAATTTTCGCAGGCGGTGGGACACCCACCTGTAGAACCCGCTTCCGGTCGGTGTCTCACCGACCGGAATGCCGCGTATGAGGCGAAAATGTAAGGTCGGCAATAAGCCCGGGTGACTTGTACTTTGACTAATTAACGATTGCACATTTTTATTCCGTGAGGAGTATAGAAATGAGTGCTTGCAGCTCACAGCTCCAACCCAGCCTCACTTAATTCAACACTTCCTTCAGCTTTTGTTCCAGTGCATCGCCGCGCAGGTTGCGGGCAATTATTTTGCCGTTGGGGTCCACCAGTATGTTTTGCGGAATCTGGTCTATATGGTACATTTCGGCCACTGCATTCTGAAATTGTTTCAGGTCGCTTATATGCGTCCACGTTAAGTTATCAGCATGAATCGCCTTCAGCCAGTTAGGCTTATCCGCATCCAGCGAAACGCCAAGCACGGTAAAGTTTTTCTCTTTGTATTTGTTGTATGCGGCCACCACATTCGGGTTTTCTGCCCGGCAGGGTTTGCACCAGCTTGCCCAGAAATCAATCAGCACATATTTGCCCCTGAACTGTGAGAACGAAACATTTTTACCTGATGTATCCGCCTGCGAAAAATCAATTGCCTGTGTGCCTACGGCGCCTATCTTATCACGTTTAATCACTTCCGCAAGGTTGGTTGCAAACTGGCTTTTCAAGGCAGCGCCGCCAAGCTGCCCGTATCTTTTTTCAAGCAGTAAAACATCGCGGTTAGGGTCGGTATCATAACTGTATGCCAGCAATAAAGCCGCCACAGGCGAGTTTTTTTTGCGCTCAATAAAACGGTCAATAGAATTTTGATAAATGTTATAAGCCGTATTCAGCATAATGGCCGCAGAATCGTGCAGGCCCTGCGTTGTAGCCGACATAACCTGGTTTCGGTAGTAGCTCACATAATCGCTGATGGGTTTTATATCATACAAAAATTCTTCATATTCCACGTTGGCGGGCGAGCCGGTAATTACAATATCATTTTCGCTGCTGCCATTAACGTTTACCGTATCGCCGCCCATAAATACAACAATCCTGCGCTGCAGCGACGGAAAAAGAATAATGCGGGCATCCACGTTATCAACTGTGCCGCTTAATTTAAAAACGCCATTTTGCACGGTTGTGGTTGCCAGCGTATCCGTACCGCTAAACCCCAGCAAAATAACCTGTGTATTTTCAGGAACCGATTTAATGCGGCCGGTTATTAAAAAACTTTTTTTATCCTGTGCATATATAATTGCAGGTAACAACAGCAAAATAAAAATCCATTTTCTCATCATAATGTTGTTAATATTTACTATTCAAATTTAAAAACCTTATGCTTACGCAAAGGTTTAATGTATTGTTATGTTGCCGGCTGCAGTATATCATGGCATCGTCATGGAGCCTGCCTTCGGGCTTGACCCGAAGGTCACACACTTCAACAACATACTTTCATGGCGGCAGTAAACCCCGAGGGTTTTTGAAACCATCGGGGTTTTATCAGCCAACTATTGGTTGTAAAAATGCTTTTGTACCTGCTTCAATATCATCAGCTTGTTCAATATGCTTAATATAAGCCGTGCCTATTATAGCGCCGCTGGCATGTTTGCAGGCTGCATCAAAACTTTGCCTGTCTTTTATACCAAAACCCACCAGCACGGGATTTTTTAAATGCATGTTTTGCAATCGCTGCAAATATTGTTCAACTGCATTAAAATCCTGTTGTTTGCCTGTTGTTGACGAAGAAGACACGGCATATAAAAAGCCGGTGCTTAATGCATCTAATTTCTTTATTCTTTCCTCCGATGTTTCAGGCGTTACCAAAAAAATAAAGTTAAGGCCATAGCGCTTTATGATAGGCCCGTATTCTGTTTCAAATTCATGTTCCGGTAAATCGGGAAGAATTAAGCCATCAATTGGAACATCGGCGGCATGCCGGCAAAACCTCTCAAAACCATATTGCAAAACAGGGTTCATATAGCCCATTAAAATAATGGGCACATAAATGCCCCCATCCCCTGAAGGGGAGCTGTTTCGAACATTTTTTAACTGGGCAAATAATTTTTCAATCGTCATACCGTTTTGCAAAGCCCTGGCACCGCTTGCCTGTATAACGGGGCCATCAGCCAGCGGGTCGCTATAAGGCATGCCGAGCTCAATAATATCCGCGCCATTATCCTGTAAGGCTTTCATCACGGTTAATGTACTGTCAGGCTCCGGGAAACCTGCCGTGCAGTAAACATTTAATACTTTTTCTTTCTTGCGCTGAAATAATTCTTCTAACCTGTTCATCTTAAATTGGGATGTTTAATATTGGCCTGACGGCTTTGAGCCGTCTGACCCCGTAACCCCGTCAAAGTTCCGGCTTAAAATCAAATAATGTTGCTGTAAATTCTCCCCGCTCTCTTTTTTTGGTTATTGCGCTGAAATTGCCTTTATAACGCATAGCTTCGGGCACCAGCAAATTGCCGACATGCGTCATTTCAACATCCATTGTTACATTAAAGTCATAAAGCCCTGCTTTATAGCTCAGCGAATAGCTGCGGCTTACCACTTCCATGGTGGAGGCATCAAATTTTGTTGTCATTTCATCCACCACAATATTTTTCCTGCCAAAAAAGCCCAGGTCTTCTTTCGGCTTTATGCTGAATATATACACGTAATGGCCCTTGTAAGTGTCATAATCGAGCGTGTAGTCATACAGTTTATGCGCATCTTCATCATACAGGTCGAGCTTATTGCCGATAAACGGTATGCCCGGTATTTTTTTCCCGGGATTAAAGAACAGCATTTTCAGTTGTTCCTTATGTTTTTCTGTGCCGCTTTTTCCCTCCGTGGAAAATGCACGGCCGGCCACGATATTGTCTTCACCGCAGGTCTTGCCTTTGGTGAGAAATATAGAGGCGTACATTTCCCCGGTTAAATAATTAAAGTCACCATTGGATGTAAGAAAATCGCCCGTGGTTTTTTGGTCAAGGGTTTCTGTGTAGCGGCAGCCTTTTTCGCGGTGCTGCCTTGTTTTGCTGTAATAGCTTGCCTGCACATTGCCGCTTTTGTTCAGCATGCTTATGTTGTTGTATGATGTGAATTCAACTATGTGCAGGTTGCGGAAAGCCTTGTAAAAACTGGTATCGTTTTGAATGCGGCGCAGCAGGCTTTCATAGTTGATGCCGCTTTGCACAATTACAGGCTTGAGCGTAAAACTGCCTTTGTCAATAATGATAGTAGTATCCTTCCCTTCAACAATAAAAGAATCTTTTTGCTGGGCAAGAATTACAATGGGCAGGAAGGTTAAAACAAATACTGCATACATCAATTTCATTCGTACAAGTTTGATTTTTCAATGGCCTCATGGAACGCCCTGGTGTACATTCCCCTGTGTGAAAAATACATTTTACATGGGCGTTTCATTTAGGGAAAGCCATTTTATAATCCACTTTTATCTTGCCTTTGGTGATGTCATTCAATTTGCCCTGCAATAATTTTTTTCTGAATGGTTTAAGATAATCTATAAAAAGTTTGCCTTCAATATGGTCATATTCGTGCTGCACGATGCGGGCTGTAATGCCATTAAATGTATCAGTATGCGGTTCAAAATTTTCATCCACATATTCAATAGTTACGCTCTCCGGCCTTGATATATCTTCCCTTATTTTCGGGATGCTTAAACAGCCTTCATTATAATCCCATGGCGTGCCATTCAACTCAATAATTTTTGCATTAATGAATACTTTTTTAAAACCCGGCTCATCAGGATACTTGCCTTTTTCATCCTCTTCCTGGTTGGCAAATAACTGCTGGCTGTCAACAAGAAACAAGCGGATTGCCTTATTTACCTGCGGCGCTGCCAAACCCACACCACTGCTGGCGTACAGGGTTTCCCACATATCCGCAATCAGTTTTTCGAGATTGGGATAATCCGGTGTTACATTTTTTGCAACCGTTCTCAAAACCGGCGTTCCGTATGCTACAATCGGTAAAATCATAAATCATGCCCTCTAACTCCCTAAAGGGAGGACTTTAGAACGTAAAAATTTTAGGTGCGAAGATAAAGTTTAGCCTGTTAAGCAGAGGATAAAAGTACTTTCGGGTCAGGGCATTACTGCTCAAAAATCCATAATGCGAAAACTACAAGCCACCTATCACGTTATACATATCCACAAAGCATTTCCAGTCTGTATTATCGCTGTTGTTACGGCCGGGCGTTTTATTATAAAAGCCATCTAAGAAGCTGGCAGTGCCGGTCCACACCGTTTGCATCATGCCGTAAAAATACGGCTGCATTTCTTTGGTTGCCGTTTTCCTGAAGCTGATCATATCATTGGTTTGTTCAACGGCAACAGCAGGCCTGTTCCAGGGACAGGTAATTACATGCAGCCCTTTCATGGCAAAATAAACCGGTGTTTTATCAGCGCGCTCATAATGCCAGTCGCAGACAATCACATCTTTTGGTATCATATCCACCGCCCGGTATGTATTATTATAACTGGCCTCCCACTCTCCTATGCCGGTTGTTTTACCATCAATCAGGCGGTCGCCCCAAATCCATAAACGGCGGTTCTTTTGTTTAAGATGATCATTTATCAGGCGCACTTCATTGGCAAATAATTCCGCCTTATCCCTGCCGCCGCAGCGCGGGCATTGCATTTCACCTATGTAAAAAACTTCATCCATGCCTGCATGAAACGAAGTGGCATGAAAGGCATCACATATTTCATCCACAATATCAAAAACAATTTTATGTACATCGGGATGCAAGGGGCAATAGCTCTTGCAATAGAGATTATCGGCATTCGGCCATTCATATTTATCCGGCATTTTTACATCCGGCGTTTCATCAAACTGCGGGTAAACAGCGAGCAGTTTGCCCGGCTTATTCGCCCATGACTGGTGGCCCAGAAGGTTTACCTGCGGAATAAGGTCCATGTTATGCTTTCTGCATGCTGCCACCAGTTTTTCAACATCCTGTTTTGATAAGGCATTGGTATCTGCCAGTTCAGGATGGGATTTATACCGGTAATCATAATCAACCCGCAGGATCAATGTATTTACTTTGCGGGTAGCCAGCTCTTCATCAATGAATTTAATAAAGCGGTCAACATCGCCTGGCTTTGGCGCTGCAATACAAAAACCACGAACAGGCAACAGGCTGTCAGGCGAAGTTTGTTGTGCCCTTAATAAAAGCGATGGAGAACATGCAAGTAAAAAAAGGAAGAGAAATTGTTTCATAGTGATAAATGTAGGCAATAATAAAACGCATTCAGCCATGTTTAAAAGACTGGCCCTTTTTTAGAAACCGGGCCAGTCTCATTGCTGTTGATAAAAAAATATTGAATAATCAATGCTCAATATTCAATATTCATTTTTAGGTTCGTACTCATTGAACATTGATTATTGTTTGTTGAATATTGGGCATTTTCTTTTTTTATCCGTTACTCCACATCCCACCACATACGGCTGGTCATTTTATCGCCGCCGCTTAAACGGGCAACCGCTTCTTCATAATTATCATCGTTTGAAACTTTTTGATCCGAAGGGTAAGTCAGCCTTCTTGGTATGGTGCCGCTGGTTGCATTACCGGGATAATCCGTTGGCGTTAATGCCGGGTAGCCTGTGCGCCGCCAGTTGCACCAGGCTTCATATTCATTCATAATCGTGCTGGCCCAGAACTGGGTGTTGATCTGTTCCAAACCATCCGCATCTTTATAGGGATGGTTTGTAAGGTAAGTTTGCGCATCGGCATCACTTATCACGCCATCATCGCCATAAGCCGAAAGCTGGGTAATAGCTGCTTTCACGCCGTTGTTATAATGCTGTTCGGCAGTTTCATCGCCTATGCCCCAGCGTTTCTTTGCATCGGCTAATAAAAACTCCGATTCAGCATACGTTAAAATCAGATTGGGCGCATTGGGATCGAGTATAATTTCACTTAACCTCGAATAGCCCTGCATGCCCAGCGAGGGATAGTCCGCACGTTTGGTGATGTTGAGGGAATCCACCGTTCCGCCATAACGGTAGCCCGGCGGCAGGCCCTGCTGCGATGCAGGATCGCTGTCTTCCGTTGCAAAAATCCAGGCGATAACGGAAAGGCGCGGGTCATCATTATCTTTCAAATAATCTATGTACGTGCTGCATAGTTTTAAATCGGCGCTGTCCTGCCCATGTATTTCCCATGAATCCCTGTTGATGGTAAGGTCGCTCCCGTCTTCGTGCTGAACGATGGCATTGTCATCATTACTCTCCATGGTTTTGCCATCCACTTTCTCTACATATTCCTGCGCCGTTGCCGGATCCACTTTTGTTAAGCGCATAGCCATGCGCAGTTGCAATGTATATCCAAACTTTTTCCACTTTTCTATTTGTGTTGATGGGTCCACCGCATAAAAAATATCGCCTGATGGCAGGTCTGCATCATCGTCCAGGCTATCCGTTGCTTCAGACACTTCTTTCAGCAAGTCTTCGTAAATAGCTTCCTGCTCATCGTAAACCGGCGTATAAATCCTTTCATAATAGCCCAGCCCGGCCTGCGAATAAGGCACATCGCCATACAGGTCGGTTATTCTTTCAAACACCATCGCCTTCATTATCCGCGCTATCTGGTGCAGGTTCTGGTATGCTGTTTTGTTTAAAGTAAGCTGGTACAGCTCAACCACCGGCTGCACCTGCGTTGTATAGGCCTGGTCAAAATAATAAGCTGTGCCGCCGTTCTTTAAATATTTATCGCCGGGGTAATAGCTGGTATTGGTGGATGCCGTATGCTGGATAAACCCGCCGATATTGCCCCATTCTGTTTCCCAGTTCTCACCCTGAAACTCAGGGCTGCCTGTATAATTTAACTGAACCGTAGTAAGCAATAAATTGGGATCATATTCATCGGCAGAAATGGTGGTGGGGTCTGTATTTGTTTTCAACAGGCCCTTTTTGCAGGAGGGATACAAACACAGTATAAAAGCCGCTGCTAAAAATATATTCAATGATTTCATATTAAATAGATTTGATGCGTTTATAATCAGAACTTCACGTTCAGGTTAAGGCCAAAAGTTCTTGAGTAAGGCACGGCAGGCGCTTCGAGGCCCTGTGAATATATGGAAGCAGAATAGCTCGTTTCGGGATCAATATTAGGCGTATGCTTCAATAAGGTAAGCACATTGCGCATAACAAAGCTTAACCGTATGCCCTGTATCTTATTATGAAACATGGCTGCCGGAAAATCATAGCCGAGTATTATCTGCCGCAGCTTTATGAAGCTGGCATCATATACAAACAGGCCCTGATCGGCATAAGCCCAGTTGCCATAATATTGTGAAGGCGCATCATCCTCTGTGCCGTAGGTTTTATCCCTTCCTGCCACGGTAAGCTTAGACAGGCCCTGCGTATAAGCAACCAGGTTGGTGGTGGAAAATAATTTGCCGCCAAACTTTCCATCCACTAAAAAAGTGAGGGAAAAATGCTGGTATTTAAACGTGTTGGTTATACCGCCTGTCCATGGGCTGATGGCGGCGCCGTAATCTTTCAGGTCTGCGGCATCGGGATCTGGCGCATCGTAATCTTCATCAATAACAATTTTTCCTTTGTCGTCTGTTTCAGGATAGTTGGCAAATATCTGGTTGGGCGCTTTGCCCACTACCTGGCGAATGGCGGCGGCGGAGCCCCAGTCGTCTGCGGCAGCGCCAAGGCCTATATAATCCTGGCCGCCGAGATACAATACCTTGCCGGTTGTATAGCTGGCATTAAAATCAATATCCCAGCTAAAACGGTGGCCATTTACCGGTGTTCCGCCAAGCGTTAGTTCAAGGCCGTTATACCGCAGGTTGCCCACATTCAGCAAAGCGCTGGTATAACCGGAAGTAAGGTCAATGCTCACCGGCACAATATCGTTGGTAACTTTTTTCTGGTAAGCGGCCACATCAAGCTTTAACCTGTTTTGAAAGAAATCCAGCTCCGCTCCTATTTCAAATTCTTTTCTTGAAGAAGGGATCAAGCCACTGTTTGGCACCTGCGAGCTGCCGGCAAACCCAATCGGGTAAACGCCATTGTCAATTTCCAGCGTGCCGCTGTTGCCATAGCCCTGCAGCGTTTGGTAAGCGCCGGTAGCTTCGCCGCCTACGTCGGCATAGCTCAGCCTTATCTTGCCAAAATTCATTTTGGGTATATGCCATAATTCAGAAAATACAAATGAGCCGCTGACGGATGGATAGAGGTAATTTGTTTTGCCCGGCGCCAGGGTTGAGTACCAGTCGTTGCGGCCGGTGATGGTTAAGTAAGCATAATTTTTATAGGAAAGATCGGCGCTGCTGTAAGCCGACCAATAAGCGGAATGATACAGGGCATAACCGGCAGTTACATTAGCCGTATTACTGATGATATAGAGGAAAGGGATATTGAAGTCCTGGCCATACGTGGTTATATATTCTTCCTGCGATTTACGGTAGTTGCCGCCCACGAGCACATTCAGCTCTATATTTTTTGTTATGCTGAATTTCTTTCCGCCGGTAACATCTATATTTAGTTCGGTTTGCTTGACAGCCTGTTCGGTCATATCGCCGTTTATATCATTGTCCACCAGGTAGCCTGTGCCTATGGGCTCCACATTGGTGTTGCGGTCGTTGATATAATCATCCGCCACCTGTGCACTGAAGAAAAGCCCGTTATCGAATGTGTATTTCAGATTGGCGGAACCGATAAAACGGTTACGGTGAATGGCGCCGATAAACTTGTAAGCCGCGAAATAAGGATTGGTGGTATATACATCTGAAAACGGGTTAAGCTCATAACCATCTGCATCCGTACCATCGCCATTGGCGCCTGCCAGGGTTTTTATGTTGATATTAGGCGGCAGGAACATTGGGCCCCAGTTTAAGTTGCCCACAGCATCGGCAAGGTTAGGCGCATTCTTGGTATATTCTGTTATGTATTGGGAGGAAAGGTCAAACGCAAGATGTTTATCAGGATTAAGACTGGTTGTTTGTGTAAACGTCATGCGCTGCAGGCCGGCATTGGGCACATAACTGCTGTTATCCATGCGGCTCACAGAGAAGCGTGTGGAACCAGCTTCGCCAAAACCTTTGCTGAAAGAAACGGTATTGGTAACGGTATTGCCGTTTTTATAGAAACGCTTCAGGTTGCCCTTCGCCACGGCTGAATAGGGCCTTGAAACGCCATCGAACTGCGGGGTTAAGCTGCCATCCAGTTTAGCGCCCCAGCTCGATTCCATCGAGCCAAGCGCATCCAATGCATCAACAGGCTTTGCCCCATTATAACCCTGGCCATACACGGTTTGGAAATCGGTATAATCAATCACGCTTTCTATCACTTCATTGGAATTGATCTCAACGCCGCTGCCATTACCGGCTTTACCTTTCTTGGTCGTGATCAGCACAACGCCTTTCTCCCCGCGATAACCATACAGGGCAGTGGCTGCAGCGCCTTTTAAAATAGAGATGCTTTCAATATCATCCGGGTTAATATCGCCAATGCCATCGCCGCCATCTTTGCCGCCCCAGCCGCCTTCCACATCAGTAGTGGCATAATTGTTATTGATGAGCGGCACGCCATTCACCACATACAAAGGCTGGTTATCGCCGGTAAGCGAGGTAAAGCCGCGTATCACCACATTGGTAGCACTGTTGGGGCCGGCCGCCACGCCGCTTATATTCACACCGGCCACCTTTCCTTCCAGCGCATTTATAAAGCTGTTTTCACGGGCTTCGGTAAGTGAAGCGCCCTTTACTTCGGTGACGGAATAACCGACCGACCGCCGCGCTTTTGTAACGCCCAGTGCTGTTACCACTACATCCTGCAGGGTAGAAGATGCCGTTGCCATCACCACATTAATAGTGGTTTGCGCGCCCACTTCCACCGTTACGTCTTTGTAACCTACACAGGAAAAAATAAGTGCATCGTCCGCCCCGGCACTGATTGAATAGGAGCCGTCGGCTGCAGTGGTAACGCCATTGCTTTTACCCCTTACCCGTACGCTTGCCGAGGCGATGGGCCGCCCGGTGGCAGAGTCGGTTATCTTACCTGAAACAGTTAGCTGTTGCCAGTAATGCCCTCCGGCATGGGCCGTTAAAAAACTCAGAAGAAATAAAGGAATGAGAAGATAGGTTCTGCCTGCTGCAAAACATTGTGTGTGCATGTTCATACAAGTTGCTTGAAGTGATTAAATAGTTGCCTGCAGCAGGGAGGTAATTTGCGATATTAATTTATTCGCATAGCATACGGCTTCTTTGTTTTCAACAGTTGTTTATAAAATCAGTTAAACATGGTTAACTGAACAGCATCCTGGTTAAAATAAACGGTTTTTTCTTCTGCAGCCGTTTTGTTTTGTATATGATATACTTCCGTTTCCCGATAACGGCCTGCCACGACAATTTTTGTTTCGCCCGCATGCTGCCTGAAGGTTTGTTCAACCAGCTCCGGCGTATTATTATTCTTTGAAAGATGCGACAATATAAGATGTGTAAGCTTGCAGGAACGGTGCATATTGAAAAGCTCCAGCGCGGCAGCATTTGAGAGGTGACCATTGCCGCCGCTGATGCGTTTTTTCAACGGCCAGGGATAACTGCCGGCCGCCAGCATGGCCTCATCATAATTGGCTTCAAGAAAAGCGGCATGGCATTGTTTAAAATGATAGATAACCTGCTCACAGGCTTTGCCAATATCCGTGAATATGCCTGTGCAAACATTTTCATCATCCTGCACAAGAAAGCTGTGCGGATCGCAGGCGTCATGCTTTTTGGAAAAAGTTTTTATGGTAAGGCTGCCAACCCTTATACGCTCATTCGGGCCAAAATGATGAATTAACTCCGGCTGTATCTTAAACCGGCAACTGTGTAAAGTAGCTTCCGTTATATACACCGGCAAAGCATATTTTTTTGCGAGCATTTCCAGCCCGCTGATATGATCATCGTGCTCGTGCGAAATAAACACCGCTTTTATTTTTTGCATGGAAAGGCCAAGCCTGTTCATTCTTTTTGCTGTTTCGCGGCAGGAAATGCCGGCATCAATCAAAACAGCTTCGTTGTTGTTGCCCACATAATAACAATTGCCGTTGCTGCCGGAATTTAATGATGCGATGAACAAAGACATGCGGCAAATTACATTTTATAGAAACAGGTATTGAACCAGTTTAAACTTTTAAGAATAACCATCAGCATATTTTTTTACAGAACTTGTTCAGGCTTTTGAAATAAACCACACAGGTACATAGTTTTTAGCACATACAAGAACAAAAGCAACACAGAGATTTTCATTGCATTCAAGACAAACATTATAGCGGGAATGCGGCAGCGCTCATAAAAAAATCATTCATAATTTAAGCACCTGCTTAAATTTCTTCAATTCATCCAGCTCCACCGGCGTAAGCGGCTGGTTATTGTTGTATTTGGTTTGCAGGAATAACACCCTTTTGTGCTGCGGGTATTTGGCGAGTATGGCATCAATGAGGCCGCCGGCTGTTTTGTCTTTTTCGTATAAAGGTTTTATTTCGGGCAACGCTGATTTAAAACGGTTGGGCATTTTTTTTATCACCGCCTCCAGTGTGGCCAGCTTTGCGGTTGAAAAATCTTTTATAGCCGATGCTTTTCCATGCAGGCCCTGCAACTGTTTTTTACTGAGGCTTCCACGTTTTTGGTATTGCTGGTAAATGCTGATGACAAATGAGGAAACCGGGTAAGCGATAATACAGGCTTCAAGCACTTCGTTGATAATATCGGGATCCGACGGTTTTTTATTTACCTGCTTCATAGCGGCTAAAATTAATATGCATTTCTGAAAACTTTTTATATGCCCAGCCTTTGGTCTTGTGACCCACAAATTTGGTTACGTAATTTTATATTGATTTCGTTGGCGGAACACCTTGCCGGTGACAACGCCAACAAGGCAGACGAAACAGTTCAAACAACAAATGAAGAACCATACTGAAGAAAAGGAAATCTGAGGTTAAATAATGGATTTATTGTAAATTTGTTTTGTGCAGCTCGAATTTGATATAACCCAAAGTTTTAATGATGACCTTAATTATCTTTCAGAAGAAGATAAAAAGAAAATTAAGGATCAAATTAATTTTGTTTCCGGTTCTCTGCTAAATGGTAAAGAAGCTTTTTTTGAAAATACCTCAAAGCCATATTTATTTAAGTTAAAAGAGAATTTGGAAAGCTCTTTATATGTAATAAAAGCAGACAACAAAAGGATAGTTGCCGCAGTTGACGAAGACCCTATTTTCGACAAATTATCTTTCACTCTTTTCAGGATCACAGATAAAGAAAACGCTGAACAGGTTTACAGGGAAATTGGAGAAATTATTTATAAACATTCTGGCATTCTGTAACTCATGGCTGAAATAAAGGCATTGGTGGATGAATACGGCATTATTTATGAAGCCAACAAAATTTTACCTTCACCAAATTTACGATTAAGTTTTTTAGAATCACTTGCAGAACTGGAAGACAATACCGCTCATAAAACGCAAACATTTCCTAAAACAAGATTACATAAAGTAAGGGGAGTTAAGCAAGCTGTTTACAGGGCAGATATTGATAAAATATCGGGTTGGCGTTTGCATGTGCAATACATAGATAAACAACTACACCTGAAAGATATAATTGACGGGCAAAAACATGATGATGTTATTAAAGTCATCCAATCTAAAAAAGAGCGGTATAATTAATAAATTTTACTTTAACTGGTTTAAAGTAAAATTGCCGAAATCTTTAGCGTTTCTCCTGAGTATGTTTTAACGCATAAAGAGATAGCTGTTTATCCAACCATGAAATTAATAATAGAGAAAATTTCCAATGGCTTAAACGTATCTTTATCTGAATCCATTGTTAGTGACACACCTAACATGGGCGGAGGTTAAAATAAATAATTCAACCCACTTCGCAAATACAAACAGTTGATTTATTTTGTAACTGTTTCAAAACAAAATGATACCAAAAGCGCTCTTCAGTTTAATATCCTGCTGTATTGCAACAGTTGCAATACGCGCCCAGCCTGCAATTCATTATGGCAACAACCCGGCCACAGGAAAATACTATAAAATTCGCGGCATAAAAATGTACTGCGAGATATATGGCAACGGCGAACCCTTGTTAATGATACACGGCAACGGCGGAAGCATCAGCGCATTCAGCAGTAACATTCCTTATTTCGCTCAAAAATATAAAGTGATTGCAGCAGACAGCCGCAGCCAGGGCAGGTCAACTGACACAAGCAATTCCCTGAGCTTCGAAATGATGGCCGATGATTTTGCTGCCTTACTTGATACGCTGCACATTCAGTCTGCATACATTGTAGGATGGAGCGATGGCGGCATCAATGCTTTACTGCTTGCCATGCGCCATCCGCAGAAGGTAAAAAAAATCGCCGCTACAGGCGCTAACCTCTGGCCTGATTCAACAGCGCTCCTGCCTTCTTTGTGGAAAGACATGAATGATCATTACAGCACAGGCTTCCATAAAAATGCAGGCACAGCAAAAGATAAAAACGACTGGAAGCTGTTCATGCTGGATTTTAAGCAGCCGCATATTTCGCTTTCGTCTTTAAAAAAGATAAAATGCCCGGCACTCATAATCGGCGGCGACCACGATCTTATCCCGGTACAACATACGGCATTGATTGCACAAAATATACCCGGCGCGCTTTTATGGATTGTGCCCAATTCAGGCCATGCAACATTGCAGGAGCATAAGGAGGAGTTTAATAAAAAAGTGGATGCTTTCTTTTCGGCGCAGCCGGCATATATTCCAAAAACAATAAAAAAATAACTATTGCTTTACATTTATTCAATTCCCTATTTTTGTCAGCCACGTAAAAAACGAGCATTGCTTTATGAATTTAATCATAAAAGTTTACCGGCATCCTGATCATTTTGCCACAAAATAATTGCATTGTGAAGAACCATATCCGCGTAATTTTTTATGATCAATCCAATCTCATCAATTAAATTAAAACAAAAAGAACACAGATGAACGAAAATCTCTTTCTCCTGGTACCGGTTATGGGCGTGATCGGCCTGCTTTACACTTTCATCAAATTCAGTTGGGTTAGCAAACAGGATGCCGGCAACGAGCACATGAAAACCATCAGCACGTATATAGCTGAAGGCGCTATGGCTTTTTTAAAAGCCGAATGGAAAATACTGGCCTATTTTGTAGTTATTGTCGGGCTGTTGCTGGCAGTAATGGCAAGCGGCAACCCGAATTCAAGCCCGGCTATTGCGCTGGCCTTTGTTATAGGCGCTGTATTTAGCGCCACTGCCGGTTATATAGGCATGAAGGTAGCCACAAAAGCCAATGTGCGCACAGCGCAGGCGGCCAGAACGAGCTTATCAAAAGCCCTGAGCGTTTCCTTTACAGGCGGTTCTGTAATGGGCCTTGGCGTGGCAGGCCTGGCCGTATTGGGACTGAGCAGCTTATTTCTTATCCTGAGACAAATTTTTGCGCCCGGCGCAGCCGTTAATTCAGAAGAAATGATACGCACTATTGAAGTGCTTACCGGTTTTTCTTTGGGGGCGGAATCAATCGCTTTATTTGCCCGTGTGGGCGGCGGTATTTATACCAAGGCTGCCGATGTGGGCGCTGACCTGGTGGGCAAGGTGGAAGCCGGCATTCCGGAAGACGACCCGCGTAATCCCGCCACCATTGCCGATAATGTGGGCGATAATGTGGGCGATGTGGCGGGTATGGGCGCCGACCTTTTCGGTTCTTATGTGGCAACGGTTTTAGCTACGATTGTTTTGGGCCAGGAAGTTACAGCGCCGGATGGCAGTGCCTTAACCGGGGCTTTTGGCGATACGGCTCCTATTCTTTTACCCATGCTGATTGCCGGCATCGGTATTATTTTTTCAATCATCGGAACCTTGTTTGTTAAGGTAAGCGATGCTGGCGGCATTAATACTTCCAACGTGCAGAAGGCATTAAACATGGGCAACTGGGGCTCGATTGTTCTTACCGCCATCGCCAGCTTTTTACTGGTAAAATATATCCTGCCTGAACAGATGGAACTGCGTGGCGTGGAATTTACCAGCAATGGTGTTTTAGGCGCCATTTTTACCGGCCTTGCCGTGGGCACCTTAATGAGCATCATCACCGAATATTATACAGCCATGGGCAAACGCCCGGTGCTGAGCATCATCCGCCAGTCTGCCACCGGCCATGCCACCAATGTAATCGGCGGCCTGGCTGTTGGCATGGAATCCACCTTATTGCCCATACTGGTTTTGGCAGGCGGCATTTACGGCTCTTATGCTTTTGCAGGCTTATACGGCGTGGCCATTGCTGCTGCCGGCATGATGGCCACCACCGCCATGCAACTGGCCATTGACGCCTTCGGGCCCATTGCTGATAATGCAGGCGGCATTGCGGAAATGAGCGAGCTGCCAAAAGATGTGCGCGAAAAAACCGATGTGCTGGATGCCGTGGGTAACACAACCGCCGCTACCGGCAAGGGTTTTGCCATTGCTTCCGCCGCTCTTACCGCACTGGCTTTGTTTGCCGCTTTTGTGGGCGTTGCCGGCATTACCGGAATTGATATTTATCATGCTGATGTACTGGCTTCTTTGTTTGTGGGCGGCATGATACCGTTCATCTTTTCTTCGCTGGCTATCCGTGCCGTTGGGCAGGCGGCCATGGCGATGGTGGAGGAAGTGCGCAGGCAGTTCAGGACTATTCCGGGCATTATGGAGGGAACCGGCAAACCGGAATATGAAAAATGCGTTGCCATCTCTACCAATGCTTCCATTAAAAAAATGATGCTGCCCGGCGCTATTGCCATCATCTCTCCGCTTGTTATTGGATTTTTGTTAGGCCCTGAGGCCCTGGGTGGATTTTTGGCCGGCGCTACGGTGAGCGGTGTATTGATGGGCATGTTTCAGAACAATGCCGGCGGCGCCTGGGACAATGCCAAGAAATCTTTTGAAAAAGGCGTGGAAATAAACGGCGAGACCTATTACAAAAAAAGCGAGCCGCACAAAGCATCCGTAACAGGCGATACAGTGGGCGATCCATTTAAAGATACTTCCGGCCCGTCTATGAATATTCTTATCAAACTGATGAGCATTGTGTCATTGGTGATTGCCCCAACATTAGCGCAGATATACCATACTAAAGACCATGCCTCTGTTCAAAAACATCAGACGGAGGTTACGGCGACGATCATAAAAAAACAGAAGCCATAACCTGTGAGGTTTATAAACATGGCAGATTAAAACAGGTTTTTTATTTTTACCGTTATGAAGAAAATAATATTGCCCATTGTTACCGCTTTCGCCGCTATCATTTTTACGGCCTGCGAAAGCAACACTGTAATTAAAACTGAAAGGGAAACCGTAAATACCGACCCGGTAAAAACTTACCAGGAGATAGTGAAAAGCGAAGAAACAACTGATACTTTCAATGTAGCATTGTATGAAACAAAATACACTTTTAAATACCTTATTAAAATAAACTATAAGGGTATTGATGCTACAGACAGCCTTCGCATTCCAAACCTGGGTTATGAGCCCGCCCCTGAAATAAAACAGGGTGAAGTGCGCCCCTCCTGCATCGTTGGGTTTTTGGATGATAAAAAACAGTTTATGGAAGGCAATGAGGTTCTGTTCAAAGATAATAAGCTGCTTTTTCACACGCTGAAATCGTATGAGGTTTCTGAAGGAAAATAAAGAGGGATATACATTCGATCTTAGAAGTTGTTCAGGCTTATTTTAACCATATAGAACCAATGTCATTAACTTAAGGCAGGTAAATCTTCGAAATATTTCAATATTCAATTTCGCGAAGATTTACAACTGAACATTCCTGCCCGACTGATTCAGTCAGGCGGGGATTATTGGGTATTGAATATTGAGTTTTCTTAAATTAATAACATTGGATTCCCTGCTTTTATGCTGTTGTGCAATGGCTTCCCGCTCTTGCGAGATGGCTTTCCGCTCTTGTGCAATGCCTTCCCGCCGTTAAGAGATGCCTTTCCGTTCTTGTGAGATGCCTTCCTGCCATTAAGAGATGGCTTTCCGCTCTTGTGAGATGTCTTCCCGCTGTTAAGAGATGGCTTTTCGCGCCTGCCAGATGCCTTTTCCAACAATCCGGTTGCATTTCCGCAACGCCCGGTTATGCTTCCGCATGTTTCGCCTATTGATGTTTTACTGCTGATGGTGTATTCTTAAGTCCGGGTAGTGGGTTTAATTTAAGCTACCGTTTTTTTGCTGGTTCTCCTGATTAAAAAAAATCAATATGGAAGCATAAAGTAAAAACTTTTTTTAAAAATTACAATCACTGAAAGAAATTTTTTCTA
>NZ_JASGEX010000006.1:0-9592 GCF_047606085.1 Parafilimonas sp.
AGTATGCCCATCCAAAATTGGGGGTTCATTCTCCATCAATTCTTAACTATCTTTGAAAACAGATGCCGGCTTTAAATGCAGTTACTTAAATCCGTTTACACAATCTATTTTATACTCTCCGAAAATTATGCAATGTGTTACAATACTGGGCATTGAAGTTAAGCCTGCCTGTTATTTACGTAATATGTTATCTGTTCAAATTTTTTTTAACCTTTCTAACAAAAGCTTCGCTCACATCTGCCAGCGATGCAATTTTAGTGAAACTCAGAAACCCGGCGCCTAAGCAATGCCCGTAAGAATAAGTTGTAGAAGGAGCATAATTGTCTGTCATATCATGTTTTGGTTATTGCAGTTTATTTTACAAATCCTGGCAATATTATGTTTCCAGAATAATATTACTCTTCGTTTTACCCTCCATCAGCTCAACGCTGCGGTTAATGAAGCTGGTAAGCTCCTCGCCTTTGAGAAGGCCTTGTGAAAGCAGGGCAAGGTCGGCAAGTGTGCGCACCTGCCTGCCCAGTTTGTCCGTATCATCTTCTTTCAATAATTGCTGGTAAATAGGATGGTTGCCATTCACGGTTAAGGTTACTTCGTCAGGCATCTGCGCATAGAAAGAAGCCATGCCGCCGCCAACGCCTGCCATATCTTTCATGCGGCGCATAAATTCAGGGCGGGTTGCCACAACCGGCGCCACATCTGTGCTCAAACCTTTTACTTCAACCGTTACATGCATGTCAGGCACCTGCAGGCCAAACCATTCTTTCAGCTTTGCCTCCTCCTCTTTATTTAAAACACTGCTGCTGGTTTCCTGCGCATCAATTAAATTATCAACAATATCAGCATCCACCCGCTTAAAGGTTACATTCTCCCATTTCATTTCCATGGTATTGATGAAGGCTGCATCAACCAGCGTTTCCATCTTTACTACTTTATAACCCTTGCCGGCAGCCACTTTTATATAACTGTCCTGCTGAACAGGATTGGTGGTATAAAGAATTACCAGCTTGCCGTCTTTATTTTTCTGTGATGCTTCAGTTTCAGTCTTGTATTCATCCAGCGTATAGAATTTTTTGGCAGATGCATCTTCCATAATA
Source organism: Parafilimonas sp. (assembly GCF_047606085.1). Classification (GTDB taxonomy): domain Bacteria; phylum Bacteroidota; class Bacteroidia; order Chitinophagales; family Chitinophagaceae; genus Parafilimonas. The sequence continues at coordinate 1,095 of NZ_JASGEX010000006.1, forward strand.
AAAAACTTATTCGCCTTATCAAGAAATTTATCATCGGTCATCATTCCATACTTCACAAACAAGCCCAGGCTTTCCCATTTTTCTTCGAACTCACTGCGTTCCTTGTTGAAAATCTCTTCAAGCTTATCGGCAACCTTCTTAGTAATATAGGTGTTTATTTTCTTCACATTCGGGTCGCCCTGCAGATAGCTGCGGCTTACATTCAGCGGAATATCCGGGCTGTCAATTACACCATGCAGCAACATTAAAAATTCAGGTACAATATCCTTCACTTCATCCGTTACAAACACCTGGTTGCTGTATAATTGTATCTTGTCTTTCTGTATCTCGTAGCTCTGTTTAATTTTCGGGAAATATAAAACGCCGGTAAGGTTAAACGGATAATCCACATTCAGATGAATCCAGAATAAAGGCGTTTCCCCAAAAGGATAAAGCGCTTTATAGAAATCCTGGTAGTCCTGCGGCGTAAGATCAGAAGGTTTTTTCGTCCAGATAGGATTGGTATTGTTTATCTGCCTGTCTTCAAAATAAACCGGTACAGGCAGGAAGCGGCAGAATTTTTCAAGGATGCCTTTAATGCGGCCTTCTTCCAAAAACTCACTGCTTTCTTCATTTATATGCAGCACAATGCGGGTGCCTCTGTCTTCTTTTTCCACCTGGTACAATTCATACGCAGGGCTGCCATCGCAGCTCCAGTAAACGGCAGGCTCCTCTTTATAACTCTTCGTAAAAATTTCCACGCTGTCGCTTACCATAAAAGCGCTGTAAAAGCCCAGGCCAAAATGGCCGATGATATTCGCATCTTTATACTTCTGCAAAAAATCTTCGGCGCTGCTGAAAGCTACCTGGTTAATGTATTTATCCACTTCAGCTTCCGTCATGCCAATACCCCGGTCAATTATGCTCAGCGTTTTGTCTTCTTTATTAATCACAATATCAATGCGCAGGTCGCCCAATTCGCCTTTGGCCTCGCCAATGGATGAGAGTGTTTTTATTTTTTGCGTGGCATCCACTGCATTGCTTATCAGTTCGCGCAAAAAAATGTCATGGTCACTGTAGAGGAATTTTTTAATGATGGGGAAGATGTTCTCCGTGTGAACGCGTATTTGTCCTTTTTGCATAGTATTTTTTTATGTTACAAGCTGCGGAATGCTGCTCAACTTTGTTGTGTCACTCCCTTGTACTGATGTACAAATGGCAGCTTCAGGTTTTAAATTCAAGCCTGCAAAACAAAGAAAATACCAAATAATCAAAAATGACAGGTTGTCAAATATCTTTTAAATTTGGCTGTATCCAAATCAGGTATAGTGACAACACTGGATGTATGCCTCACCGGCTTTGGCGCATTAGCGCTTGCCTTAATTACGTTGTATGGAGCTAAAAACTATCTGATCACACTTGTGGCCGGCTATATTGTTTTCTGCATATTCTATTTCAGGTTTGGCGTGCCGTCTTTTGAATGGACGTTACGTTCTATGCTGCCCAATTGTAAAGCGGCAGCTATATTTTATATGGCAGGCTTTGCAATAAGCGTTATTATTTATAAAATATTTCCTTCCGGAAATGCGGTTGGAGAAACATAGGTCAGGGTTCTTTCCCCGGGTTATGAAACAGATTTATATTCAATGCCAAAGCCCGCATGTTGTTGCGCATTATGAAAAACGTTGGTTAAAAGCGACCTTATAAAAGCATCTTCAAAAACTTTGTTGGTAAAAAGGTCAAACGTATAATCTATATGATGGAAAATAATCTTTCCGTTTGGCGCAATTATATAGGCTGCCGAAAGTGGCAGCGCTTCATCCTCAATGCCTGAAACCCAGTTCCAGAGCGGGTTTTCGCTGTCGTATAATCCAAATTGCCCGGCTATTTCATTACCGCTGTCATAATATACAGGCAGGGTATTTTCCTGCAATTGTATTTTATTAAAATGCCTGGGCGCTGTACCGGTTAATATAAGCAGCCTGCCGCCCATAACCTGTATATCCTTATTAAGGCTTATCAGCCTGGTAATATCAGGAATGTTATTGTTAAGCGCATTATAAAAAAGAACAACCAATGGCTGCCTGAACAGCAGGAAATCTTTTAAGCTTATTGGCCCTGATGCAGGCATGCCTGCGCTGCTGTTTAAAATGGCGTTCTTCTCCTGCAGCGTAAAATCCGGGGCGGTATTGCCTTTCGTAAGCGGCGTATAGCCGTAAGTGAATTTATTTGATGTAATGGCTGCATCCACAGGCTGCAGGTTTTGCCTGCCGGCATTAAATAATAATGACATGGTTATAGTTTTTGATTGATTAAAAAGTAAAATGGTAAAGCGGGGAAATGAAAGGTCAGTGCATGGCGCACATACAGCAACATCGCATTGTGAAGACGGGAGCAGATGAGCGTAGTATAAATTTCATGGCGCAAGAATAGTGAATATTATAATTCCTACCAAATTGATAGGAATTTATTTTTGAAAATAAATTTAGCGCAATCGTTTTATCATAATATTCCTGAAATCAATTTCCTGCCCTTCGCTTTGCAGGGCAATAAAACCGCTGTTTAATAATTTGCCATCTTGTTTTTGTGCAGGATCATAACCATTGGCTACGCCACCGCCAATTTGCGGTTTGGAATATTGTAATACGGTATCGCCGTTAATGATGTGTGTGATAAGTGAATCGCCCAGTACAATTAATTCTCCTTTCACCCATTGGTCGCCATAATAAGTTTTGGAGCTGGAATTAATGCAATGATCAGGGGAAATGCGGCCTTTGTAAACAACGTCTGTGCCTGGTGAGCACATATTGCCTGTAGGCCTTGGCTTGCCTTCTTTTATGCCGCCGAGTAACTGCATTTCAACCGATATAGGCCAATCCTGTTCCTTGGGCATTGTTTTAGGATCCTGCGAATGAAACATCACGCCGCTGTTAAGCAATGTATATGCCGGCGCAGATTTCATCCATTGCCCCGCGAAACGATATTCAAATTTCAAATGATAACGGGAGAAAGGCGTTTTATAGTATAAATGGCCGAATTGTTCATTGAAGTCTTTATATTGATCATAGCGCACTTTTATCATGCCATCTTCCGCGCGGAATGTATTGCCAAAATTTTCATTGTAATCATGATGATGAATTTTTACATTCCAGTCTTTAATGTCTTTACCGTTGAAAAGCGGCGTCCAGCCATCATTCACGTCAGCAGCGGTTTTCACAGGCTTTTGTGCGCAACCGCATAACAGCAGTATGGTTAAGCTCAATACAGTAAAATGTTTCATGTCATTGATTTTTTTAATTCGGGTTTGTTTATGCTTTTTAATGAACCACAATGCCCCATGTACCAATCGTGATGCATAGAAATTACATGGAATTAAGCAATGCAATTGGTGTTGTATGTTTGGTGAATCAAAGTATTTCATCTTCGATAAAATCTTTGATTTTTTTATCAATTATGTAAAATTATGTTCCTGTCCCGAATTTTGCCGGGACAAGCTATAGCTCATAATATGATGCTGCCAAAATAAATGAGACAAACAAATAAAACATAAGTTTCAAATGAAACCAATATCAAACCTGATGGTTATGGCTATGCTGGCTTTCTTATCAGCCTGCAATGCTCCATCTGGTCAGTCAGATACTGCTGTCCGGCAACCATTGCCTGACTCATTCAACACCGGCAATATATTTATCTCATTTAAAGGATATGATTCATTCAACATAGGATTTGCCTGGTTCTATTTTAATGCATACAACCAGCAAATACAAATTGTACCAAGGCAGGATACAATAAGCGTCAACTGGTCAAAAGATAACCTGTTACTGTATTATACATTGCCGCAAACCGGTTATTACCCGGTTTCGCCAGGGGATTCAATTACTATCACCCGAAATGCAGTTTATCCATACTATCCAAAAGTGGAGATTCAAAAAAATAGATTTACTGCCTTCGAATTAAATTTTCCTTCATTTCTCTCAGAAAAAAATAGCAGCGTGTTTGAATATTCAACAAGAAAAATACCTAACAAATCCTTTCCGTTAAATGGCAATGCAAAACAATACTATGACAGGTCCATATTTTTAACCGATAGCTGTGTAAAAGCCGGAATAATAGGAAAAGAATATGAAGCCTGGCTGAGAAAGGCATTAAAAAATTCTTTCTATACCCAGGCAATATGGGAAAAAGAACTTCAATATCCGGTTATATCGAATGCGCTAAAAACCGAACCTCCTGATATGCATGATGCCCTTTATCGTATATTTCTACAGGACTATTTTTATAATATTGATTTAAAAGGGCGGCACGATTTTAAGAGAGGATACGGGGTTGCGAAGCAAAAATATTCAGGTGAACCGCGGGATTTCCTTTTGTTAACATCTCTTCTGAAAATTATAAAAGGTAAGGAGGCTGATAAAGAAAAATATATCTCTATGTTTAATGAAGACTGCAGAAACGAAAACTATAAAAATTACATAGCGCAGTATTATACATCCCTGTCATCAGTAAATATTTCAAAAAACGACATGGTTATTGATAGTAAAAGGAAAAAGTTTTCATTGGATAGTGTATTAGCAGGCTCGAACGACAGCCTCACTTATATAGATGTTTGGGCAAGTTGGTGTGCGCCTTGCCGTTCAGAAATGCCCAATTCGGAAAGGCTTAGGCAACATTATGCCAATAAAAATATCAGGTTTATTTTTTTGTCTATAGATGATAATTATAATGATTGGATAAGGGCGGCCCATGAGGAGAAGCTTAATGAAAACAGCTATTTTTTGATTAATGCGAAAGAATCAATGTTTAATAAGAAATTTAAAATACACGCTATCCCAAGATATATTCTTATAAACAAATCTGGAAAGGTGATTAACTCAGATGCACCGCGGCCGGGTAATATTGAAGTACAAAAACTAATTGACGAAAATTTGTAAAAAAGGATTGTCAAACCCTGCCTCCCCAAATATTACTGGCCTAAAGGGCCTGCATGTTTTAATTACTAACACTGCTTTTTGCACATAACATTAATCTTTATTATTGCGGTTTTTAAATGAGCAGAAAAGATGCGTGCAACGAATAAGGATGCTGTTAAGAAAACAATTATACTGCCTGCGGAAAAGCCGGGAAAGAAAAACAGGGAATATGAAGTGGCATTGCTGCTTGACTTCGTTTCAGAAACAAAGCTTCCTTTCCGCGTGGCAACCTTGCTGGTGCAGGAATTAAATGGCGACCGCAACTATAAACTGCTTCCTTTAAATAATGAGCGCAGCCTGCATGCGTATAAAAAATTTCCGCATGAAATATTATATGCCGTTCGCCTGCTTACTGCGGAGCAACTGGATATGGTAAAGGGGAAAGCAGCCTTGCAATACAAGCTAATGCCTGCGGGCGATATTTCGCGTGCCACATTCATTGAGCAAAAAATGCTCTCACATATTTATTACCGCCTGCAGGAATTAAAACCCTTCAGCGCTATTTTAAAATGGTATTACCGCTATGCCGATGACCTTAATAACATTTTTATTAAGCCTGCTGCATTCAGCAGCTATACGCCAAAGCTTTGCTTTGAACTGGTGCGCACGCCAAAAGGCTTGCTGCGCATGCTGGTAATGGTAAATATCAATGATCAGCATTTCCCGCTCACCGATTTTAAAAGGCATGGTTTTTTATTGCAAAGCAAAAATGAGTTCTTCCTGCTCCCGCTGAAAGACATGGAAGCGCTGCATACATATCCGCAGGGTTTTGCAGATGTGCCTGCCGCGGATGAAACAGATTTTGTACTGAACACCGTAGAGCCGCTTGCCAAAACACATACCGTAAACAGGGATGTATTGCTGCAGGATATTGCTGCCGATACCCCATTTCAGGCCAGTGTTTATCTGGGTGAGCTGAACAACAGCTTCCTGATGATAACCCCAAAATGGCAGTACGGTGATTTTGAAATGGATGATGAGCCCGGCGATATGTTTACGGCTGTAGCAGATAGGAAGCGATATGCCATAAAAAGGGATGCGGCCGCAGAAAATGATATAAAACAGTTTTTATGCGGCATGCATGAAAACTTTCCCAAACAGAAGAACGGCTATTACTACCTGCCTTTTGCAGAAGCTGAAAAAAAACAATGGTTCGTAAAATTTTACCGCAGGCTGCTTGATAAAAACATTCCGGTGTATGGAATGGAGCAGTTAAAACACTTCCGGTACAACAGGTACATGCCGGTGATACATATTCATTTTGATGGCAAGGGAATAGACTGGTTCGACCTGCGGGTAGAAATAAGTTATGGCGATCAGGAGGTGCCGCTGTCCGATCTTCAAAAAGCCTTTCACAATAAACAATCTTTTCTTTTGCTGAAAGACGGAACCATAGGCGCTATACCCGAAGAGTGGGCACAGGCGTACGGCATGCTGTTCCGTATGGGGCAGGTAAAAAAAAGTTCCATACGGCTATCTGCATTGCACCATACCCTGCTTGATAATTTAAAAGATGGCGAAGCCATCAGCGCTGAAGCCGTAACAAAAGAATTTAAAGAAAAATGGCGGCGCCTGCAGCAGCATAAAGAACATTTATACACAGTTCCAAAAGAAATAAAAGCTTCACTGCGCGATTACCAGCAGGCCGGTTTTGAATGGCTTTGCCTGCTCGATGAAATGCACTGGGGCGGCTGCCTGGCAGATGATATGGGGCTGGGCAAAACCTTGCAGGCAATCACTTTTCTCCAGCATGTTTGCAATCAAAAAAAGCAGGAGACACACCTGGTGGTTTGCCCCACTTCTTTGCTCTATAACTGGGAAAATGAATTGAAAAAGTTTGCACCGCAGCTAACCTGCTTTATTTATTATAAAGGCAGCCGGAATTATGATGCAGATACCTTCAAACAATATAATATTGTGCTTACCACTTATGGCTGCATACGAAGCGATATTGAACAACTTGAGCAATTCAGCTTTGGCTATATCGTGTGCGATGAAAGCCATATAATAAAAAACCCTGCGGCGCAGTTATCCAGGGCTGTTATGCGGCTGCAGGCAAGAAACAGGATCGCTTTAAGCGGAACGCCTGTTCAAAACAATACGTTTGATCTTTATACGCAAATGAATTTTATCAACCCCGGTTTGCTGGGTAACCGCGAATTTTTTAAGTCGGAGTTTTCACAACCTATAGATAAGTATGGCGACAAGGAAAAATCGGCGCAGCTTAAAAAAATAATTTATCCTTTCCTCCTGCGCCGCACTAAGGAGCAGGTGGCCAAAGACTTACCTGCCAAAACGGAGATTACCCTGTGGTGCGAGATGGGGGAGGAGCAACGGAAAATATATGATGTGCTTAAGCATTATTACCGCGAAAGCCTTTTGCAGCGCATAGCGGAAGACGGCATTGGCCACAGCGCCATGTATATATTGGAAGGCCTCACTAAATTAAGGCAGGCCTGTAATGCACCGCAGCTATTGAAAGATTATAAAGATGCAACCAATACATCTGTAAAGCTTGAAGTATTGCTGAATGAGCTGGAAGAAAATACCGGCGATCACAAAGTGCTGGTATTTTCACAATTCACCGGCATGCTGCAGTTAATGGCGGATGCCTTAAAGAAAGACGCTGTTTCATTCCTTTACTTAGATGGCAGCACAAAAGCAGCGCAAAGGCAGGAGCTTGTTCAGCAGTTTCAAACAGCAAATGATACAAAAATATTTTTGATAAGCTTAAAAGCCGGTGGCGTTGGGCTTACATTAACCGCTGCTGATTATGTTTATCTTGTTGATCCCTGGTGGAACCCGGCAGCAGAGCAGCAGGCCATTGACCGCACACACCGTATAGGGCAGCAGCAAAAAGTATTTGCCTACAAAATGATCTGCCGCGATACGGTGGAAGAAAAGATACTTGCTTTGCAACAAAAAAAACAATTGTTGGTAAAAGATATTATAAGTGAAGATGCGGGGTTTATAAAATCGTTGGGCGAAGATGATGTGAAGTATTTATTTGCGTAGGCAAAACCAGCCGGTGGCCTGCAAGTTTCGCAACGTATTTATTTGCCATGGTGAAAAAGTTTAATCATCACCTTCTTTCTTTTTATTTATAATTTTAGTGCAAAAAGTTGTAACCTATATAAGCAATTGTAAATTAATTATTTTATAGATATTTGTGCATAAAAAACGGGGCGCATTTCAAATTTTCGCTTCATACGCGGCACTCCGGTCGGTGTCCACCCACCTGCGAAAATTGAAATACACCCAAAAAATGTTCCTGTTTTAGATCTGGCATGGGCCTCCCATCAGTAAGAGGGTATTTATAGATGCTAATGACACCAAGCGCTGTGAGAAACAGGTCAGAAGCCTTTATAAGCTATACCAATCAACCACACTGATTAATGTTTTTCATTTTTTATGTCAAATTTCAATGACTATCCGTTTTTTGGAAAAGGTCTGTACCATGGATTTTCCAGCGTTGCGACCAATACCCTGTCAAATAAACTCTGCCCAAAGAACCTTCGGTTAAACTTGTAACAAAATTCATTCAGATAG
>NZ_JASGEX010000007.1:0-3099 GCF_047606085.1 Parafilimonas sp.
GTTCAGATCATCCCCATTTAAGTAAGGGAATAACACTTCCTTATTCCGTGGATCTTTGGCAATCAGTGTTGCTGCCTGTTCCGTGGTCAACACGAAACCCATTCCTAACACATAACTACCGATAAAACTTTTGCTGGAATTTTCTTTCAGGGGAAATGGATTTCCCATTCCCTCTGAAAGTTTTATAACCCCTTGATAAATGATGGCTTAGGAAAACAAATCAGTCTTAAAATACTATTTTTCACTTCATAAATACTTCACAATGATGAATCAAAAAATTACGTACGGCTTTGTGCTTAAGCCAAATCTAAACAAAATGGGGCTTCATCCCGTCTATTTTCGGGCCTTTCAAAGCGGAAGAAAAATTGAAATTGCCACCTCCGTAACGCTTACAGGCAAGGATTGGTCAGTCAACCTTCAACGTGTAAAGCGAAGAAACAGGCTTCATGAACGGTATAATACCATTCTGGAAGCCTATGATAAAAAGGCTATGAAACTACTGGTCAACAGTTTTGTACAAAACGAAACAGCCTTGACACTGCAACAGTTCAAAGATCAAATGATTTCAGCGACCTACGAAGATGGAAATTTCACCGATTATATTTTAAATTATCTTAATGAAAATAGGCCCCGATTACGGCTTGAATCTTGGTTTAGTTATAAATCTCAAATTACGAAGCTTCTGAAGTTTAAGAAAAAGGTGATGTTCTCGGATATAACAGAGAAATTTATTAACGACTATCATAGTTACATGATCCATACTTTATGTAATAATGAAAATACGGCAAGCAAGAGCCTGAGATCATTAAGAACCTTTGTCAATATAGCGCTACGCTACAAATACATGAAGATTAATCCGTTCCAATTTATTACCATTAAAAAGGTAGATGGTAAACGGGATTTTTTGAATCCGGAAGAACTTGGGAAGTTATCGAAAGCCTATTTCTCTGGAGAAGTAACTAAGCCAATTGAGAAACAAGTATTGCAGTATTTCCTTTTTTCTTGTTATACAGGGTTACGGTATTCAGACCTCAAATCTCTTCAAGCTAATGCAATAAGTGATAATAAAGTAAAAATAAAAATGCACAAAACCGGATATCTGGTTACCATTCCGTTAACCCAAAAAGCTACTCAACTCCTGCCTGCAACTTTAGGTTCTGGCACCCAGCCTGTGTTTCGTATTTATTGTAACAAAGTGACTAATCGAATATTGAAACAAATTGGGAAACGATTTGACATTCCAAAAAAGCTTACCTGCCATGTTGCGAGGCATACATTTGCTACGGTATCTATCACCCTGGGAATCCCTATCGAGGTAGTCAGCAAGCTACTGGGACACACCAATCTTAGAACAACGCAGGTTTATGCAAAAATAGTGGATAATGTTAAAGAAAGGGAAATGCTCAAATGGGATCTTTTATAGTCTTGTTATGTGAAGTTTAATTTTTTCTGCGATCAATTAAAACTTAGTCCTACAGCCGTATTCCGGGTATTTGAGAAAGTGCTTTCAGGCTATTTATCTGTAGAAGTTTATTAATAGACAGATCGTTTAGCTTGTAACACTGCGCTCATTTGCGATGACCCATGCTTCGATATGGGATCGCATCAACTTCATTCAGTTTTAATTTGTAATCACGCCGACATCTTCCTGCATTGATAATTATAAATAACACCTATTTAAGCGGTACTTAAAAACAGAAAATTGAATATAAATGCACGGACGGGTTTTATCGCAAGGGTAATAATCAAAAGTAAAAACCTATTTCATTTTCTCCAGTGCCCCAATCTACTTTTTCCCCTTCCCCGTCCGTTTGCCCTTTTCCGCAATCACCGCCAACTCCTTAAGCACCTTTTTCTTCTCCTCTCCATCAATGTCTTTAGAAGAAATAAAAAAATCTTTCAGGTCTCGGTTGATGGTGAGCGCAATACGAAAGAAGGTAGCAAGCGGGGGTTGTATGGTATTTGTAGCCCATTTGGAAACGGTTGCCGGTTCATAACCTAACGCTTCCGCAAGATCCTTATTAGAAACCCGCTCCTCTTTTAAAACAACAGCCAGCCTGTTCATGACCAGATGGGCGGATTTTCTTTTAGGGGTCATTATTTTACTCATCGGGTAAATAAATTGTTCTTATAGAACACAATTTACAGGATTGCAGCAAATTGATTTTTATCTAAAAGAGTTATTGTAAAAAATAAAATTGTTATTATGTAACAATTGTGTTATATTGCATAACAATTTTATAAAAAATTCTTTATGACATAGAAAATTATACAATAACGTATAAAAGCGTATTTGCTTTATTCCCGATTCTGAAATTACGACAAATCACTGATCTCGGGAGGATAAGGTAAATCGCTCGCGTTTTCCTTATTTTTAAGGTTCAGGCGTGGGCGTTCTTATTTGAGATCAGGGGTGTCGTAACCCTCAGAATCATTAAGGACCAACCCACGTCTTTTTTATGCGCCGCCGGTTGGTCTGCTTGCACATTTCTCACCTTTAAATGCTTCGCCATGCAAAAGACAACCACCCGCAAACAACCCCAACGCAAGCCCAAGCCGGAACTAAAATGGCAAACCGGGGCTTATGAGCGCTTTGCTGATTTCAACTTTATTCTCCCATATCCATTTCTGCTGCTCTGCCGCCTGATGGGTGTAAAGCCCCTGGAGGTTCTAACAGACTTTATGGATAACCTGTCCTGCGGCAGCTGGAACCGTGAGGGTAGGGACACTGCCAAAGAACACCTCATTAACTATTTTATTGCACACGGCTACGGGCAGGAGCATTATACGGAAGCCAACATCCGCCAGATTTTTAAGGAAATGGATGCAGTAGGTATGCTGTTTCCACGAGAAAGCAATGGTAAAATGGTAGACCGATACGCCAAATGGAGGGATAAGCACCAAACCTGGTGGTTTAAAAAATGGTTTCGCAAAACCAGGCGTCAACATTTATAAAAAAGACTAACCATGAATGGGTGCATAACATTTTTTTCTGCTTCGTACCTTTGTTACAAAGACGAACATTATGCCAACAGCACAGGAATTATTCAACGACTATTTAAAATCGGTAGAGAATCTCAAGACAATCGACAATTTTTA
>NZ_JASGEX010000008.1:0-3826 GCF_047606085.1 Parafilimonas sp.
AATGGCTCACCCACTTGTTTGTAAATATCAACAAAACCCCAAAGGAAAATCTACACTCCCTGCTGCCGCAAAATTATCCCTCGCATACTGAACATCAATGACGGGGTTCGCCGAAGGAATACGTTATACTTGATTTTGATGTGAAAATATACCCACAATACCCTTTCCAAGCCCATGATTTTGAAACCATCCGGTTTATTAATAAGAATTTACTGGAATATGGTCATGTAAATGAGGACGGATCCATTTGTGTGCATACCCTTCATCACCCTAAACTAACACAAAAGTTAGCGCTGGATCTAAATGGCTTAAAACACTGGATTATAAAATACTATATCAAACAGGAAGCCGATGGGGCCTATGAGCATATAGTAGTAAGTGATACAGCAATTGACGGTCGGAAAAGTGTGTTTCTGTTTACTGATGTTAACTATAAATTTAAAAATCAATCGTACGGAAAATTTACGTTTTCCATTTTAAATCATGGGTATTGGAGGGAGACCGACTATACAACATTACTTGTACGAAAATTTAAAATAAACAAAGAGGAGGTTGCTTGTAATTGGGGTGATATATACTGCCAAAACGAGGAAATTGAAGGGCTGTTCTATTTCAGCGATAAGCCCCCAGTTGAATACAAACGGTTTACAATTAAAAGCTTTGATAAACTTGAAAGTTATTTTTCCCAGTCGTTTTTACGATTCCTTGATATGTTTAGTAAACAGTTTAGGGGGACTTGTTATATTGATCATCTCCCTTTGCTGGTGGGTTATCCTGTCAATGAAGTTGAGATTCATTGGCAGGTAATGTTAATTCCACTTGATAACTTCCCTAATTATGGGAAAAAAATAGCAGGAACAAACACATGGGTTAGCATGCTAAGAAAACAGCCAATTATCTGGGGGCAAACTCGTAACTCATCTTATAAGTATTTTTTTGGCCGGGGAGCCTTTCATCCCACTATTACGAGCGCCAAAATTCTTATTATAGGAATTGGTGCCATTGGGAGTATGATTGCAACAACTCTTACACGATGTGGTGCTACAGATATACTTTTGGTTGATTATGATGTTAAGGAACCTGAAAACATATGTCGTTCAGAATACAGCTTCTTTCCCGGCATCACAGCAAAAGTGACAGAACTTGCAAGCAGATTGGTAAGCATTTCTCCCTTCGTTAATGTCGCAAGCAGCCAAACATTGACCGACTTTTTTAAAATCGTTATACAAGGGGCAGAGAATGGATGGCGCCCAGCAATTAAAGACCGTTTAGATGAATTTGATATTATTATAGATTGTTCTACAGATAATGATATTGCATTCCTTTTGGATAGTCTTGGGGTACGTGGAGACATATATTCGCTATCCATAACCAACCATGCCAGTGAACTTATATGTGCTACCAAACATAATCTATACGATTGGCTTCAGAATATCTTTCATCAGTTGAAACGAGAGGATGACGATATGTACAACCCTACAGGTTGCTGGAGTCCTACCTTTAAGGCTTCTTACAATGATATCTCTGTGTTAGTACAATTTGCACTTCGTCATATAAATGACTGTTATAAAAAGAATTTGCCTGTAAGGCATTTTTATCTAACGACTGAGGATAAAGATTGTTTTGAAATAAAGCTAAATCAATTTTGAAATTTGTAAATAGGGATACAAGGTTAGAGTTGCTAATAAATTGCGAGCTTATAAACCGTCTGGAGGTCTATGGAAAAGAAAAGTATCCGAATGAGTTTGGGGGTCTGCTGTTAGGCAAATATATCAATAGTAACAAAACAGTTGTTATCAAAGATACACTCCTACCTAAAAAGTATAAATCTTCCCGATATTATTTTGAGCGAGGTTCAAATGGGCTAAAGGAGCTGTTAGAACAATATTATGCCAATGAAGGTTTGGTATATGTAGGTGAATGGCACACGCACCCGGATAATGCGGCAGTACCAAGCCAAACAGATATAAGGGCTATGAAGGAACTTGCCGAAGATAAAAATGTACTTATAAACAATCCAGTGCTTATGATCTTAGAAATTCAAAAAACAGATTATAATATAGGAATCTATTTCTTGTTTAATGGCAAACTACTTCAATACATTTTGGCTGAAAGTGAATAAAGAAAGAGCGATAAGAATACAGTATTAATTTTTAAACCAAGATAAAATTTATGGCTGGGCAAACATCTGCAATATTAAAAGGATTTGACTATCAACATTTGTTAAGCTGGTATCATGTACTATCATTGAAAACAGGTAATAAGGTGAAAAGGGTACGACTGGAAAATGAATCTGCAGGCTATGTAGACGATTTAACCGTTGAGAAAAGTAATGGGACTGTAGACTTTTACCAAATAAAGTATCATGTTGGAGGAGGCCATTATTCAATGTCGGAATTGCTTACAGCTAAAGAAGGTAAAAGCCTAATGGAAAAATTTTGGGTGACTTGGAACGAGCTAATAAAGCAATATTCTAAAGATCAAATTCGTCTTATCCTTTACAGTAATTGGGTTTATCATCCAGATGATAAAATACTGATTTGTATAAATGGCGATAATGGACATTTAGGTGACCTCTTTTTTAAGTCAGGACCAAAATCAGATTGCGGAAAAGAAAAAAGTAAATGGAAGAAAGCGCATTCCGCTACTGACGAAAATTTTAATGCTTTTGCTAAATCAATATCATTTCAGTTAGGTCGAAATTTTACTGATGAAATTAAGCTAATGATTGCTGATAGAATGCAACTGCTGCGGCTGCAATATGATGAAAATGCGATGTTAATAGCAGTGGGAATTATAAAAAAATGGATCAAAGAAAAGAAGGAGTATATTTCTACTCCCCTTCTTGAAGAAGAGATACTTAATCATAAACTATATATGCCGGGTAATACCGAAAAAGCGGCTTCCGTCTATTTTGCCACCATTAAAAGTAGGAAGTTTGATCTTGCTCCAGATTATATTCTTGACTGGAGACAGTATTTTAAAGAGATCGCAGGCATTGGGGGTCATGAATTGATTAATACAGAAGATTGGAACAGAACATTGCTTCCAGAGCTAAGATTGTTGGAGGATCGTATAAATACTGAGGTAACTCCTACATTGATACGGGCGCGTGGTTTTGCCCGTCTATCAGCTTGGTTCGCTTTTGGCTATACGTTTTCGCAGGTTGCAGGTTACACCATTGAAGTTAATCAACAAGAAAAATTGTGGCGGACTGATGAACAACCTAATAGCAGTTTCAATGTAATTAGCGAAAATCAAAACGGAGAGATTCTCGGTCAGGGAAACAAAACTATTGCTGTAGGTATAAGTGTCACAGGATCATTGGGCTTAGACGTAAGGAAATATATAAATGAGCATGGCGGCGTTGATGCTCTTCTTTTATTAAGGCCGGAGGTTGATTTAGGCCCATCTTGTTTTCAAACAGCAGCAGATGTTACGGCATTTTCAGAACAAATTAAAGCAAAGGCCCGGGCATTTGTAAAAGAGAATGGAGCAGATACCCTAATACTGTTTTATTTTGGGCCATTGAGTGGAGCGTGCTTTATTGGACATCAGCTAAATGCAATTTGCAAAGAAGTTAAGATTATGGAAAATAGTAATGGTGGTGGTTATATCGAATCTTTCGTGCTATCCTAAATGTAAAATGCTACTTCCCCTCAACCCTCTCCAACAACTTCTGTAATAGCTCCATCTTCTCCTTTTCAGCCTGAAGTAATCTTTCATAAAGTTTTTTATTTTCATCAAGCATCTCTAAAATTTTTTCGATTGGGTTAAAAGACGGTTGAAAATTAAAAAAAGCAGGCTGTTCACAATTCTCAAAAGA
>NZ_JASGEX010000009.1:0-26569 GCF_047606085.1 Parafilimonas sp.
AAAATGGAGTATGCCCATCCAAAATTGGGGGTTCATTCTCCATCAATTCTTAACTATCTTTGAAAACAGATGCCGGCTTTAAATGCAGTTACTTAAATCCGTTTACACAATCTATTTTATACTCTCCATTAATGTCAACAATAATGTTTTTGCGCTTAATTTTATAGTAACATTTCTGCTTTTGTTATCGACAACCTTTAGAGAAATATCTTCCACTTTGGTTTCTGAATCCTGAGCTATTCTTTCTATTAACTCTTTTATTTCCAGTATAACTTCTTCTTTTGCCCCGTCTTGTGTAGTATAATTAAGTTTTGCATACTTCTTATTAAGTGTTGTGAACCGCCCCTCACTTAAAAAAATTAATATTTTCTTTTTATATTCGCTGTGTAATGAATAAACACGTCCCGGAGGTGTGCAATACAAGCCCGCAAACCACTTCCGATTCATGCGACCCATGTGCCAAATCAATTCATCATTTTTGCAACCAATTTTTTCTTTTGCTTCATTTGAAGATAGGGGTTCGTCATTAAGGATGAACCACCATAATATCTTATCATGTATATCCATTTTATTACTTTTTTTATTCTGCTATACTATTTGGTAAGAAAATTTTATTTACGCATTTACTTCATCGCTTCACCCACCTCAATAAACGAAGGATGCATATCATCATGCAAAATCGTAATCGTTTCTTTTTTAAAATCGCTCTCCAATGCAGTAGGAATATTAATGAACTGCTGCGGGTTGCGGTCAACCAGCGGAAACCAGGAGCTTTGAATCTGTATCATAATGCGATGGCCTTTTAAGAATGTATGCGCCACATCATTCAACTCCAGTTTAACCTTTGTTGGCTGGTTGGGAACAAACGGTTCAGGCTTTTCAAAGCTATTGCGGAATTTTCCGCGCATCACTTCTGCACGCACCAATTGCTGCACATTGCTTTCCGGCAAAACATCAATCACCTTCACTATAAAATCTGCATCCGTTCCGCTTAAACTAACAGATAAGTTAGCAGTAACCGGGCCAAGTAATGTAATATCATTTTGTAAAACATTGCTTGTATAATACACCACATCAGGGCGTTTGGAAGCAAAGGTTTGATCGGCAGCCATGTATTCATTCATGCGGTCATCACTGCGTTTGTCAATATAAGGAACAGGATCGGCGGGATCAGATACGTATTCATCTTTCCCGGAAGTGCCTGCTTTCTGTAATAAAAGCTTATGGCCTTTATCAAGCCACCAGGTTGCATGCTGTACATTTTTTGGCGGCCATGTATCAAATGTTTTCCATTCATTGCTGCCGGTTATAAAAATGGTAGCTTCTCCTTCATTAAAATGACCTTTGCCTTTCAGGTAATAATTAAAGAAATCAAATTCCAGTTGCTGGTATTTTGCATTAAGGTCGCCGCTAAAATCATAACCTGCAAAACGGCTCCATTCAGGCCTTTCCCACGCGCCATGCGTCCATGGCCCCATCACCAGGCGGTTATTATTTTTTGCATTCTGCTGCTCAATGGCTTTGTAAGTGCTTAAAGCGCCAAACATGTCTTCTGCATCAAACCAGCCGCCCACTACCAGGGTTGCCGGTTTTACGTTTTTTAAATGTGCGCGAATATTTCTAGCCTGCCAGTACGCATCTTTTGTGGAATGCTCCAGGTACTCATTCCATATTTTTGACTGATTGTGAAAATAGAGATCGTTCAGGTTATGCAGGGCGCCTGTTTTCAGATAAAAATCATATACGTCTTTTATATCAAGCGTAGAATCAACAGGCGGGTCTGTTTGACGCGGGCCGGTTCTGGGCGCATCGAAAAAATTCAGGAAACTAAAATTGTCCATTAAAAAAAATGCACCGCGGTGGTTGGCATCATCCCCGTCAAATTCATCGGTAACCGGGGCCTGCGGCGAAGCTGCCTTTAACGCCGGATGCGCATCGGGCAAAGAAGCGGTTGCATAAAAACCGGGATACGAAATGCCATAAATGCCCACCTTTCCATTGCTGTTGTGCATATTTTTTAAAAGCCAGTCAATGGTATCGTAAGTATCGCTGCTTTCATCCACCTGCGTATTATCTTTCCTGTTGTCAATAGCCGGCGTCATTTCCTGGAACGCACCTTCACTCAAATGCCTGCCGCGCACATCCTGGTAAACAAAAATGTATTTCTCTTTTATGAAGCGTGCATTGGGGCCAAGGCTTCGCCTGTAATTATCTTCGCCATAAGGCGCCACCGAATATGGTGTGCGCTGCATAAGTATGGGATATGGCCGGGAAGAATCTTTGGGAATATACACGGCGGTAAAAAGCTTTATGCCATCCCGCATGGCTATACGAAACTCTTTTTTAATGTAATTGTCTTTTATGTAAGCCGTATTGTCAGCAGGCTGTGCATGCAATTGCATCATTAATAAGGCAAAGAAAAAGCCAGGTATATATTTCATGTTGCTAATGTAAGCCGTAAAGCGTAAGCTGTGAACAGTAGATTGTGTATCACTGTTCACAACTCACCCAAACAGTTAAATTCGCAGGCTTAAACAATATATGTTTATGGAACTGGAAAAGCATTATATAAACCGGGTTGGGTGGTTAAGGGCGGCGGTGCTTGGCGCTAACGATGGCATATTATCAACCACAAGCATTGTAATAGGCGTGGCAGCCGCCAGCCCTGAACGCATAACACTTATACTGTCAGCGCTGGCAGGTTTGGTGGCGGGCGCCATGTCTATGGCTGCAGGTGAATATGTATCGGTAAGCTCACAGAAAGATGCGGAGCATGCTGATCTTGAACGGGAACAAAAAGAGCTGGAAGAAATGCCTGAAATTGAATTAAAAGAGCTTGCCAAAATATATGAAGGCCGCGGCCTTGATAAGCAACTGGCGCTGCAGGTGGCCACACAATTAACCAGTCATAATGCACTGGAAGCGCATGCAAAAGATGAACTGGGCATTAATGAAGTTACCGTGGCCAGGCCTCTGCAGGCGGCGCTTGCCTCACTCGGCTCATTTGTTGCGGGCGCTGCATTACCCTTCCTGGTAGCTGTATTTGCACCATTGAAAAACATGATCGTTTGCCAGTATATATTTTCAATATTATTCCTGATGTTCTTAGGCGCTGTAGCTGCAAAAACAGGCGGCTCTTTTGTTGCAAAGGCTGTTATGCGGGTTGCCGTATGGGGCACGATAGCAATGGCCATTACTGCGTTGGCAGGTTATATATTCGGGGTAATCGATTCATAAAAACGCATCTGTGCCACAAAAAAATCCGGGTGAAAGAATTCACCCGGCAACCTTTAATCACACACAAATAATAAATGCTTGCTTTTTACCCGTTGCTTATTGTACCTCCTGTTTGAGTTAATAATTCGGTTGTTGTAAATGTTGTACCGGCGGCGCCCTTTGTATAAGTGCCGCTGGTGTATAAGCCATAGAAATCCGTTCCTGACGATACACTGCCGCCGATGTAAACATTATATGTAGTGCTGCTTTTTAACTTGGAACTGCTGAATAATAAAGTGCTGTACGAAACCGGTGCAAGAAATGTAAGGGCTTCTGTACCGTCAGCCGATTCAATATGAACTATTTCACTGCCGCCGCCTGTAGAATTTACCACTGTGCTGCTGCCTGTAGCTGTTACATCATTTTTTGAACAGGCAGTAAATAACGATAAGCATAAGCCTGTTGCAACAAACAGTATGATTTGTTTTGCTATAGCTATGTTACGACTGACAGGATAGTTGCTGTGCATGATGTAAATTCAGTGTAACCGTGTGCTATAGGCATGTTTGTTTTATTGACGCTAAGTTTGCACAATTATTTTTTGGAGCAAAGCGGTTTGAGGTGAAGCGGTTATATTAAGAGGTTATTAACCGCTTTTGTTAACAGGTGTTAAAACTCGCAGTTCTTTGGTGTGCGTGCAAAAGGGATCACATCGCGGATGTTCGTCATGCCGGTTACAAACTGCACCATGCGCTCAAAGCCAAGCCCAAAGCCGGCGTGCGGCACGGAACCAAAGCGGCGTGTGTCAAGGTACCACTGCATTTCTTCAACGGGCACCTGCATGGCTTTCATGCGGGCTGTTAATTTCTCATAACGCTCTTCACGTTGCGAGCCGCCAACAATCTCGCCAATACCGGGTGCAAGAATGTCCATAGCCGCAACTGTTTTTTCATCATCATTCATGCGCATGTAAAATGCTTTGATGGCTGCGGGATAACCTGTAACGATCACTGGTTTCCTGAAATGTTTTTCTACCAGATAGCGTTCATGTTCGCTCTGCAGGTCAATGCCCCATTTTACCTCGTACTGGAATTTCTTCTTTTTATAAGCAGGGCTGTTCAGCAGAATATCTATGGCTTCTGTATAAGTAATCCGCTCGAATGCATTGTTTAAAACAAAGGCCAGCTTTTCCATCAGGCCAAATTCACTGCGTTTGTCCTGCGGCAGTTGTTTTTCTTCATCGGCCAAACGCTGCGCAAGAAATTCAAGGTCTTCGCGGTTATTATCCATCGCATATTTAATGATGTATTTGATGAATTCTTCCGCCAGGTTCATATTGTCTTCAATATCATAAAAAGCCATTTCCGGCTCTACCATCCAGAACTCGGCAAGGTGCCTGGTGGTGTTGGAGTTTTCTGCGCGGAAGGTGGGCCCGAACGTATAAATATCGCTGAAAGCCATGGCTGCCAGTTCGCCTTCCAGTTGTCCGCTTACGGTGAGGTTGGTGCTTTTGCCAAAGAAATCTTCCTTAAAATTAATGCTGCCGTCCTCATTGCGTGGCGGGTTATTGAAAGGCAAGGTAGTTACGCGAAACATTTCGCCGGCGCCTTCTGCATCACTGGCCGTGATGATGGGCGTGTGCAGATAAACAAAACCTTTATCATTAAAAAACCGGTGAATGGCAAATGCCAGTGAATGGCGAATGCGGAACACCGCGCCGAATGTGTTGGTGCGGAAACGCAGGTGGGCTATCTCACGCAGGTATTCCAGGCTGTGTTTTTTGGGCTGCAGCGGATATTTCTCCGCATCGCTGTCACCCAGAATCTCAACAGCGGTTGCTTTCAGCTCCACTTTCTGGCCCTTGCCCAGGCTTGGCACTAATGCGCCTGCCACCTTCAGGGAAGCGCCGGTAGTAATGCGTTTCAGGGTTTCCTCATCCAGTAAGCCCAGTGCGGCAACTACCTGTAAATTCTGGTTGCAGCTTCCATCGTTCAATGCTATAAACTGGCTGTTGCGAAAAGTGCGTACCCAACCCATTACGGTAACTTCCTGGTTTGCCGGTTCTGCCGCCAGCAATTCTTTAATTTTTGTTCGCCTGTTAAACATAATGCTCTATAAAAAGGAGCGCAAAGATAAAGTTTAGGAGGGAGATGCGGTAACCTATTCCGGCAGCTATACGGTAAATAATGAAAACATGGGCCATGGTTTTTCTTTTGCAGTAAAATTTAAAATTGCTGCATTGCCTTGCCTCACGTATGGGCCTTACAAAGTGTGGAAGCTTCGCAAAGCAGCAGGGGTTTTTCAGGCTACAATTCAGTTGCTTTGCTTACCCTGTTCAGTTGTTCGAGCAGGCTGTTGGTTTTCTCCAGTTCCTCGTAAAACCGGCTGCGCCAGTATTCTATTATCTCAAAGGCTTCCTCCAGGGTGGCAGGCCTGGATTTATAAGAAGGCGAAGGCGCTTCTTCAAAACTGTATTCCGGCATTGATGGAAAATCTTCCCTGAAATTATGGTGTAAGGCTTTGCCGTACCTTTCCAGTATTTCAAAAGAAAGATCAGCGTCTTCTATATGGTCGTAATAACTGCCGCGGGTTTTATACCCTGCCCGCCTGGTGATCTGCGTAATACTAAGGTCACTCTCAGCAGCCACCTGCCTGAGAACTTCCCCGCGATGAATCTTTTTCTGTTTTTCCGCCACGTTGTAAAGAAATAAATTATACATAATAGTGCATGGTTTCATGCTTAACTGTGGCTATATGATGAAGACCTGTTACAATGAAAACTGCAATGTCCTTCCTCTGCATATAAGCAAGACTAAGAGACATTGCGGCAAAGCGAAATTAATCCCAACTGTCAGATTAAATATTGACTATTTCAATTTATTGCTGGTGTTTACTTACAGCTTCTGGTTATATATATCTTTTTGTGGTGTTTCCACAAAAAGAAAAAGTCATTGCCATATTATTAGTAAATTAAATATTTCATATTTAAGAATTTGAAATGAAATATTGGATTTGAATAACAAAGTTTCCGCTTGTTGCAGCCGCATCACTTACAAATATTGCTGTACCATTTGCCAGATTAACATCAACCAAGTTGCTTGTATAACTTACTATTCCGTCAGAACTTGTTACTGTAATAGTACCTACACTTGATTGTGTTACAGATGTAAGTGTGCTTGTTGGTAATGTGAATGTTAACGTGCTTGGCGTGCTTACAGATGTAGGTGTAATCGTGCCAGTTATCCTTGCATTAACAACATAACCATTCCTTATATAAGTTGCACTCGTTAATGCGCTGCTTGTTATGTTTGTTGTATTTGTTAGCATAGAAGTATATGATCCTGATGCAAGCGTTGGTAATGGTGCAATTGCCTTAACTGTACTATCCGTTGTATTCTTTACTAATATACTATCAGTAGCAGATGCACCCGCAGGCGTTAAACCAATCTTTAGGGCGCCTCTTGTTTTGAGGTTTGTATAGAAATTAGAATAAGAGTTAGATAATGTATTAAATATTGTATCAGGAGTTGCACTTGTATCTTTTAAATTGAGAAGAAAAAAATGGCCGCCTGTATTTTTAAGAATGTAGTTTCTAAAATATGTATTGCCAGTTGAATCAAATAAAGATAGTAATGGTTCTTTGTGATATATCTGCACACCATTACCTATTGACCTGCTTCCACTCCATTGCGTAGTTCTGCCTATTACATACTTTAAACTGTCAGGATTAAACCTGTCAAGCCATGCGCCTTCTTGCACTGTGTCAACATAAAGTTTATAACCTGCTATCAGGCTTGGTCGTGGAAGGGTATCACTATATCCACTGTTTTTCCATTCAAGCGTAACGCCCTTCCAGCTAATATTTGTTCTGTTATATAATATGCTTGTACCGGTTGGTGTTGTTTGAGCTATAAAATCCCCAGCAGCAACTGGCAAACCGCTTGTGTCTGACAATGTAGATGCAGAAACTATGCCGTCCAAATTCACTTTAGGATTTCTACAGGAATCAAAATAAATTGAGTTTTTTTGATAGATAGTGCCGGCACTCCATTGATTTACTTTCGTATCCTCAAACCCGCAATTCTTAATGTTTATAACCCCCGAATGCCATTGTAAATTTTTAAAATAAAAGGCATTGTCTCTGCAACCCCTGAAAAAACATTCTGTAAAATTAATCTCTCCGTTACCTCTATATCTGTCATATCGTATGCCGGGCCCGTTAGTGAATATAAACTTACAATCAGTAACGTTTCCTGGAGCTGACGCATCTGTAAAATATATACCACCGCCGGAATTGTAAGTAAATGTAAGGTCTGTGAAGTTTGTTTTATCAGCAACAGAAGAATGTAAATCACCGGTTGTATCTTGTATTAACATACCCCAAACACTGTCTGCTGAATTATTTCTGTTTCCAAGGAACCCGAGAGAACTTATTGAACCAACCCAATACTTTCGCCCGCTTGATGCTACTGTTGCTGGAATCAGTTGAAACAAGGCATTCCCAGAAAAACCCGTTAACTCACATATCTTAGTCACTCCGTATGTGCTACTTTCCGCTGTGCCATTACCTGAAACATAGCAACCGTTCGTTATATACACATTAGATTTTATTCCAATTGCTCCCGTTGGCAATTCGACACTTCCATAGTTTCGTGTTTGTTGCCATACCCTATACAAACTTGCAAACATCCTGTTTAATGCCGGTGCATTATCTGTACCTGACCCAAAATAATTACAGTCAGCAACCACTCCATACCATACAGCTTTAGTTCGTTCTCCAGGGTTTATAATTCTTTTCAAGTAAAGGCTTTCAGTACTTGGAAGTTTAAATACTGTACCCGTATCAGCTATCAATCCGGTTGTGTCTGCTAAAATAAAATTACCGCCGCCGTACACGCTGTCCGGGAGTATGATGCACATACCTGCTTTCTTAACACTAATAGCATCAACCGCAGTAAGGTTTGCAAGTGCTTTAGTTATAGTATCTTGCGAGTAGGAATTAAAAAAGAAAAATAGAAAAGATAATATTGTAAGAAGTTTTTTCATAATTACTTAATATGATATAATTACTTAGATTATTTGTTCCGTTAGCTGGGGCAGTTGTGTATCTTATAGTTAAAGTTGTTCCTGAAACTGTGCAGCCAATTATTCCATCAGATGCTTCATGAAATGTATTGGGTATTGTCAAAAAAGGCGTATCTGCTTCTTGGATAGCTTCCTCCTCAGCTAATTCTTTTATGAGTTGACCGGGCCCAGCAGCATAGCTTCACTGGCTTCACATTGCAAAATCAATTATCGCCATTCAACTTCTAAACTATAAAACTTTTTTGAAAACAAAAGCGCTACTTCAAATTAAAGATTTGATCACACCAAGGCGTAGTAGTCATGGAGACTACGCCGAACAAGGAATTTTTTAATTATTCTACTAAATCTTTTTATCCCTCAGTAGAAGAAATCCGCTTTCCTTCGCCGCAATGTTTCTTAGCCTTACTTTGTGAGCCGGAAAGAACATTGCGGTTCAGAAATGCATCGTCCGCCTTGCAAGACGATGTACGACATAAAATTCTATTTCCTTTTAATCCGCTTAAATGATCCAATAATTCGTTCTTTAATTTTTCATCTTTATGTGCATAGGATATAAAAATTTTTACTGAACCCATCTTTGGTTAATTAGATTACTCAAGTTTTTATTTACTTAGCAATGTTCTGGCTTTTATTATAAAAAGTATTACTTTATTAGTATAGAAAGCATCTAAATCTTTTTATCCCATAGAGGAATAAAACCACTCAAATCTCTTAACCCAGGGAATACCTCAAATACTTGATTGTTTAAAATTGTATTGTCGCTATTGTAGTAGTAAAACTTAAAATCACATTTAATTTTTACGGATGTCTGATTGCTTTTTGGCTCAACGGGTATGGAAAAATGTAGAGATTGAGATTTGAGAGTACTTTTAGTTTCTGTTAAAAAGAATGTTGCTTTATACGATCCTCGCATGTCATAACCATAAAAAAAGCCTTGGTTGAAATTTTTTATAAAAATTGGAGAACCATCATCGTAAATTTCAAATTGCAATGGATAATTCATAAAATCTTTTATGTCATGAAAAGTGCAATCAATCCTGTATAATGTTATATCCTCATTATTTGATTGACCATTTACTTGCTTTGGTTGAATTTTACTTTTAATTGAATCTCGTTGATATAACAGTTCTTTTTTTTCATGTTCAGATAAACTGTCACTATTTAATTTGTCATTAATTTTTTGTAATTCAGTGGTGGCAACACTGAGCGTGTCATAATAAGCTTTCCATCTTTTACGCAACGTATCACTTGGTGTAATTATTGAATAATATAATGCATAGGTTTTTTTGGTTTCTAAATCTTTGCTGAGTACGTCATTTACGTAGGTATCATATTGTTTCATTTCTTCAATACCAACTTCCCTATTCTTAAATGTATCATTTACATAAGCGACAAATACATAAATAATAATACTCCCTATAATCCATTTTACAAAATTTCCAACATACTTGAACTTTGCAAAATTTAGCTCGTTACATTTAGGGTCATTATATTTATCTGGTTGAAAAAAAATTGAGGATAAAATAATGTACACTAAACCCATGGTACAAATTATTAAACTTCAAATCATTAAAATCTTATCCATATTAATTAACCCTTATTCTATCATTATCTGAAGTAGCAGATATTATGTTATTACTAATTTATTAATTTTTATTTTCTTCATGACACAATATCAGCAACCGCAGGTTTCGTTCAACATCGCTTTCATTGCCCATACTTCGTACGCATCGAATCTTAGTTATATGCCGTTTTATTTCGGCAAATGAAAAGATATGACTGCTAAATCAAGTTCTCTATTTCTGTCACCATTAAGATGAAATTTGAAGTTAAACCAAGTTTCATCATTTTGTCTTAGCTCCTTCAAATAGTTAGAGTGCATCTGGATAGATAACTTTACCTTTTCTAAAACGCCTGTAAATTCAGCATTCTGAACAAAATTAATGACAGCAACTTTTGAATTTCTCCAAGTGAGATAGCTTAAAAGTTGGTCAATAGTTTTCATAAATACTTTTTCGCCTTTCCAATATTTACACTCTGCTACAAAAACGACGCTACTATCATAGCGTAACGAAATATCGGTCTTCCCAATTTTATTAAAAGTTTCACCGCTTGCACTTCCTAATTCAAAATTTGGGTCCAAGATTAGCAAAATGTGATCACGAATATGTTCTTCACTTTTTCCCTTGTATGTTGAAGGCAACCTCTCAAAATTCTTTCCAACATCATTTATGATTTTTAACATTTTTTGATAGTTGTTGTCATCAAGTGCAGGCTCTGGTTTGAAGTCTTTCTCATAAACTATTGGCTTTACTATAATTTTTTCTTTGAGTTTTGGATTAGGTATAGAAAATGTTTCGGCAATTCCGTCTTTCTTTTTAATTGGAACTCCAAGCGATGACAGTAGGTTGTTCTTCTGAAGTATTTGTTGTTTCCTAAAGTCAATTGAATGTTTAATTGTTGCTTCAAGTCCGTTGTTAAGCGTTTCGCAATTACTTCTGATATTTCCGTAATTACTTGTCAAATAATTTACCTCTTGATTGTATTGACTTTTTATTCTTTCAGGGTCATTGTAAAAATTTATTATCTCAATAAGGATGCACTTTTGTCTTGTATCAAAATTGGCTTCATAGCTCATTAAAGTCATAGGATTGGGACGCAATTGAAGTAGTTCTATGTTTCCAGTATAAGGTATATGGTATACAATAACTTCCTTGCGAAACATTTTGCTTGTGTCGCTTATCATAAATTCGTGTTGGGGAAACCTTGAACCTGGAATATCTCGTTCTACAGTATCCACATAAACTTTGTCAAAGTGAAACTCCGGAACATCAAGAATATATTTTTGAATAAGATGAGCTGTGTAATCATCAATGTTTACATTTAAAATGTAAGCGTCTGTCTGAGAATTAATTTCACCTGAAATCTTATTTCGGTATTCTTCCGAAAAGCTGTCAAAGTAATTTCCTGTGTAAAGTTTCATTGATTAGTAGTATCTGTCTAAAAATGGCATACAACAGCTTAGCATTGCTGAAGGCGTGCTATTAGCATTCCTATCAGCCGATAACTAAAGCCAAATTGAAATACAAAAGTTGAATATAAAAATAATAATTCAATAGCGTTCGGTCACGCGGAATATGCAGTTAAATAGAATTACTATTGCTGAGTTTACTTCTGTCCGGCTACGCTTTTAACAATGCCGTTGTTGTACGAAACTTTCTAATATTTATTATGCAAAACCATTTGGAATTCTTTTTCAATTCCCACTTTTTTAGAAGATTCGTTTCCGTGGATAACTGATTGTATAAATTTCAATGATTCTTCAAAAAAGAATTTGCTAATATTAAATGTCCAAAGCACATCGGCATTTGACGAAACATCTTTGTCTCGTATAACATTTTGTTCTATTAAATACAGTCTTACTTGTTGATATTTGTTATCTACGCTTTTCACTTTTTCTATAACATCCGTAGCCAATTTTTTTTCATTAGTTTCAAGATGTGTTTTTCCATGAGCAATATTATTTCTTAGAAGAAACAAATTTTCGATTGATTTATAGGATGAATATGTTTCTAATTGCTTTTTGAAAGTTTTATTATATGTGTCTTTTTTAAACCGCCAACCTCTCTTATTTAACTCATCAAATAATTTTGGTTTTTGGGGTTTGTAATTATCTAAATGGTCTATAATTATATCTGTAATTAGTCCTTCAATTGCCATTGCAAGATTGTTTATTATTATTAATCCTAAGCCATTTTGGAGATTGGTACTTGAAGGAATGCCACTCCGTCGAATAAGCCATTTAAGAGACATCAAAATATAGGGCCAAAGCCGGGTTTTAAAAACAATCACGTTATGTGTGTCCGTTGTGTAGCTTCCAACATTTACATGAAATATTTCGTCCATTACAAAGTTAATTTGGGTGTTGAGCTCAAGTTGCGTACAACGGGAGTTTGTGAAAAGAACCTCATTACTCAACCAAATATACACATGATGTGAATAGAGTAAACAGCGTATAATTATTGCTTTAAAGAAGTATGCAATTCATAGAAGGCACCAGGCGCAATCAAACCTACTTTTTTACGTTGGATGACCAGTTAAGCCTAGACAACCCGGTACGGCTTATAGAACAAATGGTCTTGCATATAAAAAAATGTAAGCAACATAATTGCCATTTTTGCAAGAAATTTTAACTTGTAGCAAAAAGCTTATGTCCCGTAAACCAAACCCAACACAGGAACTATGGAGCATCTCTCACGAGTATTTACAGCAGATCACACAAGAAGAAGCAGAGTTTATTCTTGGACATGGTGAAAAGACCTTGGCTGACACCTTGGAAACAAACAAGATTATCACCGACAAAGCAAGCGGCTTTTTGTCACTCGCCATTGGGATATTTGCTGCTGTGGTTGGTTATTCAATTGATAGGTGGGACAAGTCCGGTAAATGGGATAATATGCTTATTGCAACATCTATCGGTGCAATATACCTTCTTGTGGTTGCAATTGTTTTTAGTATTAATATCTATCCTACAAATTATTACGTTTTAGGCGCCAGACCAGAGGTATTCTTTAATAGTAATTTTTTCAATAAAAAAATCAAAGATGATGACCGCAAATTATTCTTATACGTCAATGAAATTGAAGATTGCCAGCTGAGAATTGTTCACAACAGGAAAATAAACGACTGGCGCTGGTATTGGTTTCGCATCGCATATCGCGCATTAATTGCCTCACCAATTATTTTCGTGGTTATTTATCTTCTGTTATCCAGCTTCCGGCCCTGCCACCTTTGATTTCAAAGGAATCACCACGATTCGGATTTTCGGATTTGCAAACTCGATCACCAGATCTTACACGCTCGAAATCCCAGCCTAGATCAGAACCTGTTGTTTCGTTCTGAGTTGTTACTTGGTTTTGCTCTGATGATTGAGTTGAGCCTTGGTTTTGTTCACCGCCTTCCATGATACAAATTTTAATGAAAGTTACAGGATTTTAATAAATTACTTGAATGGTTTTTTTATTTGCATTATAAGTTTGAAAATTACTAAAGACAGGATAATTAGTTAAGTTCTCCGATAAATTACCTGGTGAAGCAGCTACTTTTGCTTATGGCAAAAACACAAAAAAAGATTGCTGCGCCAATAGGCAGGTATATTGACCCGCTAACTGACTTTGGTTTCAAAAAAATATTTGGCTCCGAGCCAAATAAAGACCTTTTGATTGCTTTCCTCAACGAGCTCTTCAAAGGCCGCAAAGTAATACGTGACCTGGTATATAATCAGCAGGAAAATAGCGCTCCTGCAAAACATTACCGAAAAACGATTTTTGACCTTACCTGCACCGGCGCTGATGGTGAAACTTTTATCATTGAAATGCAGCGTGCCGACCAAAAGTTTTTTACAGACAGGGCTATCTTTTATACCGCCAGTAAATTATATGAGCAAGCACCAAAAGGCAAAAAGGATTGGAATTTTGAATTGCAGGAAGTGTATTTTATAGGGCTGATGGATTTTAATTTTGATAGCACGCCACAGGATAAATACCTGCACCGTGTGCGGCTGGCAGAAGAAGAAACCGGCCATACATTTTATAACAAATTGGGATTTATATTTTTGGAACTGCCCAATTTTAACCTGGAAGAAAATGAAATAAAAACTGATCTTGAAGGCTGGATGTATGTGCTGCGCAATATGTGGAAATTGAATAAAATTCCTGTAATTTTGGATAAGAAAGTATTTCAAAAGCTGTTTCAGATTGCTGAAGTAGCCAATTTAAAAAAGGAGGAATATATGTTGTACGAAAAAGACCTTTTGGATAAATGGACTGAGTACTCTGTACTGAAAACTGCAGAGGAAAAGGGTATTGAAAAGGGTAAGGAAAAATTTGTAAAAAACCTGCTTTCTAATACTAATTTTGGCATTGCTAAAATTGCGTCGCTGGCAGATGTTACCGAAGACTTTGTAAGAAAGGTTAAAAAAGGTTTGAAGAAATAACCTGTTATATGTTGTACGAAAAAGACCTTTTGGATAAATGGACAGAGTATTCGGTGCTGAAAACCGCAGAAGAAAAGGGTATGGAAAAAGGCGCAGAACAAAAAAGCTATGAAGTTGTAAAAAACCTTATAAATAAATTTGGATTTAATGACCAACAGGCTGCAAACGCCGCCGAAGTTTCTATTGCTTTTGTAAAAAAAGTACGCGCATCTCTAAAGAAGAAAAAATAGAAAAGTAATTTATAATAAAAGGCTGCACCTTTATTAGTGGCAGCCTTTTATTTTTTAGTACAATTTAGAGTTGCAGCATTGTTTAGCTAAGCAGATAACTTTTGAGTTAAATCACTTTCCATCTAATTACTCTTTGCTTTTATATTCGCTTTCAACATTTGTAATTTCTCTTTACTCTCTTTCAATTGTTGCTCTAAATTTTTCGTTTCACCGCAACCCTGATACATTATATTGACACCATTGTTTCCATCGTAATTATTTATTCACCCGGTGCTACCCAATTCTCAATTGTAAGCCCATCTACCCTGTTAAATTCTTTCTCGTTATTTGTTACAAGTATTAAATTCAAGCTCTTTGCATGTGCGGCAATTAACGTATCTAAAGCGCCTATAGGCGTTTCCTTTTTTTCAAGGTCAGTTCTTATACTTCCATATTCCATGCAAGATGCATAGTCAAAGTTGTATATACTTAAAGGAGTAAGAAACTGATTCAATGCAGCTAAATTTTTCTGTTGATTAGAACTTTTTATTGCACCGTAATAAAGCTCTGCCAGGGTTATTGAAGAAATACCTATTTCGCCCGGTAAAATAGCTTCAAATTTTTTGAAAACAGATACTGGCTTTTTTTTGATAATGTAGATGCAAATATTTGTATCAAGTAAATAACTCATAGAAATATATCGTCTCGTTTTTGCTGACCGGGTTCATTTCTTGCTTGCATAAAATCATCAGTAAATTGGTCCAGACTTTCAAACAAATTTTGCCAAGGCTTGTGAAAAGGAATAATATATAGGCTGTTGCCAATTTTTTTTATATACACTTTGTCGTCATTTATTTTTAGGCTGGCAGGTATTTGGATTGCCTGACTTCCAGAACTATTGTCTATGCTGATTGTTTCAAATTCCATAATATTTGCTTTAATAAATTAATTATAACGTTTTTAGATACATGCTCATCTTATTTCATTTGCAACTTTCTATTTCCGTTAATTCTTGCTATTTCTCCTTTTTTCAGAATTAACCTTCTCAAACTTTTCTCTTTCCATTTTCAACAGTTCTTCAAAAAGCTTCATTGCCTGTTCGACAGAAAAACTGTGTAAGTTTTCAATTTTTCCGGTAGCTAACAAGCCGCCATTGGTTGCTGATACACCACAGTTCTCGTAAAAATTATTCGTATAATAAAGAACATTTTCAGTATTAAACTTTTTGAGTCCTTCTAAACTTACACCAAGGGCATCTGCAACTTTGCCCAGTCGTTCGTCATCAATATTCTCTGTTTGTTCCAGCTTAGAAATTGCCTGTTTTGTTATATGCATACGCTGAGCCAATTCCAATTGAGTAATACCGACAAGACGACGGACACTGCCTATTTTAAGCCCCATGTGTTTATTATTATCTAAAAACTTTGATTCGATTTCCATGATGATAATGTTTTATACAATTATTTTTTGTTATTGATGTACAGCTCAAGCTTTTCACGTTCGCTATTGAGTAGTCGTTCATATAACTCAACTACTTTATCAATAGGATTTAAATGCTGATGAGCCGTGCCACTTCCACTATTAGAACCGTTTATTGTAGTATCTCTATAATTATTGATGTTGTATATAGCTCGGGCTACGTCAAATTTCTTAATAATATCCGGTGAAACGCCTAAAGCCTGTGATAATTTGTTGAGCATAGATTCTTCAATTACCGGCTGATGTTCAATTAAAGAAAGTTGAGATTGAGATATATCTAATTCTTTAGCCAGAACTTCTTGTTTAATACCAAAATAAATTCTGATGCGCTGCGCATTCCTGCCTTGATGGTTTTCTTCTAAAACTTCTACACTTTCCCAATTTTTTGTTTCTTCCATATAGTATTCAAATTTTTATCAAACTTAATAAAAGACAACCAGATTCTGGCAATTGACAACCTGAAATATTATAAATAACTCCTTCTCTTATTTATCTTCGTATGAGGCAAACTAATTTTCAATGGGTTAGCTGCTGCTATCATTTATTTTCTCTCGCATGCCAAAAGAAGAAAATTTATACGAAGATTTACTTGCAAAAGGCTATTCAAAGCAATCTATACACAAGGTTTTACATGCACTTGTTTTAGAAGATATAAAGCAACAAAAGCTTTATGATAAAAAATCTTTTGCAGGTAAAATGGTGTGGCATATAAACAGGTTTGTTAACCATAAATTATTACACCCTTTACAACATATAACTGCTGCTGGCTTGTGCCTGCTTAAAACACAGTTTGCCAAGAAGCCCAAACAACCCATCTAAGATTGCATAAACAACCCGGTTTAAACAACTGCTGCAAATAGTTACAAATAGTTACCCTATTTATTTCTTCCAAAAAATTACTGCAATGAGAAGACCTCTTTTTTGCTTTATTGCCATGCTATTACCCTTACTTCGGGTCTATGCACAAGAAGCAACTTTAAATAAAACTGTCGCAGGCAAAATCATATCTGCAAACGGCCATTTGCCTGTTGCAGGCGCGGCTCTTACTTTACAGTACGCTAAAAAATATGCTGTAACAAATGATAATGGAGCTTTCTCTATAACACGCACTTCAACAACAGATACACTTATCGTTTCCCACATCAGTTATGAAACAAAAAGAATAGCTGTAAATGAAAATACAACCACATTATTAATTGTATTAGACGAAGCGCTTAACCAGGTTAATAATATAGTTGTTAGCACCGGCTATGAAAACCTTCCTAAAGAGAGAGCTACAGGTTCATTCTATAAAGTAAATAGTGAAATATTAAATAAACGGGTTTCAACTGATATTATCAGTAAACTAAATGGCATCACAAGTGGACTTGTATTTAATAAAGATGCCGGAGGTAACACGATCTTAAATATCCGCGGGCAAAACACCATATTTGCAAATGCATCTCCGTTAATTGTAGTAGATAATTTCCCTTATGAAGGAGACATTAATAATATCAATCCAAATGATATAAAATCCATTACGGTTTTAAAGGATGCAGCTGCCGCTTCGATTTGGGGAGTTAGGGCGGGAAATGGTGTAATTGTTATTACCACCCAAAAAGGAGAATTCAACGAGCCATTAAACGTTTCCATCAATGCTAATATTACAACATCAAGTGATCCCAATTTATTTTATAATCCTAATTTTTTAGATTCAAAGGATTTCATTAATATCGAGAAAACCTTGTTCAACCAGGGATTCTATGATGCGGATTTAAGTAGCGCTATTTATGTTCCTGTTTCTCCCGTTGTTGCAATTTTAAACCAACAAAGAGAAGGACAAATATCTTCCACCGAAGCCGATGCGCAAATCAATGCGCTTCAAAACATAGACATTCGCAATGAACTAAAAAAATACTTTTATCAAAAGGCTATTGATCAGCAATATGCTCTTAATGTAAATGGCGGAGGTGAAAAATACAGTTACCACTTTTCAGCAGCTTATGATAAGGATTTAGCAAATGAAAAATTTAGCAAATATCACCGCATATCTATTAGCTCTTTAAATACATTCAAGCCATTAAAGAGTTTAGAAATTAATATAGGTGTTATTTATGTGCAGAGTAATAATAAATTCGATAATACATTATCCGAAATCATAACTGGCGGCCCAAGAGGTAAGAGTATTTATCCTTATGCCGCCTTCAAGGATAATAATGGGAACTCTTTATCTATTGTAAAGGATTATTCTACAGTATTTGTAGAGAATGCAGAAGCCAATGGATTTTTAAACTGGCAGTTTTATCCATTGGAGGAAATAGGCTTGAATACTACTAACATTAAGGAAGGCGATACACGCATAACTTCCGGAATAAAATATACATTGATTCCAGGATTGGATATAGATTTTAAGTATTTGTACGAGAATGGAGTAAACCAACAACAAAATCTTGCAAAGCAAAACTCCTATTATGTTCGGAATTTAATTAATCAATATGCTTCGGTTACCGACGGACAGGTGACTAATATCAGCAATATACCATCAGGCGACATTCTTAAAACGACAAACGGAAATTTAATCTCCAATAATTTTAGAGCGCAGATAAATTATAATAACCATTGGCATAAAAATTTAATTAATGCAATTGGTGGTATAGAAGTAAGGCAGATTGGCAATAATAGCAGCAGTAATACTTTGTATGGTTATGATAATGATAAAGCCATCTCTCAGTTAATAGATCCATTGACTTATTTTAGTCTCTATCCATCAGGCATGTCTATGCCCATACCGATGGATATTGGCATTACCAGTACACTAAATCGCTTTAGATCATATTTTACAAATGCCTCGTATAGCTATAATGAACGATACACTGTTTCGGTCAGTGGTCGAATAGACCAGTCAAACCTATTTGGTGTAAAAGCAAATCAACGTTCTGTACCTCTCTGGTCTTCCGGATTAAAATGGGATGTAAGCAAAGAACAATTTTATCATATTAACTGGCTATCACAGCTAAGCCTGAGGGCAACCTATGGATTTAATGGTAACATAGATAAAAGTCAGACAGCTTTCACAACGGCTGATTATTTATCTTTTGCATTATTTACAGGCCTTCCGTATGCTAATATTCTCAGCCCGCCAAATCCGGAACTTCAGTGGGAGAAAACAAGTATGGTTAACATTGGGGTTGATTTCAGCATAAAACATGATTTGCTAACTGGAAGCCTTGAATATTTTTTTAAACGTGGAAACGATTTAATAGGAGATGATATTCTTGCTCCAAGTACAGGTTATGTTAATCCTAATACCGGTGCCAACACTTTTAGAGGAAATTTCGCTAACATGAAAGGTAGGGGTTTAGATGTAGCCATAACTTCAAAAAATATTGATCGGATATTCAAGTGGACTACCAATTTCCTTTTTAGCTATGCTACAGATAGGGTAACACATTTCGGAGTTGAAAATCCTGCTTATTATGCCGTTTATTATGGTGATGGAAGTTCGGGCCTATTAAGCCCAATTAAAGGAAGACCCGTATATAGCGTTTATAGTTTTAAATGGGCAGGACTCGATCCATCTACCGGAGATCCCAGAGGATATTTTGAAGGGGAAATGAGTGAGGATTACTCTGCTATACTTAATACAAGCCAACAAGAGGACATAGTATATGAAGGTCCAGCCAGACCTACTTTCTTTGGAGGTGTAAATAACAGTTTCTCATGGAATGGTTTCTCGTTATGGGTTAACATTAGTTATAAACTCGGCTATTATTTCAAAAGAAGCTCTATCTCATACGATGGTTTATATAATAGTTGGAATGCAAATAAAGACTTTATCAAACGTTGGGAAAAGGCCGGCGATGAAAATAATACTAACGTT
This sequence comes from Parafilimonas sp., assembly GCF_047606085.1. Classification (GTDB taxonomy): domain Bacteria; phylum Bacteroidota; class Bacteroidia; order Chitinophagales; family Chitinophagaceae; genus Parafilimonas. Next base: position 19,844 of record NZ_JASGEX010000009.1, read on the forward strand.
CCATCAATGCCCGAAGTTGATAACCCTATGCGGGATGGCTTTTATCTTAATTCGCAGACTCTCGTAGAAAAAGGCGATCATATACGACTGCAAGATATCAGCTTAAGCTACAGCTTTAATAAAGACAAGTTCCCTAAGATTCCTTTTAGCCAATTGCAGCTCTATTTATACGTGAACAATTTAGGCATCATTTGGCGGGCTAACAAGCAAGGGATTGATCCTGATTATCCTAAAGGCGGGATTCCCGATCCAAAAACTATTTCAATCGGCTTAAAAGCAGATTTCTGATATACCAAGTTATTTACAATTAAAAACAAAAAAATGAAGCCTAATTTCTTTTCGTTTATACAATTTCTTTTGGGGGTATTAATATGTCTCGGTGCATTCTCATGTAAGAAGGATTGGCTAAACGTAAAGTCTGATAAATCACTGGTCGTTCCCAACACTATTTCAGACTACCAAGCTATTCTGGATAACACTTTCCCAATATTTAATGTTTACCTCGCAGATTTGGGAGAAATAGGGTCTGATGATTATCATATCACGGATGCTGACTGGCAATCATTAAATTCCTTTACCCAAAAAAATGCCTATATATGGGCGTCAGATGTATATGAGGGTGAAAATGTAAATGATTGGAGTAAAGCCTATCAGCGAATTTTTTACGCTAATGTGGCATTAGACGGAATAAATTCCATTACCCCTACTGCTTCAACAGAAGATGCCTGGGCAAACATAAAAGGTAGCGCTTTATTCTGCAGAGCCTTTGACCATTTCAACAGCTTAGAGGAAGAATTTTCCAAACCATATAATCAAGCCACTGCAAATACCGATTTAGGTGTACCACTTCGCTTGACCTCAGACATTAACGCGAAGTCTGTTAGAGCTACCACCCAGCAAACTTATGATCAAATAATAGCAGACCTTAAGCAGGCTGCATCATTATTGCCTAACCTTCCTTTATTCAAAACGCGACCCTCGAAAGCCTGTGCATTCGCATTATTGGCAAGAGTATATCTGACCATGAGCGATTTTAGCAATGCTTTATTATACTCGGATTCATGCTTACAGATAGACGATTCCCTACTGGATTATAACCAACTGGATACGACAGTAAGCTATCCTATTCAGAGATTTAACGATGAGGTAATTTATCAATACCGTTTTTTCTATGATCAGATACTAAGACCAGATGTATTTATAGTAGATTCTAATTTGTATCGGCGCTATAGCATTAATGATTTAAGACGAAAAGTGTTCTTTACCAATAAAGATGGTACAATCAGATATAAAGGTAGTTATGATGGGAGTGTACAGAGGTTTGGCGGAATTGCTACGGACGAAATATATTTAATAAGAGCGGAATGCCAGGCGCGAATGGGGAACACTTCAGCAGCTATGCAGGATTTAAACACTTTATATAAATCAAGATGGGATAATAGTGTTCTTTATGTCCCACTATCAGCCACTGATGCCGCTGACGCTTTACAACAAGTTATTTCTGAAAGAAGAAAAGAACTTTGTTTTAGAGGTCTCCGTTGGATGGATTTACGCCGATTGAATCAAGACCCAAATTTTGCGGTCACCCTTACCCGGGTAATAAACGGACAGACATATACTTTGCCACCCAATGATAACCGATATACTTATGCAATACCAGACCAGGAAATTCAAATAAGTGGAATCCAACAAAACCAACGATAACCCTCCGGTATAAGAAACTTCATAAAACTAAATTTTAAACTTAAACAAATAATACCGTGTATAAGGTAAATAGAGTTGTGCTAATTAGCATTGTTGCAATATTGTTGTCAACATCTTATGGAAATACACAAAGTATTTTACCCGGTCAGCAATGCCCGGATATAGAGCTTAAAAATATTGTAAACTATTCAAAAAGCTCAGCAAGGATATCAGACTTTAGAGGAAAGCTCCTAATACTTGATTTTTGGGCCACTTGGTGTAGCCCCTGTGTATCGGAATTTCCAGTAATGGATTCATTGCAGAAAACATTTGGTAATCAGCTACAAATCATGCCCATTGCATATCAGAGTCGCCAAGTAGTTAGTAATTTTTTCAATAACATGCGTAATGTCATTCATATTTTACCGTCTTCCGTTACTGAAGACACCGTGTTGACCAAATTATTCCCGCATACTGCCATACCTCATTATGTATGGATTGACAAGACAGGTAAAGTAATAGCCATAACAGGATATGAAGAAGTAACTTCCGAAAATATCCAGAAAATATTGAATGGCAATATGTCACAGTTATCGCTAAAAACAGATGATAAACTAAATATAGATTTCAATAATCAGGTATTTGAAATAGTTAATCCTGTAAACAGTAATGGAGGCATGGTATATCATCCCATTAATGAAAAAGATATTTTATGTCACGAAGTAATAACCCGATATATAAAAGGGTTTATTAGTCAGGCTCATCAGGACTCTATTCGATTTACAGCAACAAATATGACCATAGAGAATCTTTATAAATGGGCATTGGGGCATGGATATTATCAGTTTAGTTCCGATAATAGAATAAGATGGGAGATTAATGATTCTTCACTTTATCATTTAAACCATCAGGTACTTGATAATCTTCCAAATGAACCGGAACGTTTAGAATGGATGAAAGAAAATGCTTTTTGTTATGAATTAACTATTCCACGCAGTAGTGGTGATCCTAATGAGAAATACAATATTATGCTAAGTGATTTAAACCGATATTTTGGTAGCCTATATGGTATTGAGGCCCACTTGGAAAAACGTAACGTAAAATGCCTCGTGCTTACGAGAATAAACACCGAAGATAAGCTTGCAACTGAAGGCGGTTCGCCTTTTCTAAATGACAACAAGTATTATTTGGAATTAAAAAACCAGCCATTGATTTGGTTAATGATACGGTTGGCAACCTATTATATGCAGCTTTCACCGATGCCATTGTTAGATGAAACAGAATATAAGGGGAATATAGATTTGAAATTGAATTGCAGATTATCTGATATTAGTGCAGTAAATAATGAATTGGAAAAGTACGGTTTAGAATTTAAAGAAGCAATGAGGATGATTGACATAATTGTAATTAGTAAAAAGAAAAGCACCTCATGAAAATTCAAAAAACGTACTCGTACTATGTCTTTAATAAGAGACTGTATAGAGCGCGATATAATCCGGGTATAATGCGACAATGCTATGCTTAAACACTTTAAATTGTTGAAGTTTTTCTCCTCTGAAAAAAGGGATATAAATGCTGCCGTAATATTTTCCTGTTTTTAGGAAGTAAATATCTATAGCGGAGTTATTGAAAAACTCTTTTTTCGATTCGTTGTCAGCTTTAATTTTTGAGTTATTAAACAATAATCCTGAATAAACACAACTCGTCCAATTAATAATGCGATTAGGGGCGATGTTAGTGTACATTTTATCATTCAGCCCTTTTATGCTTCCAATTTTTGCCTGCTGGCTATGGATGGTGTCAATCGTTTGACCCTTATATATAATATGAAAACTTGTATCAAAGCAAATAATGTTATCAGAATAGAAGGAAATATAGGTTATCAGATTTGTATTTTTGTCATAATGAAGTAATCCGTCCGTAGATATACCCCCGTCTCCATAACGCTCAATTAATCCATCGTTCCGTTCTATATGGTTGGTTAGCGAGTTTCCCTTAATCAAGGTTTGATCATGAAAATTACGCAGTGTGTCAAATACGCGCATTACAAATGATGTTGGCGAAATAATGACACTTCGACTATATATGGCAAAGGGAAATTGATAATAATTTACAGCTTCTGTATTTAGATTTTCCGTGAAAACGGCCGGCACATTCTTTGCGAAAAGATAGGCCACACCTGAATCCACTATACTTTCAAATAGCGAAGAAATTTTTTCGCTGGCAGTGAGATGTAATTTCAGTGTATCGGAGCTGTTTAATTTTAAATTAGTTTCAAATAATACAGACGGGTCTTTTGTTTCAAAATAAAGATGATTATTATATAAACCGCTAATAGATGTAATTTGACGATTATTTATTGGGCGAAAAGATACCAGTGTTGCAACAGGTTTGAAAATCCTTTTAAATCCATTTGGCCTATTGATTTCTTTATTAGAAAGCCATGCCAGCAATGTTATTATACCAATGGCCAAAATTATTATGCTAAAAGGCAGCACAAAAAGCCTTATTAATACAACCCGCTTCATCAAAGGATTTTTTAATAAATAAGAGATAAAGAACTATATATAGCTCTTTATCTCTTGGTAATCGCTAAGGAGTATATGGGCCATTATTCACCTGGTCATGCGCAACACCCTGGGCATCGTAATAGGCTGCACAAAGTGTTGATGAAGTAGAAGTGCAATTACTACTTAAATCAGGTGCGGGAGTTCGAGCCGTCTGAATGAATGTTGTTGACCCGCCGGACTCGGTGCCGTACCATCCATTAGTAGGGTCGGCCTTACTCGTTGGTGCTATTGTAAAAGCACTTGCGGATGCTCCGATAATTATTGCAAAAATTGGGAGCAATTTTAATTTAGCTGACATATCATTGAATTTAATTACTTAGACAATGAATAACGATTCATCATCTAATAGCTAATAATGCGCCTACTCTGTTAACAGATTTTCGGCTTCCTTTCTGCTTGCTTAAACCTGCAAGGGGTATTATTGCAATAATATTTTTAAGAATGTTCATATTACACCAGTCTTAATTGCTTGCTCTTTCTGATACTCCGGTATAAGCCTGTTCATACTCTCTAACATCACTCCCACTAACGCAATCACTGTAAATACTATGTTGAAGATTAAATGTTGATCCCAATCCATTTTTGAAAGTAACCCGCCGCAAACGCAAGGGATGTAATAGCTGAAATGCAGCATTGCAAATATGTAGCTGGTAAATAATGTCATCAAAAACAAAGCAGCATAGAATCCTAATAATCGTGTAGTGGAGAAAACAATAAGGGCTACGGTCAGCAATTCAATTACCGGTAATATTAAAGCTATTGGCCCTGCAATAGATGTTATAAATGGTGATTTGCCTAACTGAAGCCGGAATAGATGATATTTTAATAATTTTGAAATAGCCGCATAGGTAAATAAAAGGCAAAGCAATGCTTCAATCGTATAGATAATATAATCTCGTTTCATACTAACTGAACTAATAATGACCAAACTATGTTGAAGCGGGGCAAAATCTTTATTTAAGTCAATCGAACACTTGTGGCAGAGGCCGCTAATATCCGGGGCAGTAAAAAAGGCTTTCATTATTTCCGCATGTTATTCGTGAAGTGTTTTGTAATCCATATACCATTGAAGAAAACCTTAGCGAAGAAATAATTGATAACGCAGCTATCGGGACAATTCCAAATCGAACAGACAAAGCTATTGCAGCGCTATGCCTCTTTCCAAAAAAATCTATTGTCAAAAAGGAAAATCTATTGTCAAAAAAGAAAATTCCGGCATCATTTTTTTGTTGTACCGGGTGTGGCCCTGTATTTTTTATAAAACTCTTTTATAAAAGTGGAGACAGATTTGAAACCGGAAGTAAAAGCAGCCTCTTTTACGGATAATCTTTCTTTCATCAACAATTCGTGCGCAATCTCTAATCTTTTTTCAATAATAAACTGGTGAATGGTAATATGAAATGCTTCATAAAATATATGCTGTAAAGTTGGTTTGCTTATCCTGAATTTCTTTGAGAGCATTTCCATATTTATCCAATGCTGCAAATTCTCCATAATGAAAGCATGTATATCTTCAGCCATGCGTGACGCATGTTGCGCTTTTCCTTTATTGCCGTCATCCACATAAGCCAATAATAGATCCATAATTCTTGCTTCAAAGAATAAATGCCGTTCCGGCTCTTCTTTTTTACATTTCAGCATATCTTCAAAAGTGATGTTTCTTACCGCAGGTGTAATATATGCCGGGTGCTGCCGTACGCCCTTATCCGAATGCATCAATGCCATCTGCAGTACCTCTTCCAATTCAGCATATTTACCGGCAAGCATCTGTATAAACTTTTGGGTATTGTCCACATGGAAAGAAACGTAAAAGCCCTGCTCAAAAAAAGCCTTGTTTTTTTTATGCGCAGGCACAAAGAATAAATGAAACAATCCTTCTGCCAGCAGCACAGGCCCAAAACCCGCTAATTCGCAGGGTATATCATTTTCCAGCATAAAGTGTAGAGCTATTACAGGCTCTGCAGCAACCGGCAATAAGCATACGGCCTGCAGAATATGAAATATATTAAGCTGAATGTGAAAGTCATCGTATTTAATTACCTGCGTGAGAAAATTACCAACCGGCCCTTTGGCATAAACAGCTTCGGCATGAGGTATTTTATAATGCTTGTAGCGCACCGGCACTTTATACAGCAAGGTAGTTTGCACACGCACATGCCCGGGAATTGAAAATTTCATCATGTACATTGATGTTAGACGTGAAAATAATAGCGAAGCGGAAAGCTGTTCAGGGTTATGGCGGGATAAAGAAATGCACGGCCACTTTTATATAAGTCTTAATTGAAAAGCAGAGCAGCCGTTCCTGCGGAGAGATAAAACGGCAAACAGGTTTATCTGAAATAACCGGCAAGATTCTTCGGGATTTGCTTTTTCTTTAAATAAAGATACCGAACTAAACGACAAAAGATGAACGTATTTATACGCTGTTTCTGTGTAGTTCCGCGCAATCTTTGGAATACTGCTGTTTATACCC
>NZ_JASGEX010000010.1:0-90389 GCF_047606085.1 Parafilimonas sp.
CTATGGCAAAGAAACTTTTATTTATTGACCGCGATGGCACATTGATTATTGAACCCAAAGGCGGCAACATTGACAGTTGGGATAAACTTGAATTTTTTCCGCATGTATTTAAATACCTTAACCTGATTGCAACGGAACTCGACTATGAACTGGTAATTGTAAGCAACCAGGACGGGCTGGGCACGCCTTCATTCCCATACAGCCATTTTCAGCCTATACAGGATTTTATAATGAAGGCTTTTGAAAATGAAAACATCAATTTCAGCGCCGTATATTTCGATCCATCTTTTAAGCATGAAAAATCGCCCAACCGCAAACCACGTATCGGTCTGGTGAAGCATTACCTGGATGATCCCGGCTATGATGTGCCGAACTCTCTGGTGATTGGCGACAGGATAACCGATGTGCAGTTAGCCAAAAACCTCGGCTGCAAATGCATCTGGATACACCGCAATGAAGGCCTTGGCATGAAAGAAATAACCGACACCGTTGAAGTGCTGCGTGCAACAGCATTGGCGCTTGAAACCACCAACTGGAAAGATATTTATGAATATTTGAAGCGGCTGAATGAGAAGTAGCTGAGATATCTTCTCCCTGTTTATTCTTGATCAGAAAATTTTTGCTTCCTGCATCCCCGATGTCAGAAGGCAATAAAATTGTATTGAAAAACATAAAGGCAGATATTATGCTGGGCGAGACCTACCGCCAGCAATTTCTGTCACACATCAATAATAAAACGATAGGCAGGTAAAATTTAAGCACAGAACAGAGCATCAGCCATTATTATACTTTTGCCACTCCTGCGCTAACAAACGGTTATCATCGGGTAAAGACAGCAGTTATATACCGGATATTTTTAAAAATTCCGGAATAGTTTAATTACAAAAATGTAATTTCGCTTTGTCAGCCTAAGCAGATGAATGAGATTTTAAAGAGCGTAATTCTTGAAATAGCGCAGGTAAAGCATACCATAAATCAGCTTAATAAAATGACGGAATTCACCGGAAGGAGTTATGAAAAGGAAATAAATTTTCTGCTTGACAGATTAAGCACGCTGCAAAAAATTAAAGATGCGATTGAAAAACAAAAAGGTAAAAGTAATTAAGCTAACCATAACCAATCTGCAGCATTTATTTAAAAAGTAAAATTGAATTATGGAACTGAAAACGGAACTTGAAAAATTAAAAAAATATATTGGTAAGCCTGGTAAAAGTTTTGATAAGCAACTGGCCATTATTAAAAAGAATTTTCCTTCTCAAAAGGATAAGGTCGTTATTGATAAGTTTATCAGAAAAGAAATGAATGAGCTTACAATGCACCTGGATGAATTTATTCAGGAAACATCACTAAAGCTGCAATTAGCCGAAGTTTCAGAAATTGTTTCACTGTCTTACATTGCGAAAAATTATTTTAACAAGACAAGCCAATGGTTATATGCACGAATCAATGGAAATTTTGTAAACGGCAAACCAGGTAAATTGAAACCGGAAGATGTGAATACGCTTAATTTTGCTTTACAGGATATTGCTAAAAAAATCGGCTCAACAAAAATTTCAGTGTAAGCTTTTGTTACCGGCGTAGCTTCTCCATTTCTCAATCAGCAGCCGCATATCATCAGGCAAAGGCGCTTCAAAAAATAATTCCTTATTTGTTCTGGGATGAACAAAGCCCAGCGTGGCAGCGTGCAAAGCAACACGCGGACAAACCTCAAAACAATTCTCTACAAACTGTTTATACTTTGTATAGATTGTTCCTTTTAAAATCTTATCGCCGCCATATTCCACATCATTAAATAAAGTATGGCCGATATATTTCATGTGCACACGAATCTGGTGTGTGCGACCTGTTTCCAGCCTGCACTCAACTTCAGTTACATAATTAAACCGCTCAATTATTTTATAATGCGTAATGGCATGCTTACCATGATCGCCTTCCGGGTAAGCATCAAACATTTTACGATAACGCAAATGCCGGCCAACATGTGCTACAATCGTACCTTCATCTTTTTCTACATTCCCCCATACAACGGCAATATATTTTCGCGAAACCGTATGGTTAAAAAACTGTTTGGCCAAATGCGCAGCAGCTTCTGCTGTTTTGGCAAGTACAATCAACCCGGTTGTATTTTTATCTATGCGGTGAACAAGGCCATATCTTGGCAGGCTATCTTCTGTTAAATCCGGTTCTTGCTGAAGCAAATGATAGGCAACGCCGTTTAGTAAGGTGCCTGTATAATTACCAACGCCCGGATGAACAACCATATTGGGTGGCTTATTTATAACCATCACATCTTTATCTTCATATACAATATTTAACGGAATATTTTCAGCCTTAACTTCCGTATATTCAGGGTTTACCAGGCTCATTAAAAGAATATCATCGCCTGGTTTTACTTTATAATTACTTTTTACAGGCTTGCCGTTTACAGTTAAAAAGGCAGCATCAATCGCCTGCTGCACTTTATTGCGGCTGGCATTTTCAATGCGCTGCTGCACCCATTTATCAATGCGCAAAGGTTCCTGGCCGGCATCCACCTTAAAGGTTTTGCGCTCATATAATTCATCTGCCGGTTCTTCTTTTATGATCTCTTCATCATTGTTCATGGCTGCAAAAGTAAGTTGCCCGGCTACTTATTGTAATTTTGCAGCATGCGTGAAATTATTTTGCAGGACCTAGGGCATCGCTCTTATAAACTAACCTGGGATTACCAGGAAGCATTGCTTCAGCAAAAAATAAAAGCAAAGCAGGAAAGCCTAAGCCAGCCTGATTATTTATTATTTGTTGAACACAACCCGGTTTATACATTGGGCAAGAACGGTAAAGAAAAAAACCTGCTGATAACTGAGAAAATGCTGGAAGCCAAAGGCATTGAATATTTTCATATCAACAGGGGCGGCGATATAACTTTTCACGGGCCGGAGCAATTGGTTGGTTACCCTATTTTAGACCTTGATAATTATAAAACCGATCTCGGCTGGTATTTACGCAGCCTGGAAGAAGTAATTATTTTAACTATTGGTGAATATGGTTTGAAAGGCGAGCGAAGCGCAGGTGAAACCGGCGTTTGGCTGGATGCAGCAATTAAGGGAAAGGAAAGAAAAATTTGTGCGATGGGCATTCGATGCAGCCGGTGGATAACCATGCATGGCTTTGCGCTGAATGTAAATGTTGACCTGAAGTATTTCAATTTTATTACACCTTGCGGCATACAGGATAAGCAGGTTACTTCCATACAAAAAGAACTTGGTTATGCAATTGATATGAATGAAATAAAAGAAAAACTGGTTAAAAATTTTGAGCAGGTTTTTGATGCTCATGTTTTAATGCCTGCGGCAAATCTTTCCGAATAAACATTCTGCTGCCTGCTTCATTTGTTTAAGTTTTCTTAAAGAAAAGAGTTGCTCTAACATTATACGATTATATTCGTACGTTTGATGTACGAAATATTTCGTTAATTAAAGCCACACAAATATTAAAAAGACATTCCTGCAAACTTTTAGAATGAGATTATTCGTGCTGCCTGCAACAGCTTTGCTGCTTTGTTCCTGGGAAAATCCCTGCATGTATAATTATGCTAACAGGAAAATGGATGAAACAATTAATAAAACCGATACATTGCCTGGAAGCAAAACAAAGGATTTTGATAAGGAGGTAGAAGCGCTTAATAAAAACATGGCAAAGCTTAACAAGCAAATGAACGAGATAAAGGTGAATGTTGATAAAGAGGTTGCCAACGCAATGGCTTCTGTTGATGCTGAAGCCATACAAAAGCAGGTGCAGGAAAGCATCAATAAAATAGATTGGGATAAGGTTCAGCAGGATGCGGATGTTTCCATTGAAAAAGCAAGAGCACAAATTGCAAAGGCAGATTTTTCCAAAGTGCAGCATGATATACAGGCTTTGCAGGAGAAATTTAAAAGTGAAGAATTTAAATCGCAGTTTAACGGTGAAAAATTGCAAAAGCAGATTGATGTGGCAATGGCCAATGCAAAAGAAAGCATTGAAAAGGCAAAAGCAAAGCTGCAGCAAATGAAAGATTTTACAGACGCGCTTGCTGCAGAAGAAGGGATATACCATTGAATGGAAGGAGGGTGATTTATACATCAATCATCAGAAACAATCAAAAGATATTTCTGATAAGTATCGTAAATATGAAAGTACCGGCAAAATAAAAATGATGCCGGATGATGCAGAGTATTTTTAAACACCTGGCTGGTCGGCCCGCGAAGCGGTCTGACCGAAGAAAACTTTGGAAAGCCGCCATACAATTCATACAGGATTGTATAGACTGGCTCAGTCTTTTGAGACTGAGCCAGTCTTGATAAAGGCTGCTGCTGAATAAATTGCCGGATTTTACCTTTGATATTCCGCACTATCTGCAGGAACTATATAAGAATAACAATTTCAATTAAATTAATGCTATTGTAAATCAGGTTTAATCAGTTCCATTTTATTTCCACGTCATCAATACCGGTAGAAGCCCTGCTGCCACTGCCGGTTGTAGCGCTTAGCGTAACAATACGAATCCATACTTTAGAATTTTTATCATTCAATGCGCTTCCAAAATTTGCAGTTACAGATGTATTGCTGAAAGTTGAACCTGTTATTATAGCTGATGGCGATGTTGTTACAGGAATGAATGTGTCGGGGTTATCGCCCAAAGCATAATCAACCTGCCAGGTTGTAGTGCGGCCAACGCCGTCTGCCAGGGATTGCAATAAAAAACTAAATACAAAATTTGTCTTGCCCGTTGTATTGTTTATTTCAAATACAAAGGCGGCGCCCGGGTCAAAGCCGGTTGCGCTGGTTTGCTTAACACCCAATGCCCTGTTGATGGAAGCATTCTGATCTGCAGAACTGCTTGCGGCATCTAAGCCTGTTGCGCTTGCATAATTTTTAAAGCCGGATGAAGTATTACTCCAGGAAGCCTGGTTGCCGCTGTAAACACCATCAGCGCCGATGAATGTGGATGAAGCAGCCGTTTTTACAAACACACCCTGTGGTAATCCTGCTGCTATATTATCAAAGTTTATATTGGCCGGCGATGTTGTTAATTCAATGCCATCGCTATCGTTATTGCTGCCGCTTGTTGTTACATCGGTTGTATTGCGTATGGTAAACTCTTTCGTACTGCCGAAAAATTTTGCAAAGCCAATCCAGTCGCTTTCTTCTGTGGGCAAATTATCATTTGCAAAGCTGGCAGATGCAGCAGTATATAAAGTAATGTTGCCGGAAGCATCTGTTAATGTTCTGCTGCCTGAATAGGTTGCGCCGCCACTGGCTGTTGCGTTGCTGATCTTTATTAAAGTAAATTCAATATCTGATAAGTTTGAATTGATTTGTGCAATGGAAAGCTGCTGCGGGATAACCGTTCTTCCTGTTGCAACCGGCGTTGGCTTTATAGTGCCTGATGCCGTTTTTATTTCAAGCGAGCCATTATAGTTTTGTAAGGAATCGCCGGTTATATCCAATACAATTGAATCGCCGGTGTTATAAGTTATTGTTCCGCCAAAGTAAACGGAAATACCTGCATTGCCATCCTGCAAGACCACATTGCCATTGGCAATATTTTTATTAACCGCATCTGATATTACAACACCGCCAATTTTATAGGCGCCAAGCTTTATATCGCTGCCTTTATACATGCTGCGGATATTGGCGATAGATGTTTCAACGGCAGGCCCGCCGTTGCAGCGTATGCCGTTAAACTGTACATCGCCTGTATCGCGTATAAAAATCTGTTTGCCTGTATTGTAAACAGAATAAATGCAGGTGATGGCTCCATTACCGTTAGGAACATTGGCGCCTGCAAAATTTGCAAAGCCGCTGCTGCGCAGCGTGATGCTTTTATTGCTGCAATTCTTCAATACAAAATTTACAGCATTATGCGAGGCGGAAGTATCGGCATACGTTTTACTGGTATCGGCTTCATCAAACTCCATATTCGTTAATTGTATCAGCATGTTTTGATAGCTGTCGTTCAAGTCGCCTATATCAACCATCTTTGGCGTTGCGGGAATATTATTGGCGCCTTTAATTACGTATTGGTTTTTTAACGGCGCGGCAATGGCGCTTATATTGTTGCTGGCATCTTTGCCTGCGCCAATTTCAATAAGCCTGTTATCATCGTATAATATAAGGCCATTCAATTTTACATAAACATTTCTGCCAACCGGATAGGAAGTGTATAGATTATAATCATCAATATTGATGGCAATGCCCGCTGTTGAGTCTTCAATAATGATCTGCTTATAAAAATTGCCGGACGAATCATTGGCAATAACAATGCCTTCAATTATATCATCTGTTGAAATGGTTTCATAACTGCCGGTTGTATGCATAGCTTTCAATTGGGCAATCGTTAATGTGGGTGTAAGATCAGGCGGCAGGTAAGCCGGCGGTTCATCAAATTTCTTGTTGCAGGAAATAATTGCAAAGGCAAAGGCGGAACAGATAATCAAGGCTGATGTTTTCATACGAAGTGTTTTAGGCGGTTTAAAAACGTAAGGCAATACTTGCGAAATAATTTAATCCATAAGCGTAATAATATTTGGGCGGAAATTTATTGATGTCTGATGTTGTGTAATCGTAACGCAATTGTTCATAGCCACCTGAAATAATATCCCTGTTGTTGAGCATATTGCTGATGCCTGCATACATAGCCAGATACAGTGGTTTCTTATGAAAACCTGAACCAATGTAGGTGTGTGGTATCTTCCACGAATAACCTGCAAATACATCAATAGTATATTGTGCATCTAAACGTTGCTGATCAATCACTGCATGAAACAGATCACTTTTGGGGTCTAAATTTTCGGTTGCTAATGCCGTTCTGCGCACGGGATTAAAATCAAGCCACATATAATCAAAATAATTGCCGGTTAAGCTGATGATCCAGAATTTTGGAGAACGATACGTAACGGTAAAGCTATAAGCATTCTGTGGCGTTGATGGGATGCGGTAATTATTCGAATAAACTGTTTCTTTATTTAAGATGGTTGCTGTATTATCAACTGTTGTTATGGCCTGCTGGCGGCTGTTGTAATAATATCTTCCCACGGCAGCGGCGCCGCTAATCGTTATATTGCGGGCAATATTCGCTTCAAATCCAAACTCTCCTCCAAAATATAATTTATCAATGTGGCTTAAAGCATAGTTTACAAAATCCCGGTATTCGTCGTGATAAAAAGTAAGCACATTAAAAGCGTGCTTCATTTGTGTGTAATACCCAATTAAATGAATTTTAAGCTTGGGTGCGTTTAAAATATAGCCGCCTTCAAGCGTTTGAATATTTTCACTGCGCAAGCTATCCTGCACAAAATCCCTTGTTCTTGGTGAAACGTAAGCATCTTCAAAATAAGGCGCCCGGGTTAGCAAAGCGCTGCTTATGGATAAATAATTCCTTCCATTGATTTTATACGTGATTCCACCTTTAACAGCATAATTGTAAAAAAGATTGGGTGCAGATTTTCCATAAGAGTTATTCGGGAACAAACCATTCCTAACATTACCAATTCTTCTGAAAATGGTTTGCGAACCTTCGCCGGCAATAAAGAAATCAATATGCGGAAACCTGAAAACGAATTGCGACCAGGCAGCTATCTTATCAGTTTTAATATTGTAATCGTAACCATATTTACCACCCGTTTTTACAATACGGCTGGGATGGTTTAAATCGTTTTGATAAGCAGTATTATCCGTCGGAAATTCCCTTTGTGCAAACTGGTTTACATCAACCCAGAAACTGCCGCCCAGTAAATCTTTTATGCGCTGGAAATAATTGTTGTTGGTTGACTGATAGCTTTCACCTGCCGTAAAATCAATATGATCGCTTATGTGCGCATTTAAAACGGAATTGAAGATAATGCGCCTGCTATTGGTTACCCTTTCTCCCAGTATGTAATAGGAACGGTTGCCGGTTACCGTATTGCCTTCAACGCCGTTTGCATTATTAATGGCCGCAGTATTATAACGGTTAATGTTGTATAAATTGTCCCAGTTTATCTGCCTTGCCGCCTCATTATTTTTCAGGTTATCATATACCTGTTGCTGCTGGTAAGCATCATCCTTATAATAAGAAGGCAGGTAGCGGTAATAATCAGGCCGGGGGTCGGGCGCATTATACCAGTCAAGCGCTGAATACAAGCGTTTGCCGGATATATAGCCAAGTGAAGTTGTAATATTTGTTTTGTTGGTGATGCGAAAATCGTGTGTAAGCAAAATAACCGGTTGGTTTGATTGGCTGATACCGGCATTTCTTTTCCTGCCGTTTTGATAACCCCACAATGGGTTATAATAATGCGTGCCTGCAATGCCGGTCATTTCCTGTGTAGAAGCGCTTTGCCTGCCACTTTCTGTGGGAGCAGCAAAAGCAACAAACGATAATATTTGTTTTTGGCCTAATTTTTTATCAACCGCAGCAAACCAGCTATAGCCATTAAAATAAGTGCCGGGCGCATAGCCTTCATCCGCATAGCGCCAGCTTCCTGAAACTGTAAATGCCCAGCCTTGTTTATTCAATCCCGTGCTGTGTGTAAAAATGATGCGGTGGTCATAGCTTCTGTTTGACAAGGCATAACCTATGCCGGTTTGCGTTCTTTGCTTGCTGGCGCGCACATCAATATGGGTTGAATTACCTATATCGCCAAAAGCAAATGTGTTGTAGCGTATGCCGAAGTTGATGTCGCGGTTGCGGAACACATCATTCAATCCTCCCCATAAACCATAAGGGGTATAGCCGTTATCAAGGTTATCCATTGGAACGCCATTTATATACGTGGCCGAATTATCGGCATTGTAGCCGCGTATGCGAAACCTTGCCACGCTGAAATTGAATGTAGCCGCATTATAAAATGGGTCGTGGCCGGCGGTGAGCAAAGATGATATGTTCTGAGCGCTGGCCTCACCCAGGTCATTATCATCAAGCGTAATGATTGGGATATTATCGGCAGCATTATCTTTCCATTCGCCTATAAAGGATGAATCTGTTTCTGTGTTTGGGTTTGTAATATTGTTTTCGATGGTATTTTGCTGGCAAAAACCATATAGCGCGATGGCAAGAAAAACTGCAGTTAGCAATGATGTTTGCATAGGGCTAGTTAATTAAGGACAACTAATTTAACGGTTTACTTTTAAAACAGGAAATAATTTAATGGCCGGTTTGTTGCGGAAAGTATGATTTTGAGACTTTTTAACCGGCTGCATTCATAGGCAGCCATACATTATGGCTGCCGGAACTTTTCACCGTAAAGTTTTTTCATTGAAGGTTTAATAAGTTATTGGCCTGAAAGCTTTACATTTAAGCATAGCAAAATATTTTTTCCGGCAATGAAAACCACCCTGTTATTAAGCGCGCTGCTATTTGCTGTAAATTTATTCTCACAAAAACAGCAATATACGCCGGCCATTATTGCTTTTTATAATCTTGAAAATTTTTACGATACAGTTGATAACCCAAACACAAATGATGAAGATTTTTTGCCTGCCGGCGTTAAAAACTATAACGGTAAAGTATATCAGGAAAAGGTGCAGCACCTTGCAACGGTTATCTCGCAGATAGGTACGGATATCAATCCTGATGGCATTGCTTTTATCGGCGTTGCAGAAATTGAAAATGATACGGTATTGAACGATCTTATTCATCATCCCTTATTAAAAGAACGCAATTATGGTATGGTGCATTATGATTCAAGGGATATTCGCGGTGTAGATGTTGCGCTTTTATATAACCCTGCATATTTCACCGTTATCAGCAGTAAAAAATTATTTGTGCCCTTGCCGGAGGGCGCCAAAACAAGCGCTTTTACAAGAGATATTTTATGGGTGAAAGGTGTTTTAAATGGCGACACGGTTTATGTATTTGTTAATCACTGGCCAAGCAGGGTAGGAGGCGAGCAACGCAGCGCTTCCGGGCGTTTTGCTGCTGCGCAGGTTAATAAGCGTTTTATTGATTCGATTGAAAAGTATAAGCCCAATGCGAAGATCATTGTTATGGGTGATCTGAATGATGACCCCATAAATGCAAGTGTTACCAAAATTCTTGGCGCTAAAGGAAAAATGGAAGATGTAAAACCGGGCGGTTTATATAATCCCTGGATTGATTTATATAAAAAAGGAATTGGCACGCTGGCCTACCAGGATGCATGGGGCTTGTTTGACCAGATCATTATAAGCTATGCCTGGCTTGATAAAAACCAGGAAGGTTATTTCTTTTACCAGCCGCATATTTTCAATAAAGAATTTATGGTTGAAAATACGGGTAAGTATAAAGGCTACCCGATGCGCACATGGGATGGCAATGTTTTTCGCGGTGGCTACAGTGATCATTTTCCCACTTATATTGTTTTGCTGAGAAAAGTGCAGTAATAGCATAGCGCACAGAGCAAAGGAGATAACAGAGAGATAATCGCCTCTGTTGGCTTTGTGCCCTCCGTGCGATACACCCTTTGATGGCCATTCTGATAGATGACATTTTGGAATTGCATTCAAATCCTTTAATCCTTTCTGACTGGACTAAAATAAAAAAGCAGGAAACTTTCGCTCCCTGCTTTTTGTTTTATTGTTTTTAAAAACTACTCTTCATCGTCAAAATTCATGGCTTCACGTGTGGTGGTAAGCAATTCATATTCTTCCCTGCTGCCTACAATCATATTTTCAAACTCACGCAAGCCACTGCCCGCAGGAATTAAGTGGCCGGTAATTACGTTTTCTTTCAAGCCGAGCATATCATCGCTCTTGCCGTTTATGGCGGCAGAGCTTAGTACCTTGGTTGTTTCCTGGAATGATGCGGCTGAAATCCAGCTTTGCACGCCCAGCGAAGCTTTGGTAATACCCAGAAGAACCGGTCTTGCGGTGGCAGGTTCTGCATCCCTTACTTCAACCAGCTTTTTATCAGCGCGGCGCAAAACAGAGTTTTCTTCCCTTAACTCACGCAGTGAGATAATCTGGCCGGAACGCAGCCTGGCGCTTTCGCCTGGTTCTGTAACCACTTTCTTTTCAAACAGGCGGTCGTTTTCTTCAATAAAATCAAACCTGTCTTCCAGGTCTTCCTCCAGGAATTTGCTGTCGCCGGCATCCACAATTTCAATTTTCTTCATCATCTGGCGCACGATCACTTCAATGTGCTTGTCGTTTATGCGCACGCCCTGCAGGCGGTAAACTTCCTGAATTTCATTTACCACGTATTCCTGAACGGCAAAAGGCCCTTTAATGGCAAGAATGTCGGCAGGCGCTACCTGGCCGTCACTCAACGGCGTTCCTGCTTTTACGAAGTCGCCATCCTGAACCAATATCTGCCTTGTAAGCGGAACGAGGTATTTTTTTATGATACCGTCCCTTGCTTCAACAATGATCTCGCGGTTACCACGCTTTACATTGCCAAAAGTAACCACCCCGTCAATTTCAGAAACAATAGCAGGATTGCTTGGGTTTCTTGCTTCAAACAATTCCGTTACACGGGGAAGGCCCCCGGTTATATCGCCTGATTTGCGGAGTGTTCTCGGGATTTTTACAATTACATCGCCCGCAGCTACCGCATCGCCTTCCTCAAGGATCAAACGGCTGCCTACAGGCAGGTTGTACGATTTTGTGTCTTTGGCGCCTTCTACTATTATTGAAGGTATCTTGGTTTTATCTTTTGTTTCTATAACCACTTTATCGCGATGGCCTGTTTGTTCATCGGCTTCTTCGCGGTAGGTAATGCCTTCCAATACGTTCTCAAACTTAACTGTACCGGGTATTTCGGCAACAACAACGTTGTTGAACGGATCCCATGTACATATAGTATCGCCTTTCTTCACTGCCTGCCCGTCTTTTACAGCAAGCACAGAACCGTAAGGAATATTATTGGTGATAAGGAGACGATCGTTTTTCAGATCCATGATACGAACCTCGCCGGTACGGCCGATTACAACATGAATTTTATTGCCTTCATTGTTTACTGCCTGAACAGTGCGCAAACCGTCGAAGTGTATGGTACCATCAAATTTGGCAGTTAATGCAGATTCAATGGAAGCGCCGCCTGCAACACCACCTACGTGGAAGGTACGCAAAGTAAGCTGTGTGCCAGGCTCCCCGATTGACTGGGCGGCAATGATACCTACGGCATCACCACGCTGTGCGAGGTAGCCGGTAGCCAGGTTTTTACCATAGCATTTCACGCATACTCCGCGTTTGCTTTCGCAGGTTAATACAGAACGTATTTCCACGCTTTCAATGCCCGATTCATCAATTTGTTTGGCAACATCCTGGGAAATTTCTTCGCCAGCTTTAATAATCAGCTCATCTGTATGCGGATCGTAAACATCATGCAATGAAGTACGGCCCTGTATGCGGTCAGCCAAAGATTCAATGATGTCTTCATTATCTTTTAATGCAGAAGTGGCAATGCCACGCAAGGTGCCGCAATCTTCTTCAGATATCACCACATCCTGCGCCACGTCAACCAAACGGCGGGTTAAGTAACCGGCATCCGCTGTTTTCAGGGCGGTATCGGCCAAACCTTTACGGGCGCCGTGCGTAGAGATAAAGTAATCCAACACATTCAGCCCGCCTTTAAAGTTAGAGAGGATCGGGTTTTCGATTACTTCGGAACCGCTTGAACCGCTTTTTCTTGGCTTTGCCATCAGCCCGCGAATGCCCACCAACTGCTTTACCTGTGTTTTAGAACCACGGGCGCCGGAGTCAAGCATCATGTAAACGGAATTGAAACCGTGCTTATCACGCGCCATTTCATGAATCAAAGATTCTGTGATGCGCATATCCACACGGCCCCAGATGTCAATAACCTGGTTATACCTTTCATTATTGGTGATGAGGCCCATGTTATAGCTTTCGCGTATGTCTTCCACTTCAGATTTTGCATTCTCAATCATTTCATTCCTTACATCAGGAACAATCAAATCGTTTACGCTGAAGCTTAAGCCACCGCGGAAGGCCATGCGGAAACCAAGGGTTTTAATATCATCCAAAAACTTAGCCGACTGCGGAACGTCAGTGATCTTGATGATATCGCCGATAATCTCCCGAAGGTTTTTCTTCGTAAGCAATGCGTTAATGTAACCTACTTTTTGCGGTACAAACTGGTTGAACATGACGCGGCCAACGGTTGTTTCAATTAGTTTCTTCACTATTTCACCGCTCTTCTCACGCACATCTGCACGCACTTTAATATGCGCATGCAAATCAACCTTGCCTTCATTGTAAGCTATCATTACTTCTTCCAGGCTGTAGAAAGATTTGCCTTCGCCCTTTACAGGTTCTTCCGGCGTGCCTTTTTTGCCCTTTGTAATGTAGTAAAGGCCCAATACCATGTCTTGTGAAGGAAGCGTGATTGGCGTGCCATTTTGCGGGTTAAGAATGTTGTGCGAAGACAACATTAATAACTGCGCTTCCAGAATGGCTGCATTGCTCAGCGGAACGTGCACCGCCATCTGGTCACCATCAAAGTCAGCGTTGAACGCTGTGGTTACCAACGGGTGCAATTGTATAGCTTTACCTTCTACCAGTTTAGGCTGGAACGCCTGGATGGATAAACGGTGCAGCGTGGGGGCGCGGTTAAGCATAACCGGGTGCCCTTTCAATATATTTTCGAGAATATCCCAAACAACAGCATCTTTTCTGTCAACTAATTTCTTGGCAGATTTTACTGTTTTTACGATACCTCTTTCAATTAATTTCCTGATGATAAATGGCTTAAACAATTCTGCAGCCATATCTTTTGGCAAACCGCACTCGTGCATTTTCAGCTCAGGGCCAACCACGATAACAGAACGGCCGGAATAGTCAACACGTTTACCCAGCAGGTTCTGGCGGAAACGACCCTGTTTACCTTTCAGCACATCGCTTAAAGATTTCAAAGCACGGCCGCCTTCAGCTTTCACCGCATTGGATTTACGGCTGTTATCGAATAAACTGTCAACCGCTTCCTGCAGCATACGTTTTTCATTGCGTAAGATCACTTCAGGCGCTTTAATTTCCAGCAAACGCTTCAGGCGGTTGTTACGAATGATAACACGGCGGTAAAGATCATTCAGGTCAGAAGAGGCAAAACGGCCGCCATCCAGGGGAACCAATGGCCTTAATTCCGGCGGAATAACCGGTATGTATTGCATTACCATCCATTCAGGGTGGTTACTGATCCTGGTGCTGGCATCGCGGAAGGCTTCCACCACACTCAGGCGTTTTAAGGCATCGGCTTTACGTTGCTGTGAAGTTTCGTTGGCCGCAGCATTTCTTAAAGTATAGCTGAGCTCATCCAGGTTGATGCGGGCCAGCAGGTCATGCACGGCTTCTGCACCCATCTTGGCGATGAATTTCTGCGGATCTTCATCCGGCAGGTATTGATTATCCTTTGGAAGGTTATCAATAATATCAAGGTATTCTTCTTCCGTTAAAAGGTCGCCCGTTTGCAACCCTTTATCTTCCCGAATACCCGGCTGAATAACGGCATACCTTTCATAATACACAATGGTTTCCAGCTTTTTAGAGCTTACGCCCAATAAATAGCCGATCTTGTTGGGAAGGCTTTTGAAGTACCAGATGTGCACCACCGGTACTACCAGCTTAATATGCCCCATTCTTTCACGGCGTACCTTTTTTTCAGTTACCTCTACGCCGCAACGGTCGCAAACAATGCCTTTATACCTGATCCGCTTATACTTGCCGCAGGCGCATTCGTAATCTTTTACAGGACCGAAAATGCGCTCGCAAAACAAACCGTCGCGCTCTGGCTTGTAGGTGCGGTAATTGATCGTTTCAGGTTTTAGAACTTCACCAAAGCTGCGTTCCAAAATACTATCGGGAGAGGCAAGGCCAATAGTTATTTTTGAAAAATTGGCTTTGGGACGATTTTCTTTTTTGATAGCCATATTGAAATTTCAATTTTTCTGATTATTTGTTTTTTGAATTTGGGTTACCGGCTTTGGCATTTCATGGCATCACGGTTGCGTCGCAACACTTGTGCAGCATAACATTATCCCAGCTATAATGAATAACATGAATGTTTTTGCAATGATGTAAATATGAAAAGTGAAAGACGGTTCGATGTTCCAAAAAACATAAGTCGGCAAAGGTAATATAATTTGCCAGAAAAATTTGTTTTAATTGCAAAACCTTCTTAAAATTTAGCGGTAGCATACCAATACGCTTATCAGAAGTGCACATTCCAGGTAACGGCTGGAATAATAGGGAACAGGGAAACCTGTTTGGCAGTTATTTTTAAATTGCCGTCTGCAAGAGAGCCATCCTGGTTAAAATAATAAAAATACGGGTTCTGGCGGCTGTACACATTGTATATGCTGAATACCCAACTGCTTATATATTTCCTTGGTTTCTTAGGTTTGGGCGTATAAGTGGCGCCCAGGTCGAGGCGGTGGTAAGGTTTCATGCGGTAGGCGTTAATGGAGCTGTATTCCTGCGTGAGCGTGCCGTTAATAAAATAAAAACGCTCGGGCAGGGAAATGGCATTGCCGGTGCCAAAAATAAAAGTGGAAGAAAGCTTCCATCTGGGAGATAATTCATACATGCCAACCAGGGAAAGATCGTGGCGGCGGTCATATTTACCGGGATATTTATTGCCATTATTCAATGCCGGGAAACGGCGCCACGTCCAGGACAGCGTATAACCCAGCCACCCGGTGAGCTTTCCCTTTACTTTATTAATAAAAAGCTCGCTGCCATAGCTCCAGCCTTTTCCAAACACGAAGCTCTTCTCCGGGTCTTCTAAACTGGGGGTATATCCTTCCTCATATTCTATCTGGTGCTTCATGGTTTTGTAATAAAGCTCCAGAGATGTTTCAAACATATTGCCTGCAAAATTCCTGAAATAGCCGGCAGCATATAAAATGCCGTCCTGCGGCTGCACCCGGTAAGTGGAAGGCACCCAGATATCTGTTGGCAGTGTGGTGCCGGCATTGTTTACAAGATGTATGTATTGGAGGTTCCGCGTTACCGAAGCTTTTATGGAGCTGTTGTTATTAAGCCCGTAACGGATGGTGATCCTCGGCTCAAACCCGCCATAAGTCTTTATAATCTGGCCAAAATGAAAAACGGTACTGTCGAGTTTATTGCCATCGGCGTCCGTTTTATAAATGGTATAGGGGCCTGCCTGCTGAAAAGCGCTGAATCGCAGGCCATAATTTATTTTAATGTGTTTTGAGACGTCCCAGTCATCCTGTACATAAATGCCATACTCATAAGCATACTTTTTTTGCGTGTTGGCCGGCGTAAAAATAACGGAATCCTGGTAGCCGCTTGCCACGCCGGGATAGAATACATGGTACGTGTATTGGCCGCCAAATTTTATTTTGTGCGATGTGGAAGTAAAATAATCCACATCCAGCTTGGCGCCCCGGTCTTTAATGCCGGAAGAATAGCCTATTGTAAAATCATCTTGCCGGCCCGTGAAATCAAACTTGTAATCATTGTAAATAAGAGAAAGATTGGAAAATACTTTCTTGCTGAAGCTGTGGTTCCAGCGAAAAGTGGCGGTTGAATTGCCCCATGGAATGGAGGTGCTGAAGGAATGGCGGGCATTATTGAATATAAATTTATCCCTTCCGAAATAACCGCTCAGATAAAGATGGTCGTTGTTAGAAATTTTATAGTTCACCTTGGCATTCAGATCATAGAAATAATAACCCGATCCATAGAAACTGCTGCTTTTTTTAATGAATGGCTTCATGAGCGCATCAATATAGGTTCTCCTGGCAGAAATAATGTAAGAAGCCTTGTTTTTAATAATGGGCCCCTGCACAGACAACCTTGAAGCAATGAGGCCGAGGCCTGCGTCCACCTGGGTTTTATTTACATTGCCTTCTTTCATGGCAATATCAATTACAGACGACAGGCGCCCGCCATATTGTGCGGGCATGCCCCCCTTAATTAAGGTAAGGTTCTTTACTGCATCGGAATTAAACACAGAAAAAAAGCCAAACAGGTGGCCGCTGTTGTAAACAACGGCTTCATCCAGCAATATTAAGTTTTGGTCGGGGCCGCCACCACGTACATAAAAGCCACTGTTGCCTTCGCCGGCATTGCGCACGCCGGGCAAAAGCTGCAATGTTTTAAGAATGTCGGTTTCGCCCATAAAAGAAGGCAGGGATTTTACCGTATTGATGCTTAAATCCACCTGCCCCATCTGTGCGCTCTTAACATTGCTGAGCCTTTTCTGCGTAGCCGCAGTTACCACCACATCCTGCATGGTGGCAGCGGCAGGCAGCAGCAATATATCGCCCGATATATTTTTATTAAACGCTGCATTGATAATTTTAGGCGAATAACCAACATAAGAAAAGAGGAGTGTGTAATTACCGGCCGGTAAAGTGAGGGAAAAATAACCGTACTGATTGGTGCTTACGCCACGGGTTTCATTATTTATCAGTATGCTGGCGTTAATAAGGGTTTCGCCGGTGAGAGAATCTTTCACATATCCTTTCCATGTAAATTTTTGCTGCGCAAAAAGCTGCGAAGCATGAATAAGCAAGATAAGAATGAATGTACCCGGCACATACTTCATTGCATATTATTAATTGAATCTTCAATAATGCCACATTCCAGCATGGCGCTTTTGTATGTGGGATGAAATTTGCCCAGATAAGGATTATCTATTGTATTAACTTTTGATATCCACCAGCCTTCCCGGTTGCCATCAAAAGCCATGGGGCATTTTATATGATAAATAACGGTTTTATCGTAACCCGTAGTCTTTACAAGGTGATAAATACTTTCAGAAGCCGTATAAAAAAAGCGGCGCTTATTGTTGATGGAATCAATATTTATTAAAGTTTGCAGCGCATCGGCGGCATTTTGGGCAATGCTGGTTGCCCTGGTGGCTGCATCTTCCTCATGCAATTGCTCATACGGAACGCTTATTAAACACAGTTGCAAAGCGGCGGCATATTTATCGGCAGCAACGGTATCCCAGTTAATGAAAGCAGTGCGCAGGCTGTCGTAAGCGGTAAGCATGCTGTCGAATACTGCGTTGAACGAGTCAGGATTTTTACTATCGCCGGTTTTGGGCGCTTCCGTTTTATCGCCGGCAGGCTTATTGTTGCAGGCGGCTATAACAAGCAGGAAAAACAAGGCGGCGGCTGGTTTCAGTTTCATTCGTGCAGGTTTGTTTTTTTAATGGCCTCATGGAACGCCCTGATGTACCTGCCTCGCCGGCAGGCATTCTCCTGTGTGAAAAATACATTTTACATGGGCGTTTCATTGTTAAGGCATTTTTGCAAATGTAACTTCAAACTGGTTTGAGCCTGCTCTTTACACAGGAGGGTTTGGCCTGTTGTTTCCTGCTGCCTGAAATAGCAGAGAGCGGCAACGTGCATTTTTTCACATTTTATTAAAACGTCGTGCCGGGGTCTGGTTTCTTATAAGGCTCAATCCTTTACCTTTGCACAGTTTTTTTAAACTGTTGCTTTGATCAAATTGAAAACAATCTATAATGGCAGATATATTTGAAAGGCTTATTAAAAACTACGGCCCTATAGGTGAGCATCGCAAACGCTCACACGGATATTATACTTTTCCCAAGCTGGAAGGTGAAATTGGCAATCGGATGCAGTTCCGCGGCAAAGAAGTAATTGTTTGGAGCTTAAATAATTACCTGGGCCTGGCCAATCATCCTGACGTGCGTAACGCAGACACGGATGCCACTGCCAGATTTGGTCTTGCCTGCCCAATGGGCGCCCGGATGATGAGCGGCAACAGCATTTACCATGAACAACTGGAGAGAGAACTGGCCGAGTTTGAGCATAAAGAAGATGCCATTCTCTTAAACTATGGCTACCAGGGCATCATGAGCGCTATTGATACGCTTTGCGGCCGGCATGATGTGGTGGTGTATGATGCAGAATCGCATGCCTGCATTATTGACGGCCTGCGCCTGCACCCCGGCCACCGCTATGTTTTTCGCCATAATGATGTGAATGATTGCGAAAAGCAATTGCAGCGTGCCGCTGCTTTAATTGAAAAACAAGGGCAGGGCGGCATACTGGTAATTACAGAAGGTGTATTTGGCATGGCCGGCGACCAGGGAAAATTAAAAGAAGTTGTTGCCTTAAAAGATACATACCCGTTCAGGTTATTGGTTGATGATGCACACGGCTTTGGCACGCTGGGGAAAACAGGCGCCGGCGCGGGTGAAGAACAGGGGTGCCAGGATGGGATTGACCTTTACTTTTCCACCTTTGCCAAATCAATGGCTTCCATTGGCGCTTTTATGGCAGGCCCGGCAGAAATAATAGACTTTATACGTTATAATATACGCTCGCAAATATTCGCAAAGAGCCTGCCCATGCCTTTTGTAATAGGCAATTTAAAAAGGCTGGCAATGCTGCGCTCCATGCCCGAATTAAAAGAAAGGCTGTGGAAGAATGCATTAAAACTTCAAACCGGCTTAAAGGAAAAAGGCTTTGATATTGGTAAAACGGACTCTGTAGTTACACCGGTTTACATGAAAGGCGGCGTGCCCGAAGCCACGGCCATGGTTACCGACCTGCGGGAAAACTACGGCATATTCTGTTCAATAGTGGTTTATCCTGTCATTCCCAAGGGGCACATCATCTACCGCCTCATCCCCACTGCGGCGCATACAGATGAGGATATTGAAGCAACCTTAAAGGCTTTCAGCGAAACAAAACAGAAATTAGACGCCGGGGCTTATAAGGTAGAAGACATTGTACAGATGGCGGAAGCAAGATAGCGGGATCGCAGGGCGTCTCCGCCTGCGAAAAACATTACTGCATGCTGCGCAATCTTTTACCATTTTAATAATGCGCTGGCCCAGGTAAAACCACTGCCGAAAGCGGCAAGGCAAACAAGATCGCCTTTTTGTATTTTACCTTCCTGCCAGGCTTCGCATAAAGCAATTGGAATGGATGCCGCCGTTGTGTTGCCATACTTCTGAATGTTATTATACACCTGGCCGTCATCCAGTTTTAATTTTTGTTGTACAAACTGGCTTATGCGAAGGTTAGCCTGGTGCGGAATAAGCAGTTTAATATCCTGTGGCGCATAGCCGTTTTTATCAAGCGCTTCCATTATTACTTCCGGAAATTTTACCACCGCTTTTTTAAACACTTCCGGGCCATCCATAAACGGGTGGTTCTGCACTTTATCAATCATGGCGTGGCTTTCAAACATGTCGCCTATTTCCGCATCATCAAAATCTGCAAGGCCTTCCTGCCAATGGTTGGCATGTGTGCCGGGGTTATACATGGCAAGCATCTCAGCGCTCCTGCCATCGCTGTGCAAATGCGTGCTGCATATACCGCGGTTTTCATCTTCTGTTGGTTGTAATACAATGGCGCCGGCGCCATCACCGAATATAACCGATACATTGCGGCTGCGCGTATTAAAGTCAAGGCCGAAAGAATGTTTCTCGCTGCCTATAACCAGGATATTTTTATACGTGCCGCTGCGTATAAACTGGTCGGCCACGCTTAATGCATATACAAAGCCGCTGCATTGATTGCGCACATCAAGCGCACCAATTTCAGGCATGTTTAATTCACGCTGCACAATTACGCCGCAACCCGGGAAATAATAATCGGGCGAGAGTGTGGCAAACACAATAAAGTCAATATCCTGCGGCATAATCCCGGCTCTTTCTATAGCAATCTTTGCGGCTTCTATGCCCATGGTGGCTGTTGTTTCCTGTGTGCGGTGGGCAAAGCGGCGTTCTTTAATACCGGTGCGTTCCTGTATCCATTCATCACTCGTATCCATGTATTTGGTGAGGTCGTTGTTGGTGAAAACATGCTCGGGCACATACATCCCAATTCCTGCAATAATACTCCTGGGCATATTGTTGTTTTAGATATACTCTTTTTGGATGACCGGCTATAGCATTTCATCGCGTTCCGGTGCAGCCCGAAGGCAGGCTCCGGGGACAGCACTACCCAAGCCGACAACAAAATAAAAATAAAACTTAATAAATAAACGAGCTTCAAATGTACAGAGGAGACTGCTTTGAAAGGCTGGATTAGCAGAAATGCCACGATGGCTCAAAGGCCCTGACTTTAAAGCTTATTTTTTTCATGCCTGCGAAGAAAGCTTTGCTTTTTGTTCTGTTGTTCTTCCTTTCAATAATATATCCAAACACATAAGAAGATTGCAATCAGCGTATAATTTATGTACCCGTTATGCATATCGTTTCCACAACAGAAAGTTCATCATTCAATACCACCATATTTGCTTTTCTGCCTGTTGCAATAATACCGAGTTCATTTTCTTTGCCCAAAATTTTTGCAGGATAAAGGCTGCACATGCGCAAGGCTTCTTCAATATCAATATTGCAATGCTCAACAAAATTTTTCACGCATTTATTCATAGTTAATGCAGAGCCGCTGAGAATGCCATTGGCAGCATATTTATTGCCGTCTACTATATGCGT
Source organism: Parafilimonas sp. (assembly GCF_047606085.1). Classification (GTDB taxonomy): domain Bacteria; phylum Bacteroidota; class Bacteroidia; order Chitinophagales; family Chitinophagaceae; genus Parafilimonas. Next base: position 21,395 of record NZ_JASGEX010000010.1, read on the forward strand.
GTAATAGCCTTCATGCGTTTCGGTAACTGCATCGGTGATGGCAAATAATCTTTCGCCCATAATTTTTTTAGCGATACGTATCGCAGGAAAGCTTACATGATAACCATCAGGCACAATGCTGCAGTTAACAGATGCATGATCGAATATGGCGCCCGCCATTCCCGGCCCACGGTGCCGGAAAGCACTCATGGCGTTGTATAAATGCGTTGCCGTTTTTATTGTACTGAATGCTTGTATGGCCTGTTCGTACGTTGCATTGCTGTGGCCTGCAGAGATAATAATATTGTACGATTGAATAAGTTCAATTACTTCCTTGCTCACAACTTCCGGTGCAAGCGTTATTATTTTTATTACTTCTTTTCCGTGCTCCAACAATTCTTTTGCCTGCTGGATGGAAGGAGAAAAAATCCAGTCGGGATTATGGGCCCCGCGTTTGGCCTGACTTATCCACGGGCCTTCCACATGCAGGCCTGAAACGCCTGCTCCGCCTGCATTCCAATAAGCTCTTACTGCATCAACGCATTTAAAAATGGTTTCATAAGTATGGGTAGCCACGGTTGGCATGCAATGCGAACAACCGCCTGCTTTGCTGTATGTATAAATAGCTTTTACCGTTTCCGCATCAGGGTAAGCAGAGAGCAACCTTTTATAAGCGCCATATAATTGTATGTCAATAAACGCAGGCGCAATCAAAGCGTTTTTGTAATCAATAACCTCAGCATCAGCTGGTATAGCTGTTAATGGAATTACCTCTGCAATTACATCATTTACTACAACAACAGCATGTTGCGGTAGCATGCCGTAACCGGTAAATACCCTTTCTGCCAGGTATATTTTTATATTACTCATTCAATGCCGTTTAATTAAGAAAAACGCTCAATATTCTCCGCCTGCCGGACGGGCAGGAATACACAACAACCAATATTCAATTATAAGCGTCTATAAAATGATTATTGAATATTTTACAAAATAAAGTTTTAACTAAACGACATTGATTATTCATTTGTGATAATGAACCTGTCGGCATCTTTTAAAAACGGCAATTTTGTTCTTACAGATTCAAGATGTTTTTTGTTTAATTCAACCGTAAAAATATCTTCCTCATCTTTTTTATGATAGAGAATTTCACCCAACGGATCAATAACCATACTATCGCCCGAATGATAAATGCCATTGCCATCATCGCCAATCCTGTTCACACCGATAACATAGCACTGGTTTTCTATCGCCCTTGCCTGCAATAAAGTTTTCCATGCAGCGGCGCGGCGCTCGGGCCAGTTGGCCACATAGATCAACACATCATATTCACCCTCACCCCCGGTCCCGCTCCACAGGTGGAGCGGGAGGGATTGCCTCGCCCAGACAGGGAATCTTAAATCATAGCAAACCTGCAGGTTTATCTTCCAGCCCTTTACCGATGCAATTAATCTTTTATTGCCTGCTGTATAATGTTTATGCTCATCGCCATAAGCGAATAAATGGCGCTTATCATAATAACCATAATCGCCATTCGGCAGCATCCAGATTAAACGGTTATAGAAGGCCTCTCCCTGAGCCCTTTCCAAAAGAGAGGGAGCTTTTATCATCAGGCTGCCAACAATGATAATCTTTTTTGAAGCCGCTGTCTTCTTCATCCAGGCAACCGTATCGCCATCCATCGTTTCTGCAAACTTTTCCGGCTGCATGCTAAAGCCCGTTGAAAACATTTCAGGCAGAATAACAACCTCCGTTTTTTGTTGAATGGCATTTATTTTTTCTGCAAACATTTGCCTGTTGGCAGCAGCATCCTGCCAGTATAATTTTGACTGGATCAATGTGCAGGTAAGTGTTTGCATCAGTTATTTATATTTTGTTGTTGCTTTAGAAATTGCTTTGCCAGTTCAAGGTCTTCCGGCGTATCAATACCAATACCTGCATGGCCGGTTAACACCATTCTTATATTAATGCCATTTTCAAGATAACGCAGTTGCTCAAGCTTTTCAATTTTTTCCAGTTCGCCTGCCGGCCATGTTGTAAACTGCAGCAAAGCCTCTTTCCTGTAGACATAAATGCCAATGTGCTTAAAATACCTTGCCTTTGTGCCTGCATCTCTAACAAAGGGAATTGCCGCCCGGCTGAAGTATAAAGCGTCATTGTTTTTATTAACCACCACTTTTACATTGTTTGGGTTTTCAATGTCGCTTTGCTCAAACAATTCATGCATTACGCTTGCAACATTTACACGTTTATCGTCAAAGGCCGTCAATAAATTTTTAAGTATAACGGCATCAACAAACGGCTCATCGCCCTGTACATTTATAATTACATCACAATCAATACCGGCAATGGCTTCTGCAATACGGTCGCTGCCGCTTTCGTGGTTTTGTTTGCTCATTACAACGTTATCATGTTGCAGCTCGTTGTAAATAATTTCGCTGTCGGTAACCACCATTACATCATCAAACAAACCTGTTGCTACCGTATTATCATAAGTAGTTTTTATAATTGTTTTGTCGCCAAGCATCTGCATCAGCTTTGCCGGAAAGCGGGTTGATGCATACCGTGCAGGAATCACTGCAATTTTTTTCATGCGTGCAATTTCGTTTAAAATTTCATGCGTGCATATTTGTTTTTCAGTTGTCTCATGGAACCTCGCCATGTACATTCCCCTGTGTGAGAAAAATTATCATGCTCGGTTTCATTCTGTGATTTTTGTGTTCGCATTAGTAATAGACTGGCTTAGTATGAAAAGACTGAGCCAGTCTATCTGCAGGCAACAATACTGGTTTTTTGCCTTTCATATATTTCAGCGCGGCTTATTCAAAATTGGTTAGTTTTATTTGGTAAAAATTTATTGTGCCTGTTCTTGAAATAAACAATGTTACCAAGCATTATAAAACCATTACGGCTTTAAACAATGTCTCGTTCAGCGTGCCGGCAGGCAGCGTGTATGGTATTCTTGGCCCAAACGGAAGCGGTAAAACAACCCTGCTCGGAATTATTTTAGATATATTAAAGCCATCATCCGGCAGTTTTACTTTATTGGGTGAACCTGCTGATGCAGCGGTGCGTAAGCAGGTGGGCACTTTGCTGGAAACGCCTAATTTTTATCATTATTTATCCGGCGAAAAAAATCTTCGGGTTGCCGCCCATATAAAAGGCAAAGGCTTTAATGAAATTGATAATGTGCTGCAGAAAGTGAATCTTTATCAGCGCAGGCAAAGCAGATTCAATACTTACTCTTTGGGCATGAAACAAAGGCTTGCTATTGCTTCCTGTTTATTGGGCGATCCGCAGGTTTTGATTTTTGATGAACCAACCAATGGCCTTGACCCGAATGGCATTGCTGAAATAAGAGAGCTGATAAAGCGGCTTGCTGAAGAAGGTAAAACCATTATTATGGCAAGCCATTTATTAGATGAGGTGGAAAAGATTTGCACGCATGTAGCGATAATCAAAAATGGCAATCTTTTAACGGCTGGCAGCGTTGACGAAGCGCTCGTAACTGATGAAATAATTGAAGTGGCTTCAGATGATTTAACGATGCTTGAAAATGTATTGCAGCGGATGGGCGGCTTTTCATCTGTAAAAAAGCATAACAATGTATTGCAATTATTTTTTGCGAATGGCAATGCAAATGCTGCTGCTGTGAATGCATATTGTTTTGAAAATAACATTGCATTGAATCATTTGCAGGTAAAGAAAAAAAGCCTTGAAACTAAATTCCTGGAGCTCACAAATAAGGTGTAAGGATAAAGGTATAGGATGTAAGGCCTCATACCCCATACCTCTAAATATAAACCATGGCGCATTTATTAAAACTCGAATGGCTTAAAGTAAAGCACTATCGCGCTTTCTGGATATTTCTTGCGCTGTATGTAATAAGCCTGTACGGTATAAACCAGATTGCATTTAATGTACAGGGCGAAATAAAAAAGAATAATATGCCGGTGACTATTTTCCCTTATGATTTTCCGGCAGTGTATCAAACCATTGCCTGGGTAAGCAGTTGGCTGTTATATTTTCCGGGCATGTTAATGATACTGGTTATAACCAACGAATATAATTTTAAAACGCATCGCCAGAATATTATTGATGGTTTAACAAGGAGCCAGTTTGTTTTGGCTAAAATTTTATTCGGGTTAATAATTGCAGTTATTACAACAGCCTGCTGTTTTCTGATTGCCGTTTATTTTGGAAGCAGCTACAGCAAAACTTTTTCCTTTAATGGTATTGAGTATATCGGCTACAGCTTTATTCAAACGCTCTGCTATTTGTTTACTGCTATGATATTGGCCGTTTTAATGCGCCGCAGCGGTTTGGCAATGGCTGTTTTCTTTTTGTACGGGCTTGTGTTCGAGCAATTGATTGGCGGGCTTGTTGATTATAAATTTTTAAGTGGCGATGGTACCATTCGCTACTATTTTCCATTGCAGGCGAGTGATACGCTTATCCCTGTAACATTCGGCTCTAAAATTATTTATAACAACGCGCCGCCGCCAACTACGTTATTTGTTACATGCCTTGTGTATATAGGCTTGTTTGTATTTCTTTCATTCAATAAATTTCAGAAAGACGACCTGTAGTTAAATTTTCCAACGCTGCTTCCACCGAAGGATATAAGAAAGTAAAACCTGCATCATGTATTTTTTTATTGCTTACCGTAGTGCTTTTCAACACTTCAATGCTCATTTCGCCCATCATTAATTTTAAAGCAAATGCAGGAACATATACAGGTATAAAAAGCCTGCCACGCAGTTTACCCGCAAGCGTTAACGTAAATATTTTGTTTGATATGGTTTCGTCAGCAACAGCATTATAAATGCCACGCATACTTTCCTGTTCAATAGCAAATAAAAAAAGCCTGCATAGATCATCAATATGAATCCAGCTTATCATTTGTTTGCCGTTGCCCAGTATGGCTGCCATACCGGCTTTAAGCGGTTTTTTAAATTCAGCCAAAGCGCCGCCTTCTTTACTCCATACAATGCCAAGCCTTGTAATAATTAAGCGTTTGCCTGATGCTTCAACAGGTTTTATGCTTTCTTCCCAAAGCCTGCAGGTATTGCCTAAGAAATCATTATCAGCAGGTGCATTTTCTGTAAAGCCATTGCGTTTTGAAGCGGCTGTATCAGGGCCATACCAGCCAATAGCTGACACGCTGATAACCGCTTTGATTTTATTGGGTATTTCGCCGAGTGATTTTACGATCAGCTCCCCGCTTTTAACACGGCTTTCTACTATTTCTCTTTTTCTGTTTTTTGTCCACCTCTTTTCACCAACATTGGCGCCGGCAAGATGGATAATATAATCTGCGGCAGCAATGGCTTCCTTATCTACTTCTCCTTTTTCCACATTCCATTTTGCGCAGGTTATATTATTGGCTTTTAAATATGCTGCATTATCCCTCACCAATACTATAACCAAATAACCTTTGCCGGTTAAAAATCGCTGAAGCGCTGTGCCGATCATGCCTGTGCCGCCGGTAAGTAAAATAGTTGCCATGTTGCTGATTTATGTTTAAAGCGGCAAAGTTTATTCCTTTTACAGGATATTTGTATTGATTTGAATAAAGCCTGCATTATTAACTTTTAAAATTCCAGATTAGCCTTATGGCTATTGATAGCGACAATAAAATATTTCAGCTTGCAGAGAGCCTGGTGAACGAAAGCAACCGCAATATTTTTCTTACGGGGAAAGCCGGCACCGGCAAAACCACTTTCTTAAAGCACATCAGGCAAAATTGCATTAAACAGATTGCTGTAACCGCGCCAACCGGTGTGGCTGCCATTAATGCCGGCGGCGCAACCATTCATTCTTTCTTCCAGTTGCCTTTGTCGCCATTTATTCCCGAAGCAAGCGGCTTTATGCCAGGTGATAGTATTGTGAACAAACATAGCCTGTTGGGCAGGATGCGTTTGAATAATGAAAAGCGCAAAGTGCTGCAGCAACTGGAACTATTGATTATTGATGAGATAAGCATGGTGCGATGTGACACGCTCGATGCCATTGACACGGTTTTAAGGCATTTTCGTTACCGTTATAATGAGCCCTTTGGCGGTGTGCAGGTTTTGTTTATTGGCGATATGTTCCAGTTGCCGCCTATCATCCCCGACAATGAGTGGAATTTACTGCGCGATTTTTACAGCAGCCCTTATTTTTTTGACAGCCAGGTAATGCGGCAGTTTCCACCGGTATATGTTGAGTTTCAGAAAATATACAGGCAGAGCGATGAGAAATTCATTCATCTTTTAAATGAGGTGCGGCATAATAATCTTAGCGATGCGGGCATGGATTTGCTGAACAGCCGTTACGATCCCTGGTTTGAATTGGGCAGTAATGATGGCTATATTTTTCTTACAACACATAATTATAAATCAGACAGTACCAATGCGGAAGAGCTTGCAAAGCTTAAGCGAAAAGCTTTCTTATTCAAAGCAGAAGTAACGGGCGAGTTTAATGAGAAAGCGTATCCTGCCGATGAAAAGCTGGAGCTTAAAATTGGCGCGCAGGTAATGTTTATAAGGAACGATAAAGAAAAAATAAAAAGATATTTTAACGGGAAGATAGGCACGGTTACAAAAATTGAAGAGGATGCCATTTTTGTTCAATGTAAAGACGAGGCTGGCGAGATTGAAGTGAGCAAAGAAACCTGGGAAAACATCCGTTATGCTGTAGATAAGCAAACGCAGCAACTGGAAGAAGATGTGATAGGCAAATTCGTCCAGTATCCTTTACGGCTGGCCTGGGCAATTACCATACATAAAAGCCAGGGCTTAACGTTTGAGAAGGCTGTAATTGATGCCGGCCGGGCTTTTGCGCCGGGCCAGGTGTATGTAGCATTAAGCCGTTGTACATCTTTAACCGGCATTGTTTTGAAAAGCCAGATTACACCTTCGGGTTTGCAAACAGATAAGCGGATAATTGAATTTTCTGAACAGGCTGCCACAGAAGAAAACCTGCAGGAACAACTGCATCAATCCAAAAAAATATACCAGCAAAATTTGCTGCTGGCCTTGTTTGATTTTGCTGCAGTGATAAAACAATGCACAGAATTAAACAAAACGGTAAAAGATAATAAAGCTGCGTACAATGCGGAACTGTTATTGTGGCTTGATGGCATAGAGAAAACAATAACAGAACTGCAAACGGTGGCTGATAAATTTAAGCTGCAACTGAATAAACTTTTTATTACCGGTGATTTGCCGGAAGAGAATGACGGCATTCAGCAGAGGCTGCATTCCGCCGCAGAATATTTTGCAAAACAGCTCGAAGTATTGATGGGAACACTGAGGCAATCGCCCGCCAGCACCGATAGTAAGCAACATGCCAAAGTGTATAATGATGGGCTGAAAGAAATTTTTATACTGCTTGCTGAGAAACGGCATTTGCTGCAATGCTGCATTGAACAATTTTCTGTTAGCCAGTATTATCATTATAAAAAGAATTTTGCAGCGCCTTCATTTTATGTGAATGCTTATGCAACGGCGTCTGAGCAAAAGACAGAATCACCTCATCCTGAATTGCATAAAAAATTAAGGGCGTTGCGAAATAAAATATGCGATCAAAAAAATGTTCCTATCTATTATGTTGCCAACAGCGCCACTATTGATGAAATGGCATTATATCTGCCACAGAATTTGGAGGAGATCGTTAAGATAAAAGGCTTTGGGCAGGCTAAGGCAAAGCAATATGGTTATCTTTTTTTAGAGGTGATTAATGCATATTGCAATGAACATAACCTTGCATCATCCGTTGCAGGCATGCAGCCAAAAAAGGAACGCAAGCAAAAATCGGAAACAATAAAGGAAGACACCAAAAATGTGAGTTATGCTTTGTTCAGGGAAGGTAACCAGATTGCCGATATTGCAAAGCTGCGCAACCTTTCAGTTGGAACGATCGAAGGCCACCTTGCTTTCTATGTTCAGCGTGGCATCATATCAATTAATGAACTGGTGGAAAGGGAAAAGTTCGTTTTAATAGAACCGCTTCTTGAAAATTTTGAAGGCACATCCATCACGCCCATTAAAGAGAAATTAGGCGACAGCATAAGCTATGGGGAGATAAGAATGGTAATTGCGGCAAAAGAGTGGGAGCGGGCAAAGAATAATGCGCAGGATTTCGATAACATCATTACCTAATGCACCCTGATACAGAACAGGCTTCCCGGAATACAGGAAGCCTGTTTGTATAAATTTTTATTGAAAGCAAACGTGCTTCTAATTGCTTTTTATAATCTTCTTTATCAGTGTTGAACCGCCTAAGCTCACCTCGAGCATATAAACGCCTGATGCAAGTTTGGAACCATCTAAGGTTAAGTTATTGCTGCCCTTGCTAAGGCTAACGCCGGGCCGCTGTATAACTTTTATGCCGGAGGAATTATACATTGTTATATCAGCCCTGCTATATGCTTTTGCCTCTATGGTTAATACAAATGCATCGGCAAACGGGTTGGGCGTAACATTTATACTTTGGTTTACCAATGTATTTGCGGTAGCGGCATCAGAGGTATTGCCGGTACTTTCCTGCAATGGTTCAATGCGGGCCACAAAGTTGGCGCCTGCCTCTGCCCTGAAGCCGGGCAGCAGCACAATAGTATCCCTTGCTGTAAAATAAACCGTGTCAGCGCCTGGTGTAATGATGGTTGTGCACCCGTTACCGCCATAAGTTACAGATATAGCCTGTACCCGTTTACCGGCCGATGATGAATAAACGCCACAGGCATGCAAGGTGTAAGCAGGCGGTTTATATTCAGGCTGCGCACCAAGCGGGGCGTTTTTTTGGCCTGAAGCTGTTGCTGCGGCAAACAGGGCTGTGAACAGTAATAAAGGCGGCCGGATATTTTCCGTTATATACCGGATAAAGTTTTTCATGTTAAATTATTTTCTGGTGGATAAACTTATTTTTTCAAGGCATCAATTTCTGCCTGCAGTTGCTTGTTTTCCTTGCTTAGCTGTATAACATATAGCGTAAGCTCTTCAATTTTTTCCATCATGGCCTTATTCATCTCGGCTACCTTCAGGCCTTCTGATTCAACTTCTTTTGCAGATGCAATGCCTGGTAAATGTTTATTGTCATTAATATACTTTTCCAGTTCATCAATTGACCTGAGCTTGTAATCTTTTTCAAACACGTAATCGCACCATCCGGTTTCAACACGTACTTCTTTGGCACGTATAGTTCCGCAAACTTCAAGCTTGTAAACAGGCGATGTAACGCCAATGCCTACATTCCCGCTTGAAAGGTTAACCGTCATCCTGCTTGAACTAGCTCCGAGAAAATCAAACTGATCGCCGTTATCGGAATATTGTAACCCCCAGTCAGGAAAAGATGGGGAGTGTGCAATAACCATACGGTCAGCATTTACAGTTCCTGAAGAGAACATATACATCATAGGTGCGGGTGCGGTGCCGGGGTTGGCAAACTGGATGGATTGAGAGCTGGCTGTGAAAGTTAAATTACCTTCCAATGTTTGGTTGCCAACCACATGAAGCGGGGTGGATGGTGTACTTGTACCAATACCTACATTCGTACCCGAAGCGCCCAGCACCAGGCTGTTGGATGCGCCAACCTGTGCATTAGCGCCTATGGCCGTAGCATTGGTCAGGCCACTGGATGTTACATCTGCCTGGTACCCTATGGCCGTATTACCGGTGCCGGTAGTATTAGTGTACAGCGCCTTGCTGCCAATGGCAGTGTTCCGGCTGCTGCTGGTTTGATTAAATAAGGCGGAATCGCCAATGGCAATGCTGTTACTGCCGGTAGTGTTTTTGTATAACGTCCTGGCGCCTATGGCTATATTGCTATGCCCCGTAGTATTCAAACGGAGGGCATTGTACCCAAAGGCTGCATTGGTGCTCCCGGAAACATTGTTTCCGAGTGTATAGTACCCGTAAGCGGTATTGCCAAAACTGGTAGTGTTTGAGTATAATGCTTTTACGCCTGCGGCCGTATTGTAATTTCCCGTGGTATTTGAATACAGTGCATTGAATCCACTGGCTGTATTATTAGCGCCGGTAGTGTTAGCATATAATGCTTTATTGCCTATGGCGCTGTTATTCCCGTCACCGCCGGTTTGGTTAAACAGCGCAGAATCGCCTACGGCAATGCTTTGGCTGCCGGTGGTATTTTTGTATAATGCCCTTGCGCCTATGGCTATATTGCTGTATCCCGTAGTATTGAGATACAGCGCATTGTATCCGAAGGCCGTATTGGTTCTGCCCGAAACATTGCTTTGAAGTGCATAATACCCGTAAGCGGTATTGCCAAATCCGGTTGTGTTTTTGTATAAAGTCCTTACACCTGTAGCCGTGTTGCAATTACCAGTAGTAATTGAATACAGTGCGTTGAACCCAAGCCCCGTATTATTGTTTCCACTTAATGTGGTATTTCCGGCTGAAGGGCCTGCAAAAAAATTGTTTGTTCCCGGGGATTGTATGCTGAGCGTGCCATTTAAATACAAGCCCGTACTTATATATAGGTTTTTCCAGGCCTTTGAAGCATTGCCAAGATTATAGGTGGCTGCGCTTTTAGGAAGCAAACTCTGGTTCACCGAAGTGGGTGATTCAAGGTTAGATAAAGTAGTATTGGCCTGGCCAAAACCATTAATGCCGGCCATGCCGCCAAGCACTGCCATAGTAATGGTGTAAAAATTCTTTTTCATGTGAATGTTTTGTGATTAAAGATTAGCGCTTACTCTTTTAAAAGGTTTTCAGCTACCCCTTGGTGGTGTTTGAATGAATAAAAACTGTTAGCATATTGATGGGTTAATTAATCAGTGATGAATAAAGCTGAAAGGACCGAAAAATTCACCTCAATAAATAAGCTGTTAAATAGTCGTGACCAATTTTCAATAGGGAACAAATCCGGCGTTTCTCTCAAATAATCAGCATGCTAAAGTTAGAATTTTTTGTTTTGAGCACTAAAAAAAATATTTATAAACAGCCATGCACTTTCATTTCAGATATGGAAAAACCGAAGCCAGGCGGAATTATAATTTTTTCAAAATAAAAATTGTACAGGAGCTGGTCTTTTAATTCATTGAAAGGCATTTTAATTACAGGATTTTCTCGCCCACAAACTGATCGCCGGAATGTTTAAACAATACATTAAAAGTGGTAAGGCTGCCATAAATACGTGTGATGTATTGCTGAAGATCAACTTTGTCTTCATCAGATAATAATTTATGAGCGTTAATGCGCTGCTCCATTACACGCAGCCTGTCGCGCAGCATAACGATCTTATGAAAGAATGTTTCAATGGGCACTTCTTTTTCTTTTAAGGCGGCATCGCCGGGTTTTAAAATCATCAGGCCGTTTTTCCATTTATCTCCCAAAGGAATTATTTCTGTAACGTCGCTCCATTCGCGCAATATTTTTATAAGCGCATCTTCCGCTTCAGTGAAACTTACAGTATATTCCGGTTCTATCCTTTCAATAATTTCCAGTTCAAAATCTTTTGAAACAGGTTTTATCCCTGCTTCAGCAAAACAAACATCGTAGTTCCTTTTATTTAAACGAATAACCACACCTGTTCCAAACGAAGGATGCTTTATGCGTGAACCAATCCCTAAAATTTCCATTGATGATTTTTTTATAAAATAAGAATGCCATTAAAATAAAACGATCAGAATAACCTGAATATCCAGTCAACTAAAGATATAATTATAATGGCGCCCACGATTATTATACCGAATACATAAGGCATCAGTCTTTTCTTTTCTTCATCGTTGTTTAGCATAGAACAAAATTAATAATGAACAATACAGGCCTATTTACATCAATTGCCAAAAAACGGATGTATAATTTCATCTCAGGAAGCAAATTCACTTAACTCCAGCCAGCGCATTTCTTTTTCTTCAAGCAGGGTATTAATTTGCTGCAGCCTTTCGCTTACCGTGGTAATTTCTTCAAAGCTAATATTGCCGCCTAATTTTTCCGTTAATGTTTTTTGTTCTGCTTCAAGCGCAGGAAGTTCTTTTTCCAGCAATTCAAATTCACGCTTTTCTTTATAGCTCAGCTTGCGGTTCGCAGATGGCGGTTGAGTGTTGGCTGCGGGCTCATTTTTCTTTCTGCCATCTGCCATCTTTAAACTGTCAACTGCTTTCTTTTCTTCCAGCCTATACTGCGTATAATTACCCGGAAAATCTTTTATATCACCATTACCTTCAAATACGAATAAATGACCAACCAGCTTATCCATAAAATAGCGGTCGTGCGATACAATTAAAACACAGCCGGGATAATCAAGCAAAAAATTTTCCAGCACGCTTAAGGTGGGCAGGTCAAGATCGTTGGTTGGCTCATCGAGAATTAAGAAATTAGGGTTACGGAATAATATCGTTAATAATTGCAGGCGCTTCTTTTCTCCTCCGCTTAACGATGATAGAAATGTGTATTGTTTTTCCGGTGAAAATAAAAACAGCTCTAAGAACTGCGCTGCGCTTAAGCTTCCGCCTTTTGCCAATGGAAAGCTTTCTGCAAAGGTTTTTACGTATTCAATCACCCGCATGTCTTCTTTTATCACGAGGCCCTGTTGCGAAAAATTACCGAATACAACCGTATCGCCGATATTTATTTTACCGCTGTCCGGCTGCTCAATGCCTTGCAGGATGTTGATGAATGTTGATTTGCCTACACCGTTCTTACCAATAATTCCAATGCGTTCGCCTTTATTAAATGTATAATCAAAGCCTTTGAGGATAATTTTATCGCTATATGATTTATACACTTTTTTCATCTCGGCAATTTTACCGCCGAGCCTGCTCATTTTTATTTGCAGTTGCAATTGGTCGTCAACCATTTTTTGCTTCGCTTTCTGTTCTGTTTCTGCAAAAGCATCAATACGGCTTTTAGATTTTGTGGTGCGCGCTTTTGGCTGCTTGCGCATCCATTCCAGTTCGCGGCGGTATAAATTTCTTGCTTTATCAATATTGGCCTGTTCGTTTTCTATACGGGCGGCTTTTTTCTCTAAATAATTTTCATAATCGCCTTTGTAGGTGTATAATCTTGCGTTATCAATTTCCCATATTTCATTGCATACGGCATCTAAAAAATAACGGTCGTGCGTAACCAGCAATAAGGTTACATGCTGCTGGCTTAAATAATGTTCAAGCCATTCAACCATTTCTATATCGAGATGGTTGGTTGGCTCATCCATTATCAATAAAGTGTGTTTATGCTCAAAGCCAATATCAATAAGCGTTTGCGCCAGTGCAATGCGTTTTCTTTGCCCGCCGCTTAATTCACTGATGTTTGACTGAAGATGATGAATGTTAAGCTTGCCCAGAATTTGTTTTACGCTGCTTTCAAATTCCCAGGCATTCAGCTCATCCATTTTTGTTAATGCAGATGATAAGGTTTTTTCATCATTTAATTCCACCGCATTCTCATATTCTTTTATGGCTGCAATTATGGGATGGTTGGTATGAAAAATATTTTCAAGTACCGTTTTATTTTCATCAAATTTTGGCTCCTGCTCAAATAAAGCAATGGTTACATCTTTATTTATCCAAACCTCGCCTTCATCAACCGTTTCTTTGCCGGCAAGTATGTTAAGCAATGTGCTTTTGCCAAAACCATTGCGGGCAATTAAAGCAATTTTATCGCCTTCTGATATATGAAATGAAATGTTTTTAAAAAGATCGCCGGCGCCAAAACTTTTCGTTATTCCTTCTGCAGATACATAATGCATGCGGCAAATTTAATTGTTCGTGAAACATACCCACAACTCACTCAGGATACAACAATTTATAGTTAATATAATACTATAATTATCCCAAACATTTTAATGAACGGTCAATAATATCAATGCATTCCAATATTTGTTGTTTTGAAATAACAAGCGGCGGCGCAAAACGTATTTTGTCGCCATGCGTTGGTTTTGCGAGTAATCCATTTTCTTTAAGCTGAAGACAAAGTTCCCAGGCAGCATCCTTATTGGCATGTTCAATTACAATAGCATTTAATAAACCTTTGCCGCGGATAGTTGATATAAAAGGAGCGTTCAGCTTTTGCAGTTCACTGCGCAGCAAATTTCCCATTGCTGCAGCATTTTCAATCATGCCTTCTTCCTGTAATACTTTTATTGATTCCAGGGCAACCGCGCATGCCAAAGGGTTGCCGCCGTAAGTAGAACCATGTTCGCCCGGTTTTATATTCAGCATGATCTCATCATTGGCCAATACAGCAGAAACCGGAATGGTGCCGCCGCTTAAAGCTTTGCCAAGAATTAAAATATCCGGCTTTACATTTTCATGATCGCAGGCAAGCATTTTGCCGGTGCGCCCAAGGCCTGTTTGTATTTCATCGCCAATAAATAACACATTACAGGCTTCGCATACTTGCTTTGCTTTTGAAAGATAGCCTTCCTCCGGCGCCACAACGCCTGCTTCTCCTTGTATAGGCTCAACTAAAAAACCGGCGACTGTTTTATCTTCCAATGCCTTTTGCAAAGCATTTATATCGTTGTATGGAATAACAATAAACCCGGGCGTAAACGGGCCGAATTTTGAATTGGATAAAGGATCGGTACTGAAAGAAATTACTGTTGTAGTCCTGCCATGAAAATTATCTGCGCACACAATAATTTTTGCTTCGCCATCTTTAATGTCTTTCTTCTCATAACCCCAGCGGCGGCAAAGTTTGATGGCTGTTTCCACTGCTTCAACGCCTGTATTCATCGGCAGTAATTTGTCATAACCAAATAATTCAGCCACGAATTTTTCATATTCTCCGAGCAGGTTGTTGTAGAATGCACGGGAAGTAAGCGTTAATTTTTGTGCCTGCTCAATCAGCGCCTTTACAATGCGTGGATGGCAATGCCCCTGGTTAACGGCAGAATAACCGCTTAGAAAATCATAATATCTTTTTCCTTCCACATCCCACACAAAAACGCCTTTGCCTTTCTCTAAAGCTACAGGCAGGGGATGATAGTTATGTGCGCCAAATTCTTCTTCCAATTGTAAATAATATTCGGTTTTCCCGGGTAATGCAGCCGTAAGCATAATAAAATAATGAGTGATGAATAATGAGCAATGAAATGATTACGGGGCATAAAATATTGCCCGTTGCAGCAGCCGGAATGTTAGTGATTAAGCAGGTCTAAATTAGCAGAGAGGAATTTCATTATTTATTTGTTGGATGCAAGATACATTTTTTTGGGTAATTATAAAGCTATAGCACCCGAATCGCAGGGCGTTTCAAATTTTTGCTTCATACGCCGACCGGTAGCGGATTCTGCAGGTGGGTGTCCACCCGCCTGCGAAAATTATATATACGCCTATTTTAATGATTTCATTTTCAATGTGGTGTATACTGCTTTTGTTGCGCCGCGGGGCAGGGTGAATTTGAAATATGCCCCCAAAATCTATACAGGTGTAAAAGATTTTTGTTCTTTCAATAATTATTCTACATTTATAGAAATGATTCATATAATGAAGAATGTTAAGTTACCAAAGAAAGAAGAACAGTTGATGGAGATAATCTGGCGGCAGGAAAAAGTTTTCTTTAAAGATATTCTTGATGCGTACCCTGAGCCAAAGCCTGCCGCAACAACGGTTGCAACGCTTTTAAAACGCATGCAGGATAAAGCCATTATCGGTTATACGCTTTTTGGCAATTCAAGGCAGTACTATCCTTTAATAAAAAAAGCAGATTATTTCTCAAAGCACGTAAAAGGGATTATCCAGGATTATTTTGGGAATTCTGCCCTGCAGTTTGCTTCATTCTTTACTGCGTCGAGCAATATGTCTGCTGAAGAATTGCAGGAGTTGAAAAAAATTATTGATGCGCAAATTCAAAAAAAGAAGAAATGACAGCCTATCTTTTAAAAACGGCCTTGTGCGCTGCATTGTTTTTGCTGGCGTATCGCATATTGTTTGAAAGGGAAACCTTTCACAGGTTTAAGCGGTTTTATCTTTTGCTTACAGTGGCATTGTGCTTTATAATACCTGCGCTCACTTTTAAAATACATACCCGCAGCGCTCCCGTAACCCATATAGCTGCGGCCGTAAACACCGCGCTGCCCGCTTACATTTTGCCGCAACAGACTGCGCCTCTTAAAAATACTTTTCAGATGTACCACTGGCTGGTGTTGTACCTGATAGTAACCTGCTTCTTTTTATTCAGGTTTATTAAAAACCTGGCAGCCATTATGTATGCGATACGATCAAATGCCAATGTATCGTATAACAATACAACGCTTGTACTGCTTGAAAATAAAACGGAGCCATACAGTTTTTTAAGGTACATTTTTCTGAATAAGAATGATTTTGAAAGCAGGTTGATTCAGGAGGAAATTTTGTGGCACGAGCTTGCACATATAAAGCAAAAACATTCATTCGATATTTTATTTATTGAATGGCTGCTTGCATTTGCCTGGTTTAATCCTGCTTTATATTTCTACAAAAAAGCTATCCAGCTTAACCACGAGTTTCTTGCTGATGAAGCAGCCGCACCGGGCCATAATAAACAGGCTTATCAATTATTGCTTTTAAACCATTCTGCCGGTTCAGCCAATTTATGTATGGCAAATCATTTCAACTATTTAATAACCAAAAAACGATTGATCATGCTTACAAAAACAAAATCAAATAAAGTAGCTGCCGTTTGCAGGCAATCATTTGCAGCAATAGTAATTGCAGCAGCCGTATTTTTCTTCAGTAAGAAAAGTTTTGCGCAGGAAATGAAAATTGTTGATGTGCAGTTGGAAGACCAGCAGGCAAGCGGCCAGGCAAAAAAAAGCCGGCCGAAAGATACCGCTAACATGAAAATTATAAATGTACAGTTGGAAGACATTCAGCCAGAGTACCAGGATACTTCGCGCCCTTATGTTTTGGGTAAGACAATTGGTTCTACAAAAAATGGCGTATCACAGCAATTATTGGATGAATATGCCGCTATAATTAATAAATACGAAAAGGAGAAAAATGGATTAAGATATTTTGGTGACAATATTACTGCAGAAGATAAGCAAGGATTAATCGGAATCTTTAAGCAAATGAGTGATGAACAGCAGCACAAACAAATTGTATATTTTCTTGCTTCTCCAAAACCATTTTCCAAAATCACGCCCACTGCAAAACAGTTTGAAGCCTTTAAAAATCCCAGCCGGTATGGTATTTGGATAGATGAAAAGAAAGTGGATAACACCATATTAAATAATTATGCGAATACAGATTTTGATCATGTGCTTATCAGCAAACTCTATGGTCCTGCAAAGAAGAACAAAAAGTATAATTACCAGGTTAATTTAATGACAAAAGACTTTTATAAGCAATATTACAAGCAGGCAATCATAATAGAGAAAGAGCCTATAATGGTAGCTGTTGTAAAAAAAACGGAAGGAAAAAATGTTCAACATAATTAATTTACTACGGTAAACAAATATTAATTGAACCCGTTGTACGATTAAAGTATTAATAGAACAATAAGGGCTTTAAAACTACTTAAGAGATTCCCACTTTCGTGGGAAAAACGGGCAAGAGGCTCATTGTTTTTTACAAACCTGATGAAGCAAGAGTAAAACACTACCACTTGCACGTCATGCCCGGCTTGACCGGGCATCTCATCATACTAAATACTCAACTTTATATTTCAATCGCACAAAGGGTTAATTAAGTAATATAATGTATCCGTTATATTTTATCAATAAAAAAACACTTTTTATTCTATGGGCCGGAATTACCGGTAATTTGTTGCCTGACACTAACCTGAATTTAAAATACCAGTAATAATTTCTGCAGGATTTATTGAAAGTTATCGCAAGCTTTTTAGGTTTGCAGCCATGCGAAAACTGGAAGATACATACCAGCATAAAGGGCTAAGAAAAAAACTGATAGATTCTTTACGCACAAAGGGCATCACATCTGAATTGGTGCTGGAAGCTATGTACAATGTGCCCCGGCACTTTTTTCTGGATTCTGCTTTCGATAAAATTGCTTATGAAGACAGGGCTTTTCCCATAGCGGCTGATCAAACTATTTCCCAGCCTTATACCGTGGCTTATCAAACACAGTTATTAAACGTACATCGCGGCGATAAAATTCTGGAGATAGGCACCGGCAGCGTGTACCAGGCAAGCGTACTGGCAGAACTGGGCGCCTGGGTTTATACAATAGAAAGGCAGCGGAAATTGTACGATACCAATAAATCCTTCTTCTTCAAAGCCAGATATCCTAACATAAAATTTTTTTACGGCGATGGCTTTGAAGGCCTGCCCGCTTATGCGCCGTTTGATAAAATACTCATAACTGCCGCGGCGCCTTTTATTCCGCCAAAGCTTGTAACGCAGTTAAAAACCGGCGGCTTAATGGTATTGCCGGTTAATGAAGGCGATAAGCAACGCATGCTGCGCCTTACAAAAAAGGCTGATGGCAGTTATGATGAAGAATGGTTTGATTATTTTTCTTTTGTACCTATGTTGAAAGGAAAGAATAATTAAGGAAGAGTTCAGGCGTTCACGGGTTCACCAGTTCACTTGTTTAATAAGCTGTTTAAAATTAAAACTGCGTGGTTAACTTCAACCCGTGAACCTGTGAACTCGTGAACTTATCAAAACTTTTATTATGGCAATACGCATTTTCATTACAGGAGGCACATTTGATAAGGAATATAATGAGCTTACGGGAGAACTTTTTTTTAAAGATTCGCACCTGCCTGAAATGCTTAAGCTTGGCCGCAGCAATATTGATGTTGATATAAGAACGTTGATGATGATAGACAGCCTGGGCATGACGGATGAAGACCGGGATTTGATTGCCCATCATTGTGAAACAGCAGGAGAAGATAAAATTATTATAACGCACGGCACGGATACCATGGCCGATACGGCTAAAGTTTTATCAGGAAAAATAAAAAATAAAACCATTGTGCTTACCGGCGCAATGATCCCCTACAAATTTGGCAGTTCAGACGGTTTATTCAATCTTGGCAGTGCACTGGCTTTTGTGCAAACATTGCCGGCGGGTGTTTATATAGCCATGAATGGAAAATATTTTCACGCAAACAATGTTCGCAAAAACAAACAAACAGGCATGTTTGAGGCATTATATAAGTAATGGCGGCTTCTGCATATAATGATAATTTCAATACTTTTGAAGCACAATATGTTTAAATATGAGTAAAATAACTGCAGCCATTACTGCTGTAGGCGGTTATGTTCCGGAGTACAGGTTAACGAATAAGGAGCTGGAAACAATGGTTGAGACAAATGATGAGTGGATAAAAACAAGAACAGGCATTAGTGAGAGGCGGATTTTAAAAGGCGCCGGCAAAGCAAGCAGCGACCTGGCTTTGCCCGCAGTGCAGGAGATAATCAGAAAAAAAAACCTGAGCCCGCCTGATATTGATTGCATAATAGTGGGCACCGTAACCCCCGATATGGTTTTTCCTTCCACCGCAAATATTATTGCTGCTAAAATTGGGGCAACAAACGCCTGGGGGTTTGACCTGAGCGCTGCCTGCAGCGGGTTTTTATATTCGCTTACCACCGGGGCCACATTAATTGAAAGCGGCCGTTACAAAAAGGTTTTGGTGGTGGGAGTTGATAAAATGAGTGCCATAGTTGATTATACCGACAGGGCCACCTGCATCATTTTTGGGGATGGCGCCGGCGCCGTTTTACTGGAGCCTTCCGTGGATGAAACAGGCATTAAAGACAGCATTTTAAAGAGCGACGGCAATGGCGCCGAATACCTGCACATGAAAGCGGGTGGCAGCCGGGAACCTGCAAGCATTGAAACCGTTCAGTCTAAAAAACATTACATATACCAGGAAGGGAAAACAGTGTTCAGGCATGCTGTGGAAGGTATGGCCGATGTAAGCGCTGAAATAATGAAGCGCAATAATTTAAGGGCAGATGATGTTGCCTGGCTGGTGCCGCATCAGGCTAATCTCAGGATTATTGATGCTACGGCGAACCGTATGGGGCTATCAAAAGAAAAAGTGATGATCAATATCCAGCGGTATGGTAACACCACAGCCGCAACCATACCGCTTTGCTTATGGGAATGGGAAAAACAGCTTAAAAAGGGCGATAATTTAGTTCTCGCTGCATTCGGCGGCGGGTTTACCTGGGGCGCCACCTGGGTTAAATGGTCTTATGATACAAAATAAAATAAATGTGTCTTAACAAGCAGGTTTAAAAAATTATGCCATGAAGGCCTGAAGACGCATAAACCCTGGTTTTTGAAATTTAATTTTTCATGCCTTGGCGCCTTTGCGGCAAAACATCACCTTAAGGCCACATCTTCATTACATTCCGCTATAATCGTTTATTACATTTCAGTTGTTGTTGTTTTAGATTTTTTTGCCGGCAAGCTTACTAATATCAAAATGCCTACGGCAGCGCTTACTATCCATATCCATGGGTGTTCATACCAGGCAGGTTGCTTTGCCGGTACCGCATCTTTTAAATTGCCTGATGCATTCTGCGCCGGTAAACATAAAGCAGCGGCGCAAAAAATAAGCAATAGGGAAAATATCTTTGCAGCACCCGTTTTCATAGTGTGTTTCATACAACCCGTTTAATAATTTCTTGTTTCAACAATCAAGCCAGTAAAAGAATCCCAGGCTGCAGGATGCACAAAGAATTGGAATACAGGCGTTTTTGTTGTAAAAAAAATACAGCCCGGAAAAATGCGGGCATTGCCTTATGCGGGATTGATTTATTTTTACCCCAAATAATGTGATTATGAATGCAGAACAGCAAAAGCCATTGATAGGGTTTACCTGTGGCGATATTAATGGTATTGGTATTGAGCTTATTATTAAATCGCTGGGTGATAACCGTATTCTTGAACAGTGCACGCCTGTGGTTTTTGCCAGCAATAAGAGTATAAATTTTTATCGCAAGTCATTGCCCGAAATCAATTTTTCATACCAGTTTGTAAAAGATTTTTCGAGGATCAGTTATAAGCAGCTAAACATATTTAACTGCTGGGATGAGGAAGTATCAATTACTTCCGGGCAGTTAAATGAAACCGGCGGCCGGTATGCAAGGCTGTCATTGCAACTGGCCGTTAATGCATTAAAAGAAGGGCATATACAAGGGCTTGTTACGGCGCCGCTGCATAAAAAAAATATACAGTCTGCCGATTTTAATTTCACCGGCCATACGCCTTACCTGAAGCACGCTTTTGGTTTGAATGATGTGGTTATGCTGATGGTGGCTTCTAACCTGCGGGTAGCATTGGTTACGGAGCACGTGCCTGTTAAAGACATTGCAGTGCATATTACAAGAGCGAATATCCTGAGCAAACTGTTTATAATAAACGAAAGCCTGAAAAGAGATTTTGGCATTGAAAAACCAAAGATAGCCGTGCTGGGCCTGAACCCACATGCAGGCGACGAAGGCCTTGTGGGTGATGAAGAACAAACCATCATCAAACCTTCCATTAAAGAAGCAAAAGATAAAGGCATACTCGCTTTTGGGCCGTTTAGCGCTGATGCTTTTTTTGCAAGAGCGCAGTACCAGCAGTTTGATGCAGTATTGGCTATGTATCACGACCAGGGCTTAATCCCCTTCAAATCGCTGGCAATAGGAGAGGGCGTGAATTATACCGCCGGCATGCCGGTTGTAAGAACGAGCCCCGACCATGGAACCGCTTTTGATATTGCCGGCAAAGGCCGGGCAGATGCTTCCTCTTTTCTTGCGGCCGTATTTGAGTGCATTGATATAATTAAACGCCGCGCCGATTATGATGAAAACCGCAGTAACCCCCTGCGTAAAATGAGTAATATAATTATAGCCAATGCAGCAGATGAAGCAATTGAAGTGAATGAAGATGAAAGCGGAAACTGATTATATGAAATCATTATTGCCCGGCTAAAATATTCTCCTGAGCTAAGTCCCCTTTATGGACTTGCCTTTTACTGCCTTCAGACTTAGGTTTGAGGTTATATATCTGAAACCCTTGCTCAATGGGCTTTAGCCCAGGTTAACCAGGCAATAATGATATGAAGCAGAAATATAAAGTGCAGCAATTTTTGATTGTTGCTTTTATTTTAAAATAGTATAACTTTCGTTTGAAGCATAACGATGGTAAAGATAACTGCCACATTATTGAAGTTTGATGAACAGGGCGAGAAAACCGGCTGGACATATTTTGTAATACCGCCGGATGTAGCCGGGCAAATAAAGCCCGGGTGCAGGAAAATATACCGCGTAAAAGGAAAGCTGGATAATTTTAAGATAAGCGGAGTTGCCATAATGCCCATGGGCGACGGCAGTTTTATAATGCCGGTAAATGCGGCCATGCGCAAAGGAACAGGCAAACGCAAAGGCGCAACAATAACGGCCATGCTTGAAGCGGATGAGGCGCCCCTGAAATTTAATGAAGATTTTATGGCCTGTTTAAGTGATGAACCGGCAGCGCTGGAACATTTTAATTCATTAAGCGGCAGCCACAGGAATTATTTCAACAAATGGATTGACAGCGCTAAAACCGAACCTGCCAGAACAAAAAGGATTGCAATGGCTGTATCAGCCTTATCAGGAAAAATGGGTTATCCTGAAATGATGCGGGAGCAAAAAGCAAAAAAAGGCTTGCTTTAATTATCATCTTATTCATAAGAATATTGTTAACAATAAGTATGGCATTAATTAATGGCATGAAATTTTTATTGACATAGAAAAAGTAATTATGGAAAACAATAAAATGATTGCCGAAGTGCTGAATGACCTGATACAAATTAATAACGACCGTGTGGATGGTTATGAAAAAGCAATAAAAGAATTGCAGGAAGAAGATTCAGATCTGAAAGATATTTTTCTTGGATACATTGATCAAAGCCGCAGCCTGAGGAATGCTTTAGGAACAGAAGTGGAAGTGCTTGGTGTAAAGATGGATGAAGGCACCACTGTAAGCGGTAAAATTTACCGGGCATGGATGGATGTAAAAGCATTGTTTACAGGTAAAGGCCGGCAAACTATTTTGAACAATTGTGAATATGGGGAAGATGCTGCACAAAAAGCGTATAAATCTGCCCTGGAAACAGAAGGCCTGCCTGCTTATATTTTTGCATTAATCACACGCCAGAAAGATGAGCTAAAAAAATCGCATGACACAGTAAAATCCCTGCGCGATCAGGAAAAGTTAGCGCATGAACATGCTTAACGTTCATGCTTCGTACAACTAAATTTCCCGGCCGGATAGTGATATCCGGCTTTTTAATTCATACATGCTTGGGCGAAATTATTTCGTGAACCGTTTGCTTACAGCCGGTTTGTTATTGCCGGGCGTATAAATATAAAAACCTTCGCCTGTTTTTACACCAAGCCTGCCGGCAGCAACCATATTTACCAATAATGGGCAGGGCGCATATTTCGGGTTGCCAAAACCTTCATGCAAAACCTGCAAAATGGAGAGGCAAACGTCAAGGCCGATAAAATCTGCCAGTTGCAGCGGGCCCATTGGATGCGCCATTCCAAGTTTCATGATCATATCAATTTCTTCAGCGCCGGCTATACCTTCATATAAGCTGCAGATAGCTTCATTAATCATAGGTATTAAAATCCTGTTGGCAATGAAGCCGGGATAATCATTTACCACGCAGGGAACTTTACCTAATTGTTTTGAAAGTTCAGTTACCGTTTGCGTAACGGCCGGCTCTGTGAGAAAACCATTAATTATTTCAACCAGTTTCATTACCGGCACCGGGTTCATAAAATGCATGCCGATAACTTTTTCAGGCCGTTTTGTAGCCGATGCAATTTTGGTAATGGATATAGATGAAGTGTTCGTGGCAAGTATAGCCGAAGCGGGCGCATATTCATCTATTTCTTTAAAAATTTTCAATTTAAGTTCCGGGTTTTCTGTTACAGCTTCTACCACAATATCTGCATCTGCTACGCCTTCCTTTATCGAAGTAAATGTTGAAATATTCGTAAGCGATAGCTGCTTTGCTTCCGCTGTAATTAAGCCTTTTGCAATTTGCCTGTCAAGGTTTCCGGAAATGGTTTGCAGTGCTTCTTCAAGCTTCTCCGGGCTTATATCAATAAGGTTTACCTCAAAATTATTTTGTGCAAAAATATGGGCAATGCCATTGCCCATTGTGCCGGCGCCTGCTATTGCAATGTTTCTTATCATAGCCGATGTGTTAATAAAGTAGTGAATAGCTGATTAGCTGATAAATTAATTGGTTGGCAGCTTAACAGGTAAGTCATAAACATTTTCTACTTTTCAACTGGCCAACCAGTTTCACATATTCCTGCATCGCATCCTCTTTGCTTCTTCCTTTCAGGCATTATATTTTGCTTTGGCCACAATGTCAAACGGATTGGACGGAGCTGCATTCGCATTATCGCCTTCCGTTGCCTGCTTATATAAAGAATATAATTTCAATAATGTTTCATTGTCAGGCTTTGATGATAACAGCTTGCTGCCGGCAACCGTCTCATTAAATAATTGTTGAATATCCATAAAATATTTTTTATTTGGTTTTAAACCGGGCACATAATAAAGTCTTTAAATTATATAACCGCTTATATAATTAACCTTACTGATTTTTTGCAAGCAACTGTTTTCCTTCTGCCTTATAGGCTGCATCATCGTAAATGCGGTTAGGCAGCTTTACAAGCTTATTCAAAACTTCCAGCGCCTTTGCCGGCTGGTGATCGTATATATACACTTTGGCAAGGTCGAGATGATCCTGTGCAAAATAAGGGTCTATGCTTCGTGCTTTTTCCATGAACCAGGCTGCAGAGTCAACCTGCGTGTCAGGAATTTTGTTATAGAAATCTTTTACGCCTTTCTTTTTTAACCAGCCGGAACGTATCAGTTCAAAATGCCACATTCCCAAAACATAATTTGCCTTTGCATTGTTGCTGTTTGCCGCCAGCGACTTATCAGCAAAAATTTTTGTTTGCTTAATGTTTTCGGTTAATTCTTTATTGCCTGTGCCCAGGGCAGCCATCCTGTAATTCACCAATGCCATTGCATAACAGGCATCTGCATTGGCAGAATCATTTGCGTATGCTTTTTGTGCATAGGCAAATGCCTTTGAAAAATAACCAGCCTTTGATGCAGCGTCTTTTTCCCGGTTGCCAATGCTGCAACTGAGCTCAGCGCATTTCACTAATGCATTTGTATTAGAAGCATCTGCTTCAGCCGCCTGCTTATATTTTTCCAAAGCGCCGGCCTCATCAAATTTCAATTCAAGCTGTTTTGCTTCACGCAGCAAAGCGGTATTATCCTGAGCAGGAAGCTGCAACCATAAACACAGGCAGGTAACAAGCGCAGGTAATCTTTTTAATTTAAAATTCAGCATAACAAGTTTATATATTCTGTTTAAAATCGCTGCGCCTGGCAGCATAAGCGGCGGCAACGCTGCCGTTAAAAAAAGGAATAGGCGGGTTTAATTTTTTAATGCTCACGGCCAACTCTGTTACCGGTGAAAATGCTGTAAAAATTTCACCGGCTATTTCTGTGGCAAGCGTTTCAAGCAGGCGCGTGGGTTTTTCCATGCGTTGCTTTACCAGCGCATATAACTGCGTATAATCAATGGTTTCGTTTAAATAGCGAACAGGTAAAGCAGCCGGTTCAAAATATACAACCAAATCAACTTCAAAATTGCCGCCGGTTTTACTTTCTTCTTCCTGCACGCCATGATAACCATGAAACTGCATTTTGCTCAATTCTATTTTAAGCATAAACAAATCTATATTGCAACACAACAGCAGCAAAAATAAAAATCGTTAATCATTTGTTTGCAGGAACAGGTTTGCTGAATACTAAAAAGCCAAAGGGTATAAAAAAGTTATAAGAGATGCGGAAAAAGATGGATGAACTGTAAATATTACAAAAGTATTTTTGCCGCAAATTATATGCATGTTTCTTTTCCTGGCAGTTATTTTAACCTTCATACCGGCGGTAATTTTTGTTTTTCGCCTGCCGCAGTTTGGCAGGCTGCCTTCAGGTAAAAGGCTGGAACGGATAAAAACCTCGCCCAACTATAAAAAAGGATCATTTCAGAATATAAGTTATACACCAAACATTACGGAAGATGTAAGCATGCTTAAGGTATTAAAGGAATTTTTTCTTGATAAAAAAGAAAGAAGAAAGCCTGAAACATCAATCCCGTCTGTGAAAACAAACCTGCACGATATTGATATTAACAGGAACGTACTGGTTTGGTTTGGCCATTCTTCCTATTACATGCAGCTTGATGGTAAACGCATATTGGTTGATCCTGTTTTCTGTGGGCATGCTTCGCCTTTTTTCTTCAGCGTAAAAGCTTTTAAAGGCGCTGAAGTTTGCGCGGCGGTTGATGTGCCCGAAATTGATTTGCTGTTTATAACGCACGACCACTGGGATCACCTGGATTATACAACCGTAAAAAGAATCCAGCCAAAAGTTAAGCAGGTGATAACCGGCCTTGGTACAGGCAGCCATCTTGAACGCTGGGGTTATGATAATAAAATTATTACTGAAATGGATTGGAATGAAGCGGCCGAACCTTTGCCGGGTTTTAAAATTTCTTCTATACCGGCAAGGCATTTTTCAGGGCGCGGTTTCATCAGGAACAAAACGCTCTGGCTTTCTTTTGTTTTGCAATCACCAACAAAGAAAATTTTTATCGGAGGTGATAGTGGTTATGATACGCATTTTGCGGAAACAGGAAAGAAGTTTGGCCCGTTTGATCTCGCTATAATTGAAAACGGCCAGTACAATGAAAGCTGGAAATATATTCACCTGCTGCCGGATGAAGTGATAAAAGCGGCGAAGGAATTAAATGCAAAGTGCATCTTGCCTGTGCATGCCGGTAAGTTTGCTTTGGCTTTGCATGCATGGGATGAACCGCTTCGATTGATTACAGAAAACAATAAATCGCATCAACTTAATATCATCACGCCAATGATTGGCGAAGTGGTTGGCCTGGATAATGAAAATCAAACTTTCTCTAATTGGTGGGAAGGGGTTGATTAGCATGACAGGTGAAAAGGGTTAGTGCTTTTTCTTTACATTTGACTTAAAAAAATTGAATAGCAAGTAAGCATGAAAAGTTATAGACTGTGCAAGTGTAAAACATAGCTTAATTGAAATACAGTACAAGATTCTGTGCCATAAGATACCAAGGCTCGCAACCAAAAAATATCATTTTACCTTTCAATTGCTGCGTTTACTGAATTTTACCTATTATTTATTTTTATCCTAAACACTTATTTTATGTATTTAGACAGATATGAATATTTTGCCAACACTGATTTTCTTAGCTATGAATTTTTTAGTGAAGGGCCAAAAGGGAAGATTAAAAAGATAATTCGTTTTACGCCGCGGAATGCAGAAGGCATTACTTATTTTAATCTTGGATTTGGTGACTGGAATACAGAAAAAAACCGGGTAGATGATATGGTTGTAACCAATAACCAGGATCAGCAAAAAATTTTGGCTACTGTTGCTTCTGCTGTTTTAGATTTTACTGCTTTGTTTCCGGATATTATGGTATATGCAAAAGGCAGTACGGACGCCAGAACCAGATTATATCAAATGGGGATTGCAGCTAATCTTGGTGAAATTGAATCTGCGTTGCTTGTATTTGGATTTATTGATAATAAGTGGAAGAAGTTTGAAAAAAATATTAACTATGATGCCTTTTTAGTGTTGCGCAAAAAACTCTAATTTTATCACAATAAAAATAACAATATGAAGCCTTATACTGATAAAACCCCGTCTTCTGTGAAAGTTAATGCCAAAGTAAGCGATAAGGTTGGTGATTATGGAAATGATCCCTTTTTTGTAAAAAAGGCTGATGACTCTAAAAAATTTTTAGAAAAACACGGATTTCCTGAAGAACTTTTGAAAATCCGCTCTGGACAAATTAACAAATAACCAACAATAGATTTTCCTTTTTGGATTCAAGGAATGTCTTTGGCCTTTTAATCCAGCTTCAGCACCGCTAAAAATGCTTCCTGCGGCACTTCCACGTTACCGATCTGCCGCATACGTTTCTTACCTTCTTTCTGTTTTTCCAGTAGCTTGCGCTTACGGCTTATGTCGCCACCGTAACATTTGGCGGTAACATCTTTTCTGAATGCACTGATGGTTTCGCGGGCAATGATCTTGGCGCCAATGGCCGCTTGTATCGCGATCTGGAATTGCTGGCGCGGCAATAACTCTTTTAATTTTTCGCAAAGCTTGCGGCCGAAATCCTGGGAACG
This sequence comes from Parafilimonas sp., assembly GCF_047606085.1. Lineage (GTDB taxonomy): Bacteria > Bacteroidota > Bacteroidia > Chitinophagales > Chitinophagaceae > Parafilimonas. Next base: position 49,532 of record NZ_JASGEX010000010.1, read on the forward strand.
GCTGCGATGAATCAATGCGCTTAATGCATCCACTTTATCGCTGTTTAAAAGAATGTCCATCTTCACAATATCCGCTTCGCGGTAACCAATGGGAGCATAGTCGAACGAAGCATAGCCACGGGTCTGGCTTTTTAGTTTATCATAAAAATCAAATACAATCTCGGTCAAAGGCATTTCAAAAATCAGTTCAACGCGGGTGGTGGTTAAATAAGATTGGTTGATGAGGATGCCGCGTTTGCCCAAACACAGCGTCATAATATTGCCGATATATTCCGGCAGCGAAATCACCTGCGCCTTAATATAAGGCTCGTCAATATGATCGAGCTTTGTTGTATCAGGCATTTCTGCCGGGTTGTTTACAATAAGCTTTTCGCCTTTGGTGGTATATGCATGAAAGCTTACGTTGGGCACCGTTGTAATAACGGTTTGGTTAAACTCGCGTTCCAAACGTTCCTGTATAATTTCCATGTGCAGCAAGCCTAAAAAGCCGCAACGGAAACCAAAGCCCAAAGCCTGTGATGTTTCAATTTCATAAGTTAATGAAGCATCATTCAGTTGAAGCTTGTCCATGCATTCACGCAGCTCTGCAAAATCATCTGTTGACACAGGATAAATACCGGCAAACACCATCGGCTTCACTTCTTCAAAACCTTTAATAGGCTCACCGGGATTTTCGGAAAGCGTTATTGTATCGCCCACCTTAACCTCCTTGGCATTCTTAATACCGGTGATGATGTAACCCACATCGCCGGTTCTTACTTCGCTTGCCGGTTGTAAACCTAATTTCAAAATGCCCACTTCATCCGCTTCATATTCTGCATCGGTTGAAATGAATTTGATCTTATCGCCTTTTTTTATCGAGCCGTTAAACACACGGAAGTAAGCAATAATGCCGCGAAAGCTGTTGAACATGCTATCGAAGATCAATGCCTGCAAAGGCGCTTCGGGATTGCCTTCCGGCGCGGGAATACGTTCAACAATAGCGTTTAATATTTCTTGAATGCCAATGCCATTTCTTGCGCTGGCCAGCAAAATATCTTCTTCTTTACAGCCTATCAAATCCATCACCTGGTCTTTCACTTCAGCTATCATGGCGCCATCCATATCTATCTTATTGATGATGGGTATAATCTCCAGGTCGTTTTCAATGGCCAGGTATAAATTGCTGATGGTTTGCGCCTGTATGCCCTGCGTGGCATCCACCAGCAGCAAAGCGCCTTCACAGGCTGCCAGCGCCCGGCTTACTTCATAACTAAAGTCAACGTGGCCGGGCGTATCAATCAGGTTGAAAGTATATTGTTCGCCATTATAAACATAATGCATTTGAATGGCGTGGCTTTTAATCGTAATGCCCTTTTCACGTTCCAGGTCCATATCGTCCAGCACCTGCGCCATCATTTCCCTTTCACTGATCGTTTTGGTATGTTCCAGCAACCGGTCTGCCAGCGTGCTCTTACCATGGTCAATGTGCGCAATAATGCAGAAATTCCTGATCTTCTTCATAAGCGGCAAAGATAATGTCGGGTTTGTTAATTCATTTGAAATGGTTGCTGTGTGTATAAGCTGTTTGGAAGGAATTTTTTGTTTGCCGTCAAATGAACAAGTGGCATCGTCCCTTGTGTCACTCCCTTGTGCTGTTGGTTTTTTATGGCAGCAATAAAAATCCCTAAGAGGTTAAACGCAGTCAAGGGTTTTGAAATTAATATATTCCCGCAGATTGAGCAGATAAACGTAGATCATAAATCCTTTTTCATCAGGCATCTGCACAAATCACCGAAATCTGCGGGCAAAAATTTCTTAAATATAAAAACAGGGAAATCAATTTTAAACAGCTTCTGAAAAAACTTACTCGCTGTCAGCAGGCTCCCAAAGTTCAACCTTGTTGCCTTCGGCATCAAGAATATGTACAAATTTGCCGTAGTCGTAAGACTCAATTTTGTCAATGATTGTTACGCTTTCTTTTTTAAGTTCCTCCACAAGCGCTTCTAAATTTTCCACCCTGTAGTTTATCATAAAACCGCTTGTTGAAGGCTCAAAATATTTGGTTGTTTCAGCAAACGGGCTCCATTGTGTAGTGCCCTTTTTTGAAGGGTCAGCCTCTTCGCGCCATTCAAAACTGGCGCCATATTCATTGGCATTAATGCCTAAATGCGTGTTATACCATTCTTTCATTTTTTTGGGGTCTTTGCATTTAAAAAAGATGCCGCCAATACCTGTTACTTTTTTCATGGTTGTTGTGTTAGCATTATTTTGTTTAATAATTGTTGATTTGAAAGCAAAACCAAAACAGAACGAAGCAATCAACCCTAAAATTAATATTGATATTTTGTTCATTTCGCTAAAAATTTATTTGTTGTTGGATGGAGTAGTTTTCTTGTTGAGGCAAATGCAAAATACGAGATAGCTATTATTGATTTGTATCCCTGCAACTTACTAAAGCAATTGCGCAGATAAATCTTTAAAAGAGTGTTTTTATACAAAAAGCACGTCGCATAAAATTCATTGTTTTATGCGCTGGCCCGGCTTCACCGCTTTCAGCATAGAAAACAGCCAGTCATAATCCGATCTTCTCCACTTCAAAAATTCAGAAAAATGCAAAGGATTATCGCGGTAATAAAACCACATTACAAAAGCTGTATTGGCAATATAACTGATGGTGCTTACAAGCGCAGCGGCGATGATTCCATACTTTGGCACAAAAATAAAATCGCCGATGATGGTTATAATCAGCCCGGCAATAGCGGCGTAAAGATTGATCTTTACTTTTCCCTTCCCGGCAAAATAAGCCGATAATAGTGTTACCACGCTCAGCGAAAAAATGCCCGGTATCAAAATCAGCATGGGCAACTGCATCTTATTAAAACTCTCGCCAAATACGATTGTAAAAAACGGTTTGCCCAATAGGGCAACGCCAATAAACAGCAGTAAAAACAACTGCGAAAAAATCCTTGACATGACCATAAGGGCGTTGTTCAGTTTATTATCATTGGCGCCGCTTGCGGTTGTTGGAAAAACTACTACCGCAATTATCTGCGGAATGGTAAGCATTAACTGCCCGATCTTTGAAACCTGAATATAATTGCCCAGGTCTTCGGGCGTGCAAACAGGGCTGTATCGCACAAACAGGTAATCTACCCGGTACACCAAAAAGAAGATAGCGCTGGCGCCAAGTGCGGTAAATGAATATTTCAGTAGTTGCCTAAAAGCATCGCCTTTTGGAAAACCCGGTTTATCTTCTTTCCTGTACAGAATGATATATGATACAACTACAAGCAGGCCGCCAACGGCAAAGGTGGCAAAATATAAGAAGGTTATCCATTGCACCTGACCTTCATCGGGTACAACAAATGATTTGCCCGGAATGACAAATACATACAGGATATTCACGAGCGATAATAAGATATTGGGCAGGTAATAATTTCCCCTGGTGTAATAAATAACCGAGCCATAATTGCCCAGCGACATGCCAAATACAAATGCAAACCCATACAGGCAATACCAGTTTACCTCCGCTGCGGTTGCAGAATGCGCAATCAAAAAAAACAGGTGCACCAGCAACGCCATAATGGCGCCGGCAGCTATGCTCCATGCAGCAGCAACGGTAAGCAGCTTATTGCGCCCGAGTATATTGGCCGATGCAAAATAGGTTAAGCCCGATTCGCCGCCGAGGCTTAATGCGATCTGCATAAAAGAAAAAATGATGGAGATAAAATAAAGATTGCCCGTAGCGCCTGCCCTTAAATAACGGGATAAAAAAACATTTACCAGCAGTACCGAAAAAAAATAAAAGCTGCGCCAGATAATGCCTTGCGCCAGTAATTTTTTTAAACCCATCGGGTTACGTTATTTCAGGCTCTTCATGATGGCAATAAATTCATCAGCGATAAGTGATGCGCCGCCTACCAAACCACCATCAACGTCTGGTTGTGAAAAAATTTCTTTTGCATTGTTTGCTTTTACACTGCCGCCATATAAAATACTGATGTTGTCAGCCACTTCTTTTCCAAATTTGCCGGCCAGTACTTTGCGCAAATGTGCATGCATTTCCTGTGCCTGTTCGCTGGTAGCAGTTTTGCCGGTACCGATAGCCCATATTGGTTCGTAAGCAATTACCACCTTTTGAATCTCATCTTCAGCAAAGTGGAATAAAGATTCTTCAAGCTGCATGGCAACAAACCCATTTTGTGCGCCTGCTTCGCGAATGCTTAACGGTTCGCCGCAGCAAAAGATGGGCGTGATGCTATATTCCAACGCAATGTTTAGTTTTTCCGCCAGAAACTGGTTGCTTTCCCGGAAGTATTCACGGCGCTCGGAATGGCCAAGCACTACATATTGAATGGCGAGCGACTGCAGCATTTCAACAGAAACCTCGCCGGTGTAGGCGCCTGATTTTTTACTGTAGCAGTTTTCGGCTGCAATAAAATAATTGTCTTTTCCGGTAATGGCTTTTTTTGCCAGTTGCAGGTACGGAAAAGGTACGGCAAAAACGGCTGATTGGTCCTGGCCCAGCTCTACGTTGGCAGCAATAATATCGTTTAATAAGGCTTCGGCTTTGTCAACTGTCAGGTTCATTTTCCAGTTGGCGGCTGCAATTTGTTTTCTCATTGTATGGTTTAAATTTTATTTGTAATCAATTTTTGAAAGTCTGAAGACTTCACGCATAACCCCCTGCAAAGTTCGGAGACCATAGCTCTGTTCGAAACCATTTTCTTAAAGCCTCACAGAGGCTTAACGTGTGTACAATGCTGCCCTAATGTTTCTTTACCAATTCCTTTGGAACGGAACGTTTACACGCACCACACCTACGGTGTGAAAATCCCCCCTGGCACAATTATTTCCACACACATGGGCGATCATACGGATCGCGGATTCGCTAATGCAGGTTTCGAACACTTCAGGTCCGGAGACTTCGCAGGGCAGTTTAAATTTTTCCGCACAGAGATTCTGAGTTAACAGAGTTGTATTCTTCCTCTGTTTGCTCCTTCGCGCTGTGCGAACAGCCTGCCAGTTTTACAACCGGCGGTCAAAAATATACTTTAGCACAGATATTTCGGCAGAAGATAATTTTTCTCCTTTCAATTCTTTCCAGTTATTAACGTGCTCCATGGCTTTCTCAAATTTATAATTGGATGACTGATGTGCGCCCCATGTAAAATCTTCAACAATCCTCGGCATCAGCCCCTCGCCAAACACATTGCAGCAGGTGCCTATTATGGTGCCTGTATTAAGGGAAGTATGAATGGCGGTGCGGGAATAATCGCCCATGATTACGCCAAACTTCCTGCCCGCATTTACGTTTATACCGTAGGCTTTATGAAATATATTTACCGCACCTGCCGTGTTTTTAATATTACTGTTGCTGGTGCCTGCGCCCAGGTTGCACCAGCTTCCTATAACCGAATCGCCTAAGTAACCATCATGCGCTTTATTGCTATGGGATTGTAAAATGCTGTTTTTTATTTCACCACCTGCAATGCAGTAAGGCCCTATAGTAGAAGCACCATAAATTTTAGCGCCCATTTTTAGGGTGGCGCATTCACAAAGGGCTATGGGGCCACGCAGCATGGCGCCTTCCATTATTGTTGCATTTTTGCCGATATAAACAGGACCTGTTGAAGCATTGATGATGCAATGTTCCACCACGGCGCCTTCTTCTACAATAATATTTTCAGGCTGGTTTGTTGTAATGGTTGCCGGCAAAGGCTGCCCCGTGCTTCTTGCAAAAAGCAATAAAAAATCTTTACGCAGTTGTTCCTCGTTCCATAAAAATAATTGCCAGGGATATTGCAGCCTGGCAACATTTTCCGCTTCAATAAAGCGGGTAAAATATTTGCCGGGCTTATTCAGTATATCGGTTTCAATCAAAGTATTTGTTCTGCAGGCAATAATGCCGTTGTCATCCCTTAAAACTTCACCGGTTTGAAGAGAGAGTATTTGTGGGCGCAGGTCATCTTCATCTTTCAGCGAAGCATCTATATATAAATATTCATCTTCCGGCGCAGCTTCGTATAAGCCGGCAAGATAATCTTCCGCCTGTATATACGCCGGCAAACCGCTTATAACTTCCCATCGTTCTTTTACGGAAAAAATGCCATAACGTATATCGGCTACAGCCCTGGCTTGGGTAAGCGGGTATAAATTTTGTTTTGCATTTGTATCAAATAAAATAATTACCATAAGTGTAAAGATATTGTTGTAAAAAAATTTGAATTGAACTTTTAATACGCTATCGCATTACATTTACCGCGAACAAATATTACAATAAAGCAGCCGGTTCATGCAGCACACACGAATTTTAGCCCTTTTTTTTGTTTTTGTTTTATGTTTTGTTTTTATACGGTGTTCATCAGGAACGGCCAAAGGCAATGCCGGTAAAAAAGATACGGTTGGCCTTGCAACCGATGCCGGGTTTGCCGCATTAAGCCCTGGAGAAGCTGCTGCTTATACCAGTGCTATTGATGCGTTCTATGAAACAAGGCTGGTAAGAAGTGGCTTTAACGGCGCTATACTCGTGGCCAAAAACGGGCAGGTTTTGTTTGAGCAATACCGGGGCTATGGAAATTTTATTACCAAAGATTCTATAACACCGCATACGCCTTTTCATATCGCTTCCACTTCAAAAACCTTTACGGGCATGGCGGTGCTGAAGTTGTGGGAAGAGGGAAAGCTTTCATTAGAAGATACCCTGCAGAAATATTTTCCGCAACTGCCTTATAAAGGTATTACCATAAGAAATTTATTAAGCCATCGCAGCGGCCTGCCCAACTATCTATACTTCATGGACAGTATATGGGACAAGCACAGGGAAATGACGAATGAAGACGTGCTGAATGCCATGATTGTGCACAAGCCGCGTATTCAGAATTTGCCTGACAGGAGGTTTCAATATTGCAATACCAATTTTTTACTGCTGGCTTTAATAGTAGAAAAAATAACGGGGCAAAAGTTTCCCGACTACATGAAAAAAACCTTGTTTGAGCCACTGGGCATGCACGATACCTACATCTTTTCTATAAAGGATACGGCTGATTATAACCCTACCTGGTCTGTATCAAGAGGCTTTCCCATGGATCAGTATGATTGCACGTACGGCGACAAAAATGTATATAGCACCGTGCGGGATTTATTTGCATGGGATAAAGCTTTATACCAGTATACTTATCTAAAGAAGTCAACGCTGGATATGGCATTTACGCCATTGAGCAATGAAGTGCATTCCATGCATAACTATGGGTTGGCCTGGCGTTTATTTATTAAAGATAAAGACACGGTTATTTATCACAACGGTAAATGGCATGGCACCAATACTTCATTTGTAAGATTAGTGCAGGATACCGCTACCATAATTGTTTTAGGCAATAAGGAAAATAAGAATATTTACCAGGCAAAAGAAATGGAAAGTATTTTTAATGGCAAGCTGCAAATGGATAAGCTGGACGAGTAAAACAGACCACAGATGACAGACCACAGTCAACAGCAGCTTTTTATTACCAGACACACTTCAAATTTTAATTATTTCTGTTGACTATGGACAGTGGACTATGGACTAATAAAAACTAACTATTACATTTGCGGACTTTAATAAATTAACCATGAGCGTATTGCTGAACAAAAATTCAAAAGTAATTGTACAGGGATTCACAGGTACGGAAGGCAGCTTTCATGCCAGCCAGATGATTGAATATGGAACGCAGGTTGTGGGCGGTGTTACGCCGGGCAAGGGCGGCAGCACGCATTTGGACAGGCCCGTTTTTAATACCGTTGCCGATGCTGTAAAAGCTACCGGCGCCAATGTGAGCATTATATTCGTGCCGCCTGCTTTTGCTGCCGATGCTGTTATGGAAAGTGCAGACGCCGGCATTGAACTGATCGTTTGCATAACAGAAGGCATTCCTGTGCAGGATATGGTTAAAGTAAAAAATTACCTGCAGGGAAAATCGTCGAGGCTGATAGGCCCTAACTGTCCGGGCGTAATTACGGCAGATGAGGCTAAGGTGGGTATTATGCCCGGTTTTATTTTTAAGAAAGGCCGCATTGGCATCGTATCAAAATCAGGTACCTTAACGTATGAGGCGGCAGACCAGGTGGTAAAGGCAGGCCTTGGCATAAGCACTGCTATTGGCATTGGCGGCGATCCCATCATCGGCACTACTACAAAAGAAGCGGTTGAATTATTCATGAATGATGATGAAACAGACGGCATCATTATGATCGGTGAAATTGGCGGCGGCATGGAAGCGGAAGCGGCACGCTGGATAAAAGATAATGGTAAAAAGCCTGTGGTTGGTTTTATTGCCGGCCAAACAGCGCCTGCGGGCCGCAGGATGGGCCATGCAGGGGCCATCATTGGCGGCGCAGATGATACGGCTGCTGCCAAAATGAAAATATTAAGTGAATGTGGTGTGCATGTGGTAGCCAGCCCGGCTGATATTGGCAAAACAATGGCCGAGGTATTGAAATAAGCATATTGCTATATTTTTAGAAAAGCTGAATGGTAAGCTGTGCTTATGGTTCAGCTTTTTTATTTGTATTGTGTTCTTTATCGGAAGTCTGGATACTTCACGCATAACGCTGCGAAATCCGGAGACCATAGCTGTTCGAAACCATTTTCTTAAAGCCTCACAGAGGCTTAATGTGTGTACAATGCTGCCCGTAATGTTTCTTTACCGTTCCATTGGAACGGAACGTTTACACGCACCACGCCTGCGGCGTGGAAATACCCCCGGCACAATTATTTCTACACAAGTGGGCGATTCTATGGATCGCGGAGCGCTAATACAGGTTTCGAACACTTCAGTTCCGGAGACTTCGCAGCGCCTGCGCAAATTTTCTTCAGTAAGTCTCTTACCTCGCGCAAGAAGCTTCCCATAACAGCTCTCAGCAATACTTTACGATTCACTAACACCAACAGGCATTTTTATTTATACAACCAGCAGGAGTTTAAAATTTTTCTATCATTATGAAGTAACTAATTTTTTAGTTATATTTGACTAATTTTTTAGTTGTAATAATTACAGGAAACCGGCTATGCTGAAATTTATATTTAAAAATGCCTGGCGCACAGTAAAAACCTTTTGGCTTTATAATGCCATAAATATTATGGGCCTGAGCGTGGCTGTGGCTGCTGCATTGTTTATAACTGCCATAATTCAATATGAAAACGGTTATGATTCTTTTCATAAAAACAGTAATTCAATATACAGGGTTGTTGAAGATATGCATTACGAGGGGAGCGGGTATCAAAAAGGCGCCGGCACGCCCTATCCGTTGGCAGCATTTTTAAAAAACCAGAACGGCGAAGTTAAACTGGCAACCCGCGTTTTTCCTGCAACAATTCCGCCACTATATCCTTCCCTGCACGTAGCTCAGAAAACTGAAAATTTTGATTTAAGCAATGCATTATGCACAGATGCTGACTTTTTTAAAATATTCTCGTTCAGTTTATGGGCAGGCAAAAAAGAAGACCTGTTTAATGAACGGAATACAATCTTGCTGTCAAAAAAATATGCCGGCAAAATTTTTAAAGACCCGGCAAAAGCTGTTAATCAAATCATTGACCTTTCCTGTAATGATACCGTAATTAAAGCCAGGGTTACAGGCGTATTTAATGATTTTTCCCCGCAATCTCATTTGCAAACAGACGCCCTCTTGCCTTTTCCTGCCGGTTTTGATACAACGGAGATGGGAAGGAACTGGTCAGTTCTTTTAGGTTCCACTTACCTGTTGATACCGGGAAATATTAGTAAGAAAAGTGCAGAAAAGAAATACACAGAACAAATTCACCAGGAAAATCAGTCTATTGACGTAGAACTGCAGCCGCTGAAAGATATTCATGCAAAATCCGGGAATCTTTTTTATGACAGCCTGAATTTTCAGAAATCAGACCAGGCAAATTTAAATCTCTATGTTATCAGCGCTATTATACTATTACTGGCAGCGTGTGCAAACTGCATCAATATACATTTTGCTTTATTAAATTACAGGGGCAGGGAAGCTGCCATCAGGAAGATAGCAGGTGCAACGCGGGCTCAGCTTGGCTGCCAGTTTTTAACAGAAAATGCTATTACAACAGGCGCTTCAATAATGGCCGGATTTTTAATGGTGGTTTTATCGTTTCCCTGGCTGCAATCTTTTCTTGATATAAAGCCTGTGCGCACATCATTAATAAATGTACATTTCGTTTTAGCGCTTTCAGGATTGTTTTTTATTTTATGGCTCCTGGTCAGCAGCTACCCGGCCTTTGCTTTTTCGTCTGCCGGTATTGTTAACCTGCTAAAAAACAAAAGCCTTTTTAAGGCATCAAAAAACAGTTTAATGCGCCTGCTGATTATATGCCAGTTTTCATTCTCCTTTATTTTTATAGTCAGCATAATTACCATTCACAAACAAAATACGCTTTTAAATACAGCAGACCTTGGTTTTAACTATGACAATGTTCTTAACATTAAAGTGAACCATATCTTAAATTCTTCATCGCTTCATTATATTATCAACAAATTAAAGCAGGTGCCTGATGTAGAAGATGTAAGTTATTCAAAGCGGAGGATTGGCGATGGCGCCGGCATATTCGGCATATATTATACGGATAATGCAGGCCGGCAGCACGGTGAAACGGCACTAACTTATTTTGTGTCGCCAAATTTTCTTGATTTTTTCAAAGTACGGTTTATCCAGGGAAAAAATTTTGATGAAAACAATTACCGGGATACATACATCATCAATCAGTGCATGCTGAAAAAAACAGGATGGAACGATTTTTTTCATAAGGCCATTCATCTGTCCTGGCTGCCGGAAGGAACATTGAACGGCGTTGTAGCAGATTTTCATTTTGCTTCCCTGCATGAACAAATGCAGCCTTTGCTTATTTGCCCTGTCATTGATTCATCCGACATACAAAATATTTACATTAAGCTGAACGCTCCCGGTATTTCCAAAGAGGGTAAAGATGAATTGGCCAGGATATGGAAATCTGTTTTTAATGAGCCGCCCGTATATGGGTATATGAGCGACTGGCTGAGATCGGCGTATAAAGATGAAAAAAGATTAAGCAATGTTATTCTTATTGCAAGCGCTTTATCTGTATTTGTAGCGGCGATAGGGTTATTCGGCATGTCTGTGTTCTCTTCTCAGAAACGCATACAGGAAATAAGCATCAGGAAAGTTTTAGGAGCAAAGAGCAGCAGTTTGTTCATGCACTTATCCCTGGATTATATCAGGGCCGGCATTGCATCTTTTATTATAGCTGTGCCGGTATCTGTATATCTGCTGAAGAAATGGCTGGAAAATTATTCTTACCGGGCAGAGCTGACTGTCGGATCATTTATACTGACTGCTGCGCTCTTACTCATTGTAACCTTACTTGCGGTATTTCATCAGTTATATAAAGTTTCCACCGTTAACCCTGTTCAGCATCTTAAAGAATAATTCATTGTATATTTTTAAAGTTCAAACGCTGGCATAATGAAAGAGAAGAACAGGAGGGATTCTGGAGACTTCACGCATAGGCCTGCCAAGTCCGGAGACCATAGCTGTTCGAAACCATTTTCTTAATGCCTCATAAAGGCTTAACGTGTGTACAATGCTGCCCGTAATGTTTCTTTACCGTTCTCCATTGGAACGGAACGTTTACGCGTACCACACCTGCGGTGTGGAAATCCCCCTGGCACAATTATTTCCACACACGGGGGCGATCCTACGGATCGCGGATCGCTAATGCGGGTTTCGAACACTTGTGGTCCGGAGACTTCGCAGAGCGGGTTGATATGATGTATTGATTAAATGCATTTTTGGAAATTGAATTTAAATCAATGAACGTTTACCTGTTGCCATTGCAAAAATTATTTCAGCAGCATGCTGATGCGGTTAAAGCCGCCGGTGCAAAGAAGTACATGCTGAACCGGTTTGTATTTTATGGAATTGTAATGGCAGTATGCAGGAAATTGAGTAAAGATTTTATAAAATCAAATTCATTAACCTCTGTTGCTGAAGTTGAAAAAATTGCAAAGCAGGCCTGGCAGTTGCCGGAAAGGGAATGGCAATATTTTGCAATTGAATTGCTCTCGCATTATAAAAATCAATGGACAATATCAACTATAAAAACGATAGAGTATTGCATTGTACACAAAAGCTGGTGGGATACAGTGGATGCTATTGCTGATGCCTGTGCGGGTGAATATTTTAAATTGTTTCCGCAACAGGTTAATGCAGTAACAGGAGCGTGGAACGCATCTGAAAATATGTGGCTTCAAAGAAGCAGTTTATTGTTTCAGAAAAAGTATAAAGCGAAAACTGATACGAGGTTGCTTGCAGCATATATTCAGCATCTTTCTTCCTCAAAAGAGTTTTTTATTCGCAAAGCCATTGGATGGATATTGAGGGAATATGCAAAAACAAATGCTGATTGGGTTAAACATTTTGTTGAAACCAATCAGCATTTATCCGCGCTTAGCAGGAGAGAAGCGCTAAAACACTTTCCATAGTATATCAGAAGCTCACATTCAGGTTAAAGCTGCCTGCATCATTCACGTGCAAAGCAGCTGCAGTAGCGTTGCTGATGCGGAAATTAATACCGGCATTGTCCTTAAGATCGCCCATATTCCAGAGCACTTTTGCATAAACAGAACTGCCGTTATCGGCGCTTAGTTTCACAATGGTGCCGGGCTCTATATCATTGGCAAGGATATAATATTTGCCATCGGCCCAGCCGCTGGCTGTTTTAAAGGTTTTGGAAACGCCTGACATGTTCTGTGCACCCTTGTTTTTCTTTTCTTTAAACTCCGGCGCAAAAAAACCTTCACCTGAATAAGAAGCTATATCATTTGACGCCGGCTCCATGCTGCCGGCAGGCTGAACATTTTTAGTAACGTTATCAGCAGGCGCCGGGCTGTCACCGGGCTTGTTTTCCTCCACGGGCTCTTTTTGCTGCTGCTGCGGCGCTGCCGTTTCTGTTTGCGGCTTTGGCGTTGTTGTGGTTTTGGCCATCCTGTTCACACCACTTTCATTTACGATGAGCAAAGTGCCAAGTTTAGCGCTGTTGTCTGTAAGATTATTCCATGCTTTAAGCTGGTCAACCGTAACGTTATATTTTTTACTGATGCTGTATAAAGTTTCGCCTTTGGCCACCAAATGTGTTATCTCCCCGGAAGAAGGTGTGCTAACCGGCGACGCACTTACTGCAGGCGCTGTTGTTTTTGCAGCAACGGCTGCCTGCTTCGTGGATGGTATTTTTATGTTTGATCCATATACAAGCCTGGTATCCGCATGCATGCCGTTGGCCCGCATAATATCGCCAACCGAGGTATTGTATTGTTTGGCAAGTGCAGATAATGTTTCTCCCTGTTTCAAAGTATGGTTAATATAACGGGATTGCGCCTGCAGGCTTTGAGCGGAAAGAAGCAAAGCTATTGCAAAGGCCGTTGATCGTATATACTTCATGCTTTATATTTTGCTGCAAATTTATTCTTTACGGATACGCCATTCTGTGGGATAATAATTATTAACACGGTTGTGCAAAATTTTTATCCAGCCGAGCGGGAAGCTGTTATATGTGCATAAACCCCATCCTTTATGCCCGGGTGGTAATACAACGTTTTTTTTGCGCAGGTATTGCAGGGCCTGTTCTTCTTCCAGCTCCATTTTGGCAATATTATTATTATTGAACAGGGTGCTTAAAGCAAATTCATGATGCGGTATTAAATCCCTGCCTTTTATTTCGCCTATGTTTATGCCTGATTTTTTGAGGTATAGGTTTTTTTGAAGCAGGGCAAGATCGCCGTTCCATGGTTTGGGAATAACACGTATAAAATCTTGCTGTTTCAGAAAATGCCAGTCTCCCGCAGTTATATATTGCTGTACCAAGGCCATTTCTTTACCGGTTATTCCGGATAAGGATGGCGCATGAAATTTTGTAAAGCTTTCCGCTTCATCCTTCTGTAAAGCGCATATAAAAAAGCCTTCACCCTTTACTGTATGCGGCCAGAAACGGTAACCATAACATTTATGAACAGGTGATTGCGTTTCTTCAACATGCCAGTTCTCCTCAACTTTCAACCTTATACTTTCCACTTTAAACATGGCTTTCATCCAGTCTGCAATATCCTCATCTTCTTCCTGCGAATAAGAGCAGGTGGAATAAATCAAAATACCATCGTGTTTTAAAGAGGGGTGTATATCGGCAATAATGCGCTGCTGGCGCTGGCTGCACAGCTTCACATTGTTTTCGCTCCATTCGTCAATAGCTTCTTCATCTTTCCTGAAAAGCCCGCTGCCACTGCACGGCGCATCAATAACAATTAAATCAAAATAGTTCCTTAGGCGCTGAAAGCCTGTTGCATCATTATTCGTTATGATAACATTTTCAGCGCCCCACTTTGTTATATTTTCATATAAAATATTGGCCCTTGTTTTAATTACTTCGTTGGAAATAATTAAGGCGTTCTTAAAATAAGAAGCCAGCAGTGTGCTTTTGCCTCCGGGCGCTGCGCAGAGGTCTAAAACTTTTATGTTTGCATCCCTGTTGAATAATTGTTGCAAAGCATTCCATAAAAACATGCTGCTTGCTTCCTGCACATAATAAGCGCCTGCATGCAATAACGGATCGAATGTAAACCGTGGCCTTTCATCCAGGTAAAAACCATATTCACACCAGGGCACTTTTTTATCTAAACTGAAATGAGGGTGTGTTATAGCAGAAGAATGCCGGAAATGTTCATATTTCTTTTCATTAAAACGTATGGATGTTATTAGCTGCGGATGATAATGCGCTGCTTCAAAAGCCTGTTTATTAAAACCTTTTATTTCAGCAATATGGTTTAATAATCCTTCCGGTAATTTTCTTTCCAAGGTATCAGGATAAAATATGAATAAGCTCTTCTATTTCGTCAATCGTATTGAATGCATGGATCACGATGCGCAGCCTTTCTTTATTCAAAGGAACGGTGGGATATAAAATCGGCCTTACATCAAAGCCTTCGTGCTGCAGTTGGGCTGCAATTTTTTTTACTTCTTCATTGCCGGGTATCATTACAATTTGAATAGGCGTTGTGGAAGGCAGTTTTTCAAATTGCAGATTCGCTTTCTGAAAATATTGTATCAGCCTTTGCAAATGCACCCTTTCATCTTTTAAAAAAGGAGAAGTATTATAGCTGGCCTGTATAACGGCGGCGGCATGTTCGGGCAAAGCTGTTGTGTAAATAAAGCTTCGCGCAAAGTTGATAAGATAATCTTTCAGCTGCCGCGAGCCGCAAACAGCCGCGCCATGGCAGCCGCAGGCCTTGCCAAAGGTGTAAACCCTGCCAAATATTTCCTGTTCTAAATTTTCACGCTGGCATAAGCCCTCACCTTTTTCACCAATTACACCAATGGCATGGGCCTCATCAATTATTAAATGTGCATGATGGGTTTTGGTGAGCGCCACCATTTCCTGCAAAGGGCAAAAATCGCCATCCATGCTAAACACGGATTCGGTAACAATAAAAATATGGCTTCCGGCAGCCACCGGAACTGTTTTTAATTTTCTTTCCAGCTCTGCCACATCATTATGCACAAACGAAAAGCTTTGGGCAAACGATAACCGTATGCCATCGCGGATAGAAGCGTGGCAAAGCTGGTCGTATAAAATGATATCACCCTTTTGCGGGATGGAACTTAACACGCCGGTATTGGCATCATATCCTGAATTAAAAATTAAAGCCGCTTCTGCCTGATGAAAGGCGGCAATTTGTTTTTCGGTTTCTTCTATTAAAGCATAATTGCCGGCAAGCAGCCGCGAACCGGTTGAGCCGGTTTTTAAGCCCGGGTTTATTTTATCATGCAATAAATTATTATGCACTATACCGAGGTAATCGTTCGAGCAAAGATCAATTTTGCTTCCGGGCAGTTTTAGCTGCCTGAAAGCATTTTGCGCTTTGCGCCGGCTCAGCCTTTTTTCAAGAAAGGAATCATTATACATCGGTTGCTTGTATTGGCCAAAGCTAAGAACTTGTTTCAACTGTTTCTGCATAGTATTTTCGCCTGTCACATTATGGCAAAACTTTATGTAATATCCTTACAACAAATGGCAGGGCTTTACGTTTTTCTCAATAAACTATTTTGCTTGAAATATCAATACAGGTTTGTGGTTATATTCTTTGTGCTGCTGTCAGGTCATGCCTCCGCGCAGTATTTTCAGTTTGTTGAAAATAAAGGACAGTGGGACAGTTCGGTAAAATTTAAAACAGATTTTCAAGGCGGGCTGCTCAATTTAAAGCCTTCCGGCTACAGGGTGGTGCTGCATCAGCAGGATCAGCTTAAAAAGGTTGCAGCGTTTTATGGTGCTCATGCCACGGCTGATTCCGGCACGAACATGCAGGCGGTTAAAGCCAAAACTTTACAACAGGTTAAGCTGCATTCACATATTTATGAGATCAATTTTTTAAATGCCAATGAAAATGCGGTCGCCATTCCTGATAAGCCCACACAGCTTGTAAACAATTATTTTATCGGGAAAGACAGCACCAAATGGCATTCAGGCTGTAAAGTGTATAATGCGGTTACCTATAAAAATGTGTATAAGAATGTTGATATACGGTATTATTCAGATAATGGCAACCTGAAGTATGATATCATCATCAATCCCGGCGCCGATATTTCACAGATAGCCATGCAGTTTAAAGGCCTGGATGGCTTATCGCTGAATAAATATGGCAATCTTACCCTTAAAACTTCTGTGGGCGAAGTTTACCAGAGCATTCCGCAGAGCTACCAGGTGCTGGATAATCTTAAAACCAATGTTAAGGTAGCTTTTAAGCCGCAAGGCAATACTGTTCGTTTTAATCTGGGCAAATACGACGAGAAAGCAACATTGATTATTGACCCTACCATGATATTTTCCACCTTTACCGGCAGTTTATCTGATAACTGGGGCTATACGGCCACGTACGATAATAGCGGCGACTTTTTTGCCGGCGGTATTGTTTTTGGCGATGATTATGATGCCAGGGATGTGGGCGGCTACGATGAAACTTTTAACGGCGGGGATGGCAGTGAAGGAACATACCCTTACGATATTGCATTGATCAAATTTAATTCCACCGGCTCGCAGGCTTTGTTTGCCACATATTTTGGCGGTAGCGGCGATGAGCAGCCGCATAGCCTGGTTTGCAATTCTGAGGGCGATCTTATCATGTCGGGCAGAACAACATCAACTGACTTCCCGGTTACTGAAGAAACCTTCGGCGACGGTGGTTCTTTTGATATTTTCCTGGCAAAATTCAGCGCCGACGGCTCTACCCTTATGGCTTCACGAAAATTTGGCGGAACAGGTTCTGACGGCGTGAATATCCGTCCCAAATATATTGAACCGGAAGAAATTGACACTACGCGCAGAAATTATGGCGATGATGCAAGGAGCGAAGTTATTGTTGACGGATCAGATAATATTTACCTGGCGAGTTGCACAAGGTCTGCTGATTTCAAGACGACCGATAATGCATTTAAAACAACGCTGGGCGGCACACAGGATGGCGTTTTTATTAAAACTTCTTCCGACCTGAGTAACATATATATATGCACTTTACTTGGAGGAAACCGTCCTGATGCAGCCTTTGTTCTGGCAATAAGCGGCGTTACCGGCAATATTTATATTGCCGGCGGCACTGCCAGCAGCAGCGATATGGCTTTGAATGCCACAAATGCATCGAGCGGCATTGTGTATAATAGTTTCCAGGGCGGGCAGGTGGATGGCTTTGTTTCCATGTTAAGCGCCGATGGCACTTCTTTGCTCAAAACCTGTTACATAGGCACTTCGGGCAATGATATGGTGTATGGCGTGCAGGTAGATAAAGACGGCTATCCTTATATAATGGGCACTACAACCACAAGTTTCCCGGTGGTTAATTCCGCCTTTAATGACAATGATAACCAGGCCAGCGGAAAGCAGTTTATAACCAAGCTTTCGGCCGATCTTACCTCTGTGGTGTATTCGGCAAACTTTGGAAAGGGAGGCTCCATACCGGATATTTCTCCCACCGCCTTCCTGGTTGACATTTGCGGCAATGTATATGTTTCCGGCTGGGGCGGCAATGCTAATTATAGTTACTATGGCCTGAACCAGACTGTTACGGGCCTGACCATTACCAGCAATGCCATTCAAACCACTACAGACGGGAGTGATTTTTATTTTTTTGTTTTGGAAAAGAATGCCGCCAGCCAGTTATTCGGAAGCTATTTCGGGCTGGTTGATGCAGATGCTTTTGGCGATCATGTGGATGGCGGTACCAGCCGGTTTGACAAAAGGGGTATCATTTACCAGGCCGTTTGCGCCAACTGTGGCAGAGTAGGCACATTTCCTACAACCACCGGCTCCTGGAGCACAGGCAACCCGGCGCAAACATACAGCGAATGCAACGAAGCAGCCGTAAAGATTGCATTTGAATTGTCAGGCATTTATTCAGGCGTAAAATCTTCTATCAATGGTGTGGAAGGAGACACCTCCGGCTGCATTCCGCTTACCGTTGATTTTACCGATACGCTGGCCATGGGCAAGTTGTATATATGGGATTTTGGCGATGGCTCCGGAGATACTACCACCGATGCGTCAGTAAGCCATACGTATGAAAATGTAGGCCTTTATACCGTGATGCTGGTAAGCATAGATTCTTCCTCATGCAATATTGCCGATACCTCGTATGTAACCATTAAAGCCGGAAATAATGAGGCCGATGTAGCTTTTGCCGTTTCAAAACTGCAGCCCTGCGAATCATTCAATTATCAATTCACCAATACCTCCGAAGCCCCATCGGGATATAGTTTCAGTTCCGGCGCTTTTACCTGGGATTTCGGCGACGGTACGGTGCTTCAGTCGGATTCGCTCACCGTTACGCACCAGTATGCCGCATCAGGAACATACAGCGTTATACTTTACCTGAACGATACCGCTTTTTGCAATTCACCCGATTCTGCTGTTTATACTTTAAGGGTAGCTTCGGTATTAAGTGCGCTTTTTACAGCGCCCTCCTCCGGTTGCGCACCGCTTGATGTAACGTTTACCAATACTTCCATCGGCGGCCAGAGCTTTGTTTGGGATTTCGGCGATGGGGACAGCTCTACCGAAGAATCGCCAACACATCAATACACCACGGCGGGCACTTATACCGTAACCTTAACCGCCACAGACAGTTTAACCTGTAACAATACAGACGATACCAGCATGATAATTACCGTGTATGCTTCACCAACAGCCGCATTTACTTATACACCCACAACCGCTACTGAAAATACCCCCTACGAATTTACCAATAACTCCACCGACGCAGTAAGTTATAAATGGTTGTATGGTGACGGCGATTCGCTGGTAACCAGTTCCATGTTGCCGGTTTCGCACACCTATAATGCTTCGGGCCAGTATGAAGTTTGTCTGATAGCCTATTCTGAGAATGGCTGTACTGATACGGCCTGCAGCACGGTAACGGCAATCATCACGCCTTTGGTTGATGTGCCCAAAGCCTTTTCGCCCAATGGCGATGGCGTAAACGATATCATTTATGTGCAGGGCTTTGGCATCAGCAAAATGGCCTGGCGCATTTATAACCGCTGGGGGCAACTGATGTTCACTTCATCAAGCATCAGCGATGGCTGGAATGGCCGCTTTAAAGGCGCCCTGCAGCCGCAGGATGTGTATGCCTATGTACTGAACATTGAATTTTCGGATGGCACCAAGGTGAATAAAAAAGGCGATATTACCTTGCTGAGATAAGCCTGCTGCAGCCTGTTTGCTCAAAAGGGTTAACAGCCTTAATAAAGCTTCTCATGCAAAAATGTAAAGAGGTTGCCGGGCCGGTAAGCCTTTTTAAAATTGTGCTGTATATGAAAAACAGCGCCGGCAAGCTGCATTATTTCTCTTGCGCTTCTTTGCCCTGTGCGAAACATCTTCAATAAACTTATAAACCTGATTTGTGCGGGCTTGTTTTTGTTCCCGCTTATTTGAAGAAAGGGCTGGGAGCGCGTGGCCTTACGGGCAGGCAAACGATTCATTAATTTATTCTTGCGAACTATATTTGTCTGCAAACAATCAGCATAAGCACCGCTTCTTCCATATTAAGTTCGCCCATAGAATATTTAAAAGGCGTAGGCCCTTTGAAAGCCGATCTTTTAAAAAGAGAGCTTGGCATTTTTACGTTTGAAGACCTGCTGAATTATTACCCGCTGCGCTATATTGACCGCACCAGGATAGAGGCGATTGGCAGCATTAACCCGCAAACAGAATATATACAGGTGGCAGGCCGCATTACAGGCATGGAGATACTCGGGCAGCGAAGCGCAAAGCGCATGACAGCCTGGCTTGAAGATGGCACGGGCATGGTGGAGTTAACCTGGTTTCAGGGCATTCAATGGGTGCAAAAAATGCTGCAGGAAGGCAATGAATACCTGGTATATGGCAAGGCCGGTTTTTTTAATGGCAGGCCGCAGATAACCCATCCCGAAATAGAATTGTTCACGGCTGAATTAAAGCAGGGCAAATCATTTTTAGAGCCTGTGTATTCCACCACGGAAAAATTAAAAGCCAAAGGCTTAAACGCAAGGCAGATAGCAAAACTTACTTCGGCATTAATCCCGCTGGTGCCGGCAAAAGATGTGTATGAAAATATTCCCGGCGAGGTATTGCAGGCGCTGAATTTGATGGGCCGTTATGAAGCGGTTGTGAACATTCATTTCCCAAAAAATTTTGAAATATATGAACAGGCGCTGCGCCGTTTAAAGTTTGAAGAATTTTTCCTGGCGCAGGTAAGGATGGGCATGATCCGTGGCAGACGGCATCGCAAAAGCCAGGGCGTGGTATTTGAAAAAGTGGGAGCGCTGTTCAATGCATTTTATAATGACTGCCTGCCCTTTGAACTAACCGGCGCCCAAAAAAGGGTTATTAGGGAAATCAGGGCCGATACGGCCAAAGCGCACCAGATGAACCGCCTGCTGCAGGGCGATGTGGGCAGCGGCAAAACCATCGTGGCTTTACTCGTAATGCTCATTGCTGCCGATAATAATTATCAGAGCTGCCTGATGGCCCCCACCGAAATTCTTGCCCAGCAGCATTACAGCAATATAAAAAACCTGCTGAAAGAATTACCTGCCGGCGTGGCCCTGTTAACGGGTGCCACCAAACAGGCGGAACGAAGATTGATACTGGAGGAACTGAAGAACGGTAACGTGCATATACTGGTGGGCACGCATGCGGTAATTGAAGATGCGGTGCAGTTCAATAACCTGGGCCTGGTGGTGATTGATGAGCAGCACCGTTTTGGCGTAGCGCAGCGTGCCAGGCTTTGGGAAAAAGCCACGGTGCCGCCGCATGTGCTGGTAATGACGGCAACGCCCATTCCCCGCACACTGGCCATGACGGCTTACGGCGATCTCGATTACAGTATTATCAACGAATTGCCGCCGGGAAGGCAACCCATTATTACCGTGCACCGTTATGAAACAAAACGCGCCAGCGTGATGGATTTTGCAAAGGCCGAAATTGAAAAAGGCAGGCAGGCTTTTTTTGTTTACCCTTTAATTGAAGAAAGCGAAAAGCTGAGCTATGAAGATTTAATGCAGGGCTATGAACAGGTAAAAAGTTTCTTTCCTGAACATAAGTATAGCATCAGCATGGTGCATGGCAAAATGCCGGCAGAACAAAAAGAGGTGAATATGCAACGTTTTAAAGCAGGCGACACTCATATACTCGTTGGCACTACGGTGATAGAAGTGGGCATTGATGTGCCCAATGCATCGGTAATGGTGATTGAAAGTTCGGAAAAGTTCGGGTTGTCGCAACTGCACCAGTTGCGCGGAAGGGTGGGCAGAGGGAGCGATAAGAGTTATTGCATTCTTCTCTCACCATACAAGTTAGGTAATGAGGCAAAAGAAAGGCTGAAGATTATGTGCGCCACCAACGATGGTTTTAAGATTGCTGAAAAAGATTTGGAGCTGCGCGGCCCGGGCGAAATTGAAGGCACAAAACAGAGCGGCATGTTAAACTTCAGGCTGGCCAGTTTGGTTAATGACAAAGATTTGCTTGAGGCATCTAAATTTTATGCAGATTCGGTTTTATCGGCAGACGAAGCATTAAGCAACCCCGAACATGCAGGTTTAAGATCGTTTCTTCTTTCGCAAAAAGGAAAAACGGCCTGGAGTAAGATTTCTTGACAACAAATTGAAATTAACAAGCGTTTAATTTGTAACTTAAATAAATTTTTTGCTTGAAATATATTCTTGCATTAGTTGTTATTTTATTTATGGCCCTCCTGTCGTCACAAGGGTTGCTTGCGCAGTATTTGCAGTTTGTTGAAAATAAAGGCCAATGGGATAATGCTATAAAATTCAAATCAGATTTTAAGGGCGGTGCTTTGTACCTTACGCCTTCAGGTTATAAAGTGGCGCTGCACGATAAAGACGATATGAAAAAGCTGGCTGATTATTTTGGCGGCCATTCCGACAGCGCCTCAATCAAAAGCAAATTAAAATCGCTGCCCGGTCTTGTATTGCATTCCCACGCTTACGATATAAGTTTTGCAGATGCAGATTCAAACGCTGTTGCCGTACCGGATAAACCGCTCAGCATGGTGAATAATTATTTCATCGGTTCAGACAGCAGCAAATGGAAAACCGGTTGCAGGGTATATAACGGCATCACCTATAAAAATGTGTATAAGCATATTGATGTAAGATATTATTCAGACAATGGCAACCTTAAATACGACATCATCATAAACCCGGGCGCCGATATAAGCAGGCTGGCTTTGCGTTACAACGGGCTTGACGGCCTGCTGGTAAACAAGTATGGCAACCTTACCATGAAAACTTCTGTGGGAGAAGTGTATCAGAGTATTCCCGCTTCTTATCAAATACACCAGGCAGTGCGGGCCGAAGTGAAAGCCGCATTTAAGCTGGTGGGCAATACCGTTCGTTTTAAGCTGGATAAATATGATACATCCCAAACGCTGATCATTGACCCCACCGAAATATTTTCAAGCTTTACGGGCAGCCTTTCCGACAACTGGGGCTACACCGCTACGTATGATAACGAGGGAAATTTTTATGCCGGCGGAATTGTTTTTGATGATGGCTTCGATCCCCGGCATGTGGGCGGCTATGATCAAACATTCAATGGCGGCGATGCCAGTGAAGGCCAGGCGGGCGCTTATGATATTGCTCTTATTAAATTTAATCCTACAGGTTCGCTTGCGTTATATGCCACTTACTTCGGCGGCGGTGGCGATGAGCAGCCGCACAGCCTTGTGGCAGGCCCGGATGGCAACCTCATTATGTCTGGCCGCACAAGTTCCACCAATTTCCCCACTACTGCCTCCACGTATGGCAGTGGCGGTGGCTTCGATATCTTTCTCGCCAAATTCAGCGCCGACGGCAAAACGCTCCTGGCTTCCCGCAAATTTGGCGGCAAGGGTGCAGATGGCGTGAATATATCTCCTAAATATGTTTCGTCGGGCATATCCACCACAAGAAGAAATTATGGCGATGATGCAAGAAGCGAAGTGATCACCGATTACCAGGGCAATATTTACCTGGCAAGCTGTACGCAGTCTTCAGATTTTCCCACCACTCCCAATGCATTCGATAAAGCGCTTGGCGGCATGCAGGATGGCGTGTTTATTAAAGCATCTTCCGATCTCACCAATGTGCTTACCAGCACTTTAATTGGTGGCGGCGGCAATGATGCGGCATTTGTTGTAAACATCAGCAATACCACCGGAACCATTTATATAGCCGGCGGCACATCAAGCACAGACCTGGCTGTGAACGCCACGAATGTCTCCCAGGGCATAATTTACAATAGTTACCAGGGCGGCAATGTAGATGGTTTTATTGCAGCCATCAGCAGCGATGGCAGCACCCTGCTTAAAATTTGTTATGTGGGCGGAAAAGGAAACGATATGGTGTATGGTGTGCAAACGGATAAATTTGGTTATCCTTACATAATGGGCACAACCACAGTAAGCCTCCCGGTATATAAATCAATCTTTAACGTAACCAGCGGGCAGGAGGATGGCAAACAGTTTATCACCAAATTAAACCCCGGTCTTACTGAAGTTATATACTCCGCCAATTTTGGAAGTAAAAGCGGTGTGCCGAATATATCGCCCACAGCCTTCCTCGTTGATATTTGCGGCAACGTATATGTTTCCGGCTGGGGTGGAAAAGCTAACAGGGAATATTATGGGTCTGCCCAGAATACGGTGGGCATGAGCACTACCGCCAATGCTATTTCCAGGCAAACCGATGGCAATGATTTTTACTTTTTTGTGTTGGAGAAGGATGCCACCAGCCAGTTGTTCGGCAGCTTTTTTGGAACATTTGGAACGGTGGAAAATGTATTTGGTGATCATGTGGATGGCGGCACCAGCCGGTTTGACAGGCGTGGCGTTATTTACCAGGCGGTATGCGCCAATTGTAATAAGACAGGCACATTTCCCACCACAACAGGCTCCTGGAGCCCCGGTAATCCTGCGCAGACAGGGGCTTTATGCAATGAGGCTGCCGTTAAGATCGCTTTTGAATTATCGGGTGTGATCGCTTCCATCCAGCCTTCCATCAATGGCGTGCTGCGCGACAGCACGGGCTGCATTCCGCTAACCGTTGATTTCAGGGATACGATAGCGCTGGGTAAATTATACCGTTGGGATTTTGGCGACGGCGCCCAAACCACCACCACCGATCCTGCGGCAAGCCATACGTATAATGATGTTGGGGATTACAAGGTAAGGCTCATCAGCATTGATTCTTCATCCTGCAATATTGCCGATACGGCATACATTACCATAAGGGCCAGGAGCAACGAAGCTGCACTGGGCTTAAAGATCACAAAACTGCTGCCCTGCGAATCTTTCAATTACCAGTTTGACAATACTTCTGTGCCGCCTTCGGGCTATACCTTCCAGGCTGATGATTTTACCTGGGATTTTGGCGACGGCGCCACAATAACCACCAATGCCACTCCGTTAACACATCAATATACAGCCAGCGGCGTATATAATGTTAAACTCTATTTGCACGATACCATGTTTTGCAATTCGCCTGATTCTGTGGTTTACCAGTTAAGGGTTGCCTCCACATTGCAAGCGCTGTTTGTAACGCCTGCCACAGGTTGTGCGCCTTATACTGCTGTGTTTGATAACACTTCACTGGGCGGGCAGCATTTCGTCTGGTATTTTGGCGATGGCGACTCTTCAACGGAAGCTTATCCCACGCATCTATATCAAACTCCCGGAACCTATACCGTTACATTAACGGCAACGGATAGCTTGACCTGCAACCCGGAAGATGATACAATGATGACGATAACGGTATATGAGGCCCCGGTTTCTTCTTTCATTTATTCACCCGCCACGCCTACAGAAAATACGCCTTACCAGTTCACCAATTCATCTACCGGCGGCGTAAATTATAAATGGGATTTTGGCGATGGCGATTCATTAATTACTACATCCATGCTGCCGGTAAGCCATATTTATAATACGGCAGGCAGTTACAGGGTTTGCCTGATAGCGTTTAACCAATATGGTTGCTCTGATACCTCCTGCCAGCAGGTTACGGCCATCGTTACACCGGTGGCGGATGTGCCGAATGTCTTTACGCCAAATGGCGACGGCGCCAATGATATTGTATATGTGAAGGGGTATGGCATTGATAAAATGACCTGGCGGATTTATAACCGGTGGGGCAAGCTGGTATTTGTATCAACCAGCCTGAACAATGGCTGGAATGGCCTTTATAACGGGGTTTTGCAGCCCCAGGATGTATATGCATATACATTAAGCATACAATTTACAGATGGGACAAAATATTCAAAAAAAGGTGATATAACTTTATTGCGATAGGAGGCAGGCATGAAAAAGAATGCAAAGACAGTTTTTTTATTTTTAATGACGGTGATAGCTGCAGCGCAGGCAAAAGCGCAGGACCTTCATTTCTCACAATATTTCAATGCGCCGTTACTGGTAAACCCTGCCAATACGGGCTTTGAGCCCGAGGCAGACTGGCGGGCGGGCATTAATTACCGTAACCAGTGGGCGGGCATTATAAACAATCCTTATAAAACCATGAGTGCCTGGGGCGATGCGCAATTGTTCAACAACCGTTTTGAAAATGGCTGGGCGGGCGCCGGCCTTGCTCTGCTGAAAGATGTGGCAGGCAGCGGTGAATTAAGCAGCACAAAAGTGTATGGTTCGTTTGCCTATCACCAGATGCTGGGCTATAACAGCCTGCTGAGCGGCGGCTTTGGCTTGGGCGTGGTGAATAAAAGCATAGACATCACCAAGCTTACATTCAATGACCAGTGGAACGGCAAATTTTTCGATGTTACTATTCCTACCAGTGAAACCTTCAGCGCCACCTCTATATGGTACCTTGATTTAAATGCAGGCCTGAATTATGCGGTATTCCCCACGGATAATGCTTACCTGAATGCAGGCATAAGCGTTAATCATATCAACATGCCGCGGGAATCTTTTTTCAGCAATACGGATGCCGATGCAAAAGTGCCCATGCGTTTTAATGTTTTTGCAAACGGCAGCTTTAAACTGAACGACCGGTGGATTGCAAACCCAAATGCTTATTTCAGCATGATGAGCAAGTCAACAGAAATAGTTGGCGGCCTGAATGCACATTATAATTTAAGCGGCGATGGCGCCATGCAGCTTATAGGCGGTTTATATTATCGTGCCAGCGATGCCATCATACCTATGGTGGGCGTGGTTATAAGCGGTATTGCTGCAACGGTGAGCTATGATGCCACAAGCTCAAGCCTGGGAACGTACAGCCAAACGCTTGGCGCTTACGAAATATCGCTTACCAAAACCGGCTTGTTTTCAGAATCGGGCAGCAATGTAAAATGCCCTTCCATAAAATTTTAAGCTTAAAGCAATAAGCAGTGGCGTATTACTCCAGTTTTTTTAATTGCTCTTTAATAACACTGTCGGGCAACGCTACATAAAGGCAAAGGCGCCCGTAAAATTTAATTGTTTCGTGTTATCAGCCTGGTTGCAGCCTGATGAAAGCGCTATTGCCACAACAGCGCACAGCATAACCATTTGTGTTTGTTTCATACAGAAAACCATATTATTTTTTGAGTGATGAACTTGTTCAGGCTTTTACAAAAAAATAAAGGACAAAAGCGGCACAAAAATTTTCATCGAAGATGAAAATACTATAATTCACTTGTGCTTTACTTAATGCTGAATAGCTGGGCGTATTTCAAATTTTCGCTTCATTCATAAATTTCCGGTCGGTGGGACACCGACCGGTAGCGGGTTCTGCAGGTGGGTCACCACCCACCTGCGAAAATTTGAAATACGCCCGAATAGTTTTATTAAGTAATTGCTATTACTATGGTTAAAATAAGCCTAAACAACTTCGATGTTTATTTTTTGCCGTACCACTCAACGGGATACAACAATTTACAATGAATGTAGCATTATCAGGCTCTCCATAAAACGGGTTAAGCAGAGAAGTTTGGTTATGCATCTGCATCGTTTTTATTCTCTTTCTGTTCAACTTCATATTTTGCTTTTAGTTCATGGTAGGCTTGTTCATTCATTTCCCACCTGAATTTCTTATAAAAAAAACCGGTGAAGGCAATAATGGTAACAATGCCAATAATGAGCACCCAGGGGCTGCTCTCTGTTTGGGCAATCATATTAGCCCTTTCGTACCAGCCTGTGTTAAAAATGAGAAGTATAGCAATGCCTATGCACAATCCGATTTGTATGCCTGGGAAAATTTGCCTGTATATGGATTTTTCTTTCAGCCTGTTTTCTTCCCAGTATTCAATAAAGGCTTTTTCTTTATCTGAAAGCATAAATAGTGTATTTGATATGAACGTTGCTTATACTTTGTATTCAAATTATAACAATACCTGTATAAGAAACGCAAAAATATTTATCAGGCTGCATTAGATTTGCGGGATAATAATGAATGTGAACAAATTCGATTCATACATAATGGATTACCTGTACGAAAACAGGGAGGTTGCGCTCGAAAAGATCGGCTACATTAAAGTGGTGTCATTTGCCGGTGCAGATTCAAAAGAGGCGGCTGTTGATTATATCTTCGATAGAAAGATCACCACTTCAACGGGCCTGGTTGAATATATAAGCGAGAAAACCGGCAAGAATAAAAGCCTTGTGGCCGCCGACCTTGAATCGCATTTAAAAGGCGTAAGAGAATTTATAAACATTGGCAAGCCTTATGAAATACCGCAAATAGGTTTTATAAAAGCAAATAACAGCGGCGTATATGCGTTTACGCCTGTATCTGAAATAAATACAAAACCTGTGCGCAGCGCAGTGCAGCCTGCTGCACAAACAGGCGCCAAAAGCAGCCGTACGGTTGTGCAGATAATAAGTTTGATTATTGCCATTGCCATACTTTCAGGCCTGGGCTGGCAGGCTTACCAGGCTTTAAGCAAAAAAACAAGCGAAGCCGGCGTGAATACCAGCGGCAATGCCGACACAGCTTCCGCAGAAGATACCATCAAAACGGCAGATACCGCCACCACGCAGCGGCCGGCCGGTTATTTGCCCGGCGACAGTGTGAATGTGCGCTATATTTTTGAAGTTACGGCTTCCGGCCTGCGTGCCCGCAGCAGAACGGCGCAACTGCAGCGCTTTGGCAACAATGCGCTTTACGACAGCTTTATAAGCAATAATACCAGGCGCTACGATCTGTATATTCTTAAGAAAACCAAAATTGCAGACACACTGCGGGTAAAAGATTCCCTCAGTAAATTTTTTATGCGGGATATAATGCTGAAAATAGAACCGTAAAATAATCAATTGCAGGCCCGGGTATTTATTTGCTTTTTCTGCCCTGCCATCTGCGGTTTCTTTCAAAACATCAATCAAAATCATAACTGGCAACTGCATAAACTAATGTCTTCTCAACTTATAATTTTTTAACCATAACATTGCACATTATTATCCTGCTCAGAGTATAAATCCTCTTAAAACACCATCAACAAAAGCCAGTCCATCCAGCAGTAGCGCTCCCATATAATTGGAAAACCTGCTCTGCGAAGTCTCCGGACCATAGCTGTTCGAAACCATTTTCTTAAAGCCTCATAGAGGCTTAACGAGTGTACAATGCTGCTCGTAATGTTTCTTTACCGTTCTCCATTGGAACGGAACGTTTCCACGTACTACACCTACGGTGTGGAAATCCCCTTGGCACAATTATTTCTACACACGTGGGCGATCCATAGGATCGCGGATTGCTAATGCAGGGGTCGAACAGCTATGGTCGCCGGACTTCGCAGTTTATATGCGGCAAGTCTCAGACTTGCAACTATAAAATCGCCTGTTACCCCTTTTGCCCCTTTCTTTCCAACGGTTTATTAATGTCCAAATTAGATGTCCCCCGCAGTCTTTTTAATGCCTCCATCTTCAGAGAGGGAAACTACTTTTTCAATCTTTCCTCTATATCCAAATGATGGGTTTTTGCAGTTTCTTTTGCAATCGTATATCCTGCATCTGCATGGCGAATCACGCCAATGCCCGGGTCATTTCTCAATACACGGCTTAAACGCGCTGCCGCTGCATCAGTTCCATCAGCAACAATCACCATGCCCGCATGAATACTGTAGCCCATGCCCACACCGCCGCCATGATGCAGGCTCACCCAGCTTGCACCACCCGCTGTATTCAATAAAGCATTTAATAAAGGCCAGTCTGCAACGGCGTCGCTGCCATCCATCATCGCTTCTGTTTCGCGGTTGGGACTGGCAACAGAACCCGTATCCAAATGGTCGCGGCCGATAACGATTGGTGCTTTTACCATGCCGGTTTTCACCAGTTCGTTAAATGCAAGACCAGCCTTTTCTCTTTCACCCTGCCCGAGCCAGCATATACGCGCCGGCAAACCCTGGAAAGTAATTTTTTCTTTCGCCAGTTTTAACCAGCGCTGCAATGATTTGTTTTCAGGAAACATGCCGGCAATTACTTCATCCGTTGCCGCAATATCGTTTGGATCGCCGCTTAATGCCGCCCATCGGAACGGGCCCTTGCCTTCGCAAAACAGCGGCCGGATATAGGCGGGAACAAAGCCGGGGAAAAGCAAGCCCCCTCCGCCGCCTAAAGGGGGAACCTGTAACTCGTTGCGATATTTATCTTCATACTCCAATGCACGTGCTCTTATGTTGTTGCCATAATCAAAAGTTATGGCGCCTTTGCTTTGTAACTGCAACATAAGCTGCACATGCCTGTACATGCTTTCGTAAGCAAGATCAATATATTGCTGTGGGTTTTCTTCGCGTAAAACTTTTGCCTGCCCGTAAGATATTTCATGTGGCCAGTAACCGATCAGCGGGTCATGTGCCGATGTTTGATCGGTTAATGTATCCGGTGTGATATTTCTTTCAACCAATCTTTCCAGTAAATGCACTGCATTACATAACACACCGATACTTTTACTGATACCTGATTGCTGATACCTGACAGCCGCATCAATCGCTTCATCAATATCCGAATACTTTTCATCAAGGTATTTTGTTTGCAAACGTTTATCAATGCGCCATTCTTCCACTTCAGCAATTAATGCCACGCCTTCATTCATGGTTATGGCCAACGGTTGAGCGCCGCCCATGCCGCCAAGGCCGGCAGTAACATGGAGAGTACCTTTTAAAGAACCTTGTCCGCCTCGGCGGATTGAGCTTTGAGCAGAACCGGAGAAATGCTTGTCTGCAACTGCGGCATACGTTTCATAAGTGCCCTGCACAATACCCTGCGAGCCGATGTAAATCCAACTGCCGGCAGTCATTTGTCCGTACATCATCAAACCTTTTTTCTCCAGTTCATCAAAATGTTTCCAGTTGGCCCAGTTGGGCACAAGCTGCGAATTGGATATTAAAACACGCGGTGCATTTTCGTGCGTTTTTAAAATACCCACGGGCTTGCCGCTTTGTATTAAAAGGCTTTCATCGTTCTCTAAAATTTTTAATGCAGCAATGATATTATCCAATGCTTCAAAATTCCTGGCTGCTTTACCACGGCCGCCATATACGATCAGTTCATCAGGCCGCTCTGCCACTTCAGGATTCAGATTATTGAGCAACATGCGTAATGCCGCTTCCTGTACCCAGCCCTTGCAATTGAGTTGCGAACCTGTTGGCGTTTTGTATTTAACAGCGTCGTATGTAGGTCTTGTTGTTGTCATTGAATAAATATTTTTATGTTACCGGCGATGGTATTTCATGGCATCTGCGTCGCACACTTGTACTGTATGAATGCTATTCATCAGGTGCCGATTGAAGTATCAGCAAAAATTCATCAGCAGATACAATATTTATTTTAGGAAAAGAAAGATTTTTTGCTGATTTAAAATGGCCATCATTTGTAACAAGATAGTCCGCATTACATGCAACAGCAGTATCAAAAAATTTATTATCATCTTTATCAATAGCAATCGCGTTCCAGCAGTAATAAATTTCCTGTTGCTTAATATAGTCCGGATCAGAAAGGATGTCAATAATATCTGATGCGATATTTAAGGGATATTTCTGTAAGACTAATTCCTCATATTCAAGCAGTATATCAGTGGAAGCGAACAAGATAATTTTTCCGGTTAAAAAGGCTTGCCATATATGATGATGTTTTGTTCTTGATCCAATACAATTAATCAAAACATTTGTATCAATTACAACCTTCATTATTTTTGGTTGTAAGGCATTCTGAAATGTTCTTTGCCCCAGCGTTCATAATCTTCTGCAGAAATATTGTTTTCTTTCTCCCATTGTTCAAGTGCCACATCAATTTTTTTTGCTTTTAAAAAAAGTATCTCCTTTTTGATAAGCTTATAATCTTCATCAGCCATAGGCTCTTTGAACAAACGAAGCATTTGCAATTGCTGTTCATTCAATCTCGTAGGATTTTGAGACAATATTTCGGGATCTAAGTTTTCCATCGCATCATATTTTATATAAAGTTACAAACTCATTCTTTTTTCTGAACAAGGATTAGCATATTTTATAGCTAACAAAATGTATCCCAAAGCTCTTATGTTGTTTTATGGCATTTTAGTGAATTACATTTTTTAAATATTCGGCAAACAAAATAGATTCCTGCCGTTTGGAAAAAATTGCAATTCTAAATTTATAAAGCGCCGTAGTTTGCAAAATTATTTTATGCTTATAAGTGCTCTTTCCCCAGAATTGATAATCTGAATAAAATTTCTCTATATCAGTAAACATAATCAATGCTGGCATTTGAAGGATTTTCCTTCCCACATTAACCAGGGGATTATAGTTTTTTATACTGATACATTTCAGTTCAAAATCAATTGAAACTTTATTTAATGATAAATATTGAATTAATAACAGTAACATCAAATCTATAGCCAGTATTAAATAACTTCCGATGTCAGAATTTTCAAAAGAAATTTTTTTATTCAACGTCATCACAAAGAATATAATTATACATACTGATGGGAACATTATATCCCATAAAGAGGGTTTGTTAACAATAATCAATTCTTTGCCTGTTGTTTTAAACTTAGGCATAGAAGCGGTCTTCAATTCTTTCGGCAAATCAATATCGTAATCCATTTACTAAAATTGATATGAAATTACAAACGCTACCGCTTTCATCATATCATCATGCAAAACCCGGTCTTCTTCATTAAACGAAACAACTTTCCTGAATGTGGCATGCAATTCTTCCAACACTTCAGAAGTTTGCATCGGCCTTCTGAAATCCAGTGCCTGTGCGGCGCTCAGCAATTCTATGGCTAAAACTTTTTCTACATTATTTATCACACGTAAACATTTTGTTGCGGCATTGGCGCCCATGCTTACATGGTCTTCCTGGTTGTTGCTGGATGAAATGGAATCAACGCTTGCCGGCGTACACAACTGTTTATTCTCGCTCACAATTCCGGCAGCCGTATATTGCGGTATCATAAAGCCGCTGTTTAATCCCGGGTCTTTTACCAAAAACAATGGAAGGCCTCTTTGCCCGCTTATCAACTGATAAATTCTTCTTTCACTAATATTGGCTAATTCACTCATGGCAATGCTCAAAAAATCCAAACGCAACGCCAAAGGCTGGCCGTGAAAATTACCGCCGCTTACAATTATATCATCATCCGGAAAAACATTCGGGTTATCCGTTACAGAATTTATTTCCGTTAAGAAAACATCCAGTATATTATCAAAAACATCTTTGGTAGCGCCATGCACCTGTGGCACACAGCGGAAAGAATATGGGTCCTGCACCTGCTCCTTCCTGTGATTGGCAATAGCGCTACCGTTTAAATAACCACGGATATTTTTCGCCGTTTCCATCTGGCCTTTATATGGCCGGATTGTTTGAATACATTCAGCTAACGGCTCGGTTATGCAATCAAAAGCCTCATAAGATAATGCGCAGATAAGGTCAGCCATTCTTATTAACTGCTCTGATTTCTTCAAGCAATATAATCCATAAGCGCTCATAAACTGCGTGCCATTAATCAGCGCCAGGCCTTCTTTGCTTTGCAGGCGAATATTATCCCAATGCAATTCTTTCCATACGTCCTCTACTTTACGTCTTTCGCCTTTATAATATACTTCGCCCAAACCAATCAACGGCAAACTCAGGTGGCTTAAAGGCGCCAGATCGCCCGAAGCGCCCAATGAGCCCTGCTCATAAATTACCGGCAACACATCATTGTTAAACATATTCATCAGCCGCTTCACGGTATCAATCTGTACACCACTGTAACCATAACTCAGCGATTTTACTTTCAGCATAAGCATGAGCTTAACAATTACAGCAGGCACTTCTTTCCCCATGCCACAGGCATGCGATTTTAAAAGATTATCCTGCAGCTTTTCTATCTGTTCATTCTTAATGCGCACATTTTGCAGGAAGCCAAAACCCGTGTTTATTCCATAATAAACCGAATTTGGATCTGCCATTTTTTTATTGAGGTATTCCCGGCACTTATTAATGCGGTCATGTGCATCAAATGTGATGGATATGTGCTGGTCATAATCCAGCAGGTTCTTTACCTGTTCAAAATCCAGCCGGCTTTTATCGAGCGGGAGATAATTATAACTCATAGCAAATAATCAATTACAGGTGCGCTTCAATTCTTTCAAAAAAGCCTTTCCGGCTTAAGCCGGTTTCTATACCCGTTAGCGCCTTTAATATTTTTTTGCTGCTGCTGCCAGATTCATCAGCCAGTTCGTTCATAGCTGTTTCAAGCGCTGCCCAAACCGGTTTTATCTTTTCCAGCAGTTTTTTGCCTTTTGCTGTAAGTGTAATGTTCTTATGACGGGCATCTGTTTTTGATGTAACAGATTTAATTAAGCCCTTTTGCTGCAGGCCGCTTACCAGCTGGCTGATGGCCGAATGGGAAACCTTAAGGCTATCTGAAATTTCTTTAATAGATATCTCTTCCTTCTCAGAAAGAATAAAAAATACAGGGAACCATGAAGCGTCAAACGGTATTTTATGATTTTTATAGATGCGGTTTACATCGTTTATAAATGTACTGCCCAGTCGTTTTAAACGGCTGCCAAAAACAAGAAAGCCCAAGTTTTGATAAAAGTCCATTCAACAAATATATAAGTACTTATATAATTTCGGTTAAGGTGGGAAAACAATTTTTTTGCATAATTCTTTCAGGATGTATTCAATACGGTACAGGTAAAGCCCCCGCTGCTCAAACTATGTTTTCCCAGGCGTATTTTCAAAGTGCAAACCTGTTATCTGTTATGGTACTAAAGGCTGCCCAATCGAGCAGCCTCGTAGTTTGCTGTGCAACTATATAGAAATTTATTAGTGATCCGGTGGAGGCGGCGGCATTTTACCACTGCTGTCACGGTCCGGCGGCGGCATATTGCCATGATTATCTGCAGGCATAGCTGCTTCATCAGGATGCGGGCTGCCGTGATGGCAGGTTAGGCATTTTACAACAGAAATCGTATCAGGCCTTGTTGAGTTTTCTGAATTGAAGTATTTCGTATTTATTTCCGCCGTCATGGTAAACATATAACGGGCAATATCCTTCTCCGGTTTTGCATCACTCGAAAAATCCATTTTTCCATCTGCGCCGGGAGCATGGCAAAAGTTACAATGAACGGCCAGCGCTTTATTAAAACCATGCATTATGGTATCCAGTTCTTGTTTACTGATGTCTTTCGGAAGCACTTTCAGGTTTTTAAATAAGCCTGTGTCATTTACAGTGGTTCTGGTTTTAATGCCGGCTGCAGGTTTGGTTGCAGCAACACTTATGAAAACACATACGGCCAGGAAGAGCAGAAAGTTCAATTTTCGCTTGTTTGAATACATCATAAAAATTATTTGAATGGAAAAATAATTGTAATTTTTAAAAAATGACATTTTTATTACAATTAATTAATCAGATGCATAAATGATGCCGGCTTTTTTTCGTATAGCGTCCAATGTTTCCATCAGCAATAAGGAATCTGCATGGGGCATAACAGGGCTTTCCGTCAATCCTTTTTCCAGGCATTCGCCCACATGCCTTGCTTCATATTGGTAACCGAAACCTTCTTCCGGTTTACCGATATCAATTATTTGTTTTGTGTCCATCCTGCCGGGATAATATTCAATAGTTGCAAACGGCGTATAATAACGGGAGGTTAAACGTATGCGCCCGTTGCTTCCGCAGATATCCGCTTCCGTTGAGCAATCGGAAAGGAAAGTTGAAAACAGTTGTGCCAGTTTTCCGTCATTGTATTTAAAGGTAACGGCACATTGCGCATCGGTATTATCTTTTGTAAGAATGGCCGTTGCGGTTATAACATCGGGCTTGCCTAAAAAGAACAGCGCAGCAAATACATTATAAATGCCAATATCCAGTATAGTGCCGCCGCCTAATGCCGGATCAAGCAGGCGTTGCGGCGCATCCGGTGGCGCCTTAAAACCAAAATTTACCAGCAGGCTTTTTATATCGCCGATCATTCCCTCACCAATCATTTGTTTTACCCTGCTGAAGGGCGGTAAAAACTTTGTCCATACAGCTTCCATTAAAAAAACTTTTTTTTCCCGTGCTGCATCAATCATTTCTTTTGCCTGTTTATAATTAATGGCAAACGCTTTTTCGCACAATACGGCTTTGCCGTTATTGATGCATAGCAATGTATGTTCATAATGATGGCTGTGCGGCGTAGCAATATATATTACATCCACTTCATTATCTTTCACCAATGCTTCATAGCTGTAATGCTTGTTTTTTATATTGAATGCTTTTGCAAAAGCGTCTGCTGATGCTTCATTTCTTGCGCCGCAGGCAACGAGCACTGCATTTTCTGCAAGCTTAAGGTCTGATGCAAATTTTCCTGCTATGCGGCCGCAGCCTAATATTCCCCATCGGATCATGTTGTAATTATTTAAAAAGTTTAAATGTTCACCAGTTCACATGTTCAGATTAGCCTTGTTGCTTCTTCGAGGTTTGCATGCAATGTCGTTAACTTAAGAAAACACTCAATATTCAATACGCAATCAATGTCGTTTAGTTAACCTTGTTTTGACCTCACCCTACATCCCTCCCGAATGGTCGGGACAAGTTCTCCAAAGGAGAGGGACTTTGCAAACATTCCTTAACTAAACGACATTGAATACGCGATAATGAATGTTCAATTGTAATCTCTTCGCAAAATGAATATTCCTGCCCGTCCGGCAGGCGGGGATTATTGAATATTTCAAAGAATCCAAACCCTAAGTAAACTACATTGGGATTGCATGCTTAAAGTTTAAAGCCGGTTTAAATAACCCCTAAAATTCTATGCTGCAGTTAACCCATTCACCATCGAGGGCGGCGTTGTATTTTTTATAAAAATTGATGGCTGGTTCATTCCATTCCAATACCTGCCAAACAATACCGTTGAACTTTTTTTCTTTCGCTTCTTCAATCAAACGGTTAAACAACAATTTGCCAATGCCTTTGCCACGCGCTTTTTCGGTAACCAGGAAATCTTCGAGATACATGCGCTGGCCTTTCCAGGTGGAATAACGGATATAATACAAAACAAAGCCAACAATCTCCCCTTCTCCCTCTTTGGAAAAGGAGGTGGGGGTTGAAGTGGCCGCAAAGCCCCACCACACGGGCTTTTCACCAAAACCGCTTTCAACAAAATGATCCAGTGTAACCGTAACTTCCTGCGGCGCTTTTTCATATACAGCCAGTTCATGCACCAGCTCAAGCAGGCGCGCGCAATCTGCTTTTACTATTTTTCTGATCGTAATGCCCATTCATTAATTTATTTGTTCAACGAGATTTGCCACATCTGAGGCACAGCCGAAGCTTAAAGTAAACCCGCTGCCGCCATGGCCATAATTATGTATGATGTTTGTGCCTGCCTCATGCTCTACCCTTACCTGCGGGCGGTAAGGGCGCAAGCCAGCCCAGTTGCCCAATATTTTGTGCTTTTTTAATTGAGGGAAAATATTGTAA
The DNA here is from genome assembly GCF_047606085.1 of Parafilimonas sp. GTDB lineage: Bacteria > Bacteroidota > Bacteroidia > Chitinophagales > Chitinophagaceae > Parafilimonas. The sequence goes on from NZ_JASGEX010000010.1 coordinate 86,960, forward strand.
GCGTTGGAAAGAATACGCTCCAAAGCTTCAGGTTCTGTTATGGCATTGTATATACCACGTTCATACGTGCCGCCAACGATCATAGCGTCTTTACGCGGAACAATATACAAAGGCGTTTCGTTATCTATATAAATGGGCATAGAAGTATCTGTTTCAAGCAAAACGATTTGCCCGCGTATCGGAATGATATTTTCATCATGACATAAATTGCGCGCTCCCAGCCCTGTGCAGTTAATGATAATATCGAATGACGTGAGCTCATCAAAACCTCTTACTTCCTGCTGCCTGAAAACAACATTCCGTGTTGAAAAAATATGTTGCAGGTAAGGAAGGAAGATTTGCGTTTCTACCAATGGCACCAATACATCATAAGCCTTTTTTACATTGGAAGCAAGCTGTTCATCAGGCACCATTGTGCAAACGCCTTTGGGAACAAATTCAAGCCATATTGGTTCTTCTTCCACCACATCTTTGCGTATCACTTTTATCAGGTGTTTCATGCTTATGCCGCTTAATGCATCAGCGGCAAGCCGGGTAAAAAAATCATAGCTCTTTTTGCTCCATGCTATGCCCCGCTTATCGAACCTTATCTGATAAGGATACCAGAACGCCGCGGCCCTGTTGGATGTAATGTTGGGCGAAAATTCTTTTGCCAGTATAGTTATATCATATTGCTCTTTTTCACTCAATATATATGCTGTTGAGAGCCCGCTTATACCTGCTCCAATGATTGCAATTTTCTTGTTCATATTGCTTATGTATTTTCTGAATGATTGAATCAGCCATTGCTTCTTTTCGTTAAAAAAATTTTATTTATAAAGGCCAATGCGCTTCTTAAAGTCTTTATACAGGGTTTGCCAGTTCAATCTTATCTTATTGCTTATTCCTGCCATATTAAATTCTGAAATTATTTGTTGTGTAGCGATCAATGCATCCCGCAATGCTTCATCAATTATAAAATCTTTAAATAAGGTTGTTAAGTCAATCCTGCCGTAACCAACAAAGCGGTTTACTTTATTTTCATAATGGATGACAGAAAGCCATATCCGCACATCTGTAATCCGCAGTATATTCTTTTCCTTTTTCCAGGCTGTATGTTCCGTATGCCACACTGTTTCAGGCGCATCATTTTTTTCAATTAAGCTAATAAACGGGTTATAGGCCTGCCTTTTTTTACCGGCTTTAACTATTGGCTGCAACTGCAATGTATAACCGTCAATAAAATCAACCGCCAGGTATGGCTGCTGCTGAAACCGGCTTTGTATTTCATTTACAAAATGCCTGCTGATGCAGTCATCGTTATCTATGCGTGTTGTAATAATATATGGCGTTGCCAGCTTCTTTATTTCCGCTTGTATGCCGGCATAAAATTGCGGCATGCCATCAACAAATAAAGGCACAAAACCGGGAAATACGCTTTTATACTTTTCAATTTTATTACGCCAGGCAGCAGGCGTTTCCGTATCAAAAAACACAAGCCAGGTGAAGTTTTTGTTTATTTGATGTTGCACAGAAGGAAAACAAAATTTTTCAAAAAGCTCAAACCTGTTCTTCAGCCATTCATCCGTTAACACGGGGGTATTATTTTTTGCCCTGTTCCAATCCTGCCTGCGAAGGTTAAACCGTGTAATGATATAATGTGTAAACATATCAATAATGCTGCTGCAGTCCCATTAAACAATCAACCGGTTACCTGGCCGTTTCGCCTGCCAAGCTTATATCGCCTTTACCAAAATAGAAACTGGTTTTAATATTCACATTAACTTTTTTCCCGTCAAAACTGCAAACATACGTATATGCATGCGGGCTTTCGGTAAAACGCAATGTAAGCGCCAGCGTTTTATTATCAACCCAGCGGTAAGCGCCATCTGTTACGAATGCAGGCAACCCGTTCAGGTTATTCTTTGCACCGGCAACAAGGTTTGGGCCATGCATGGTGGTGGTACTGCGCACCCATTTACCCAAACCAAAAGCAAATGTATGCGCAGCGGTATCAGTGATGGTTGCATAACAAACATCACCATTAAACTTAAACGATATTGATTGTATATTTTTTTCGTTTGGCTGCATTTTAAACGTTTTGCCTGTAAGCGTTTTTTGTACAGATGATGCACTTGTACTGGCAGGCAACGGCAATGCCAGTGAGGCCAGTTTTTCTTTTAACCGGGACAAAGCTGCTGCATCTGCAGGCAGGGCTTCATCGTGTAAAGCGGGCAGCAAATATTTCCATATTAGATTAATCTCTTCCTGCATGTCGGGCGTTTCTGCAGTTATGGCTACCACTGCATCTTTCTTAGGTATAATGATTATGTACTGCCCAAAAGCGCCATCGCCGCGGTAGGCTTCGTTCCTGCAACGCCACATCTGGTAGCAATAGCCTTGCAGCCAGTCGCTTGAGTCCCGTTTAGATTGAGGCGCATCAGGGTCTTGCAGTATCTTGGCTGAGGTTGCTTCTTCCACCCATGAAGCCGGTATTATTTGTTTGCCATTCCAGTTGCCTTTTTGTAAAAACAACTGCCCGAATTTTGCCATATCTTCCGTCTTCAGCCTTAATCCCCAGCCACCGGTGTTAATACCGCCTGCATCTGTTTCCCAGTCTTCACCTTCAATACCCAGGGGCCCGAACAAACGCGGTTTTAAATAGTCAATCACTTTCTGGCCCGTTACCTTTTGCACGATGGCAGCAAGCATATACGTACCTAATGAGTTGTATAAAAATTGGGTGCCGGGATAATGCAATATGGGCGTTGATAAAAAACCTTTCACCCAGTTGCTGTCGCGGGCAACGACTGCACCGGTTGGATCAGGCTCCTGCCCGTCGCTCATGCTTAACACATTCTTTACGGTGAGTGCGGATAAAAATGAACTGACCGTATCTGGCAGGTCGTTTGGGAAAAACGATACAACCTTATCATCAACTGATAATAACTTTTCACTAACAGCAAAACCAATGGCAGTGGCCGTAAAACTCTTGCTGGTTGAATACAAAGTATGCTTTAAATCGGCGCTGTACGGGTTCCACCAGCCTTCTGCAACCACTTTTCCATGGCGCAGCATCATAAAGCTGTGAAATTCTGTTTTGCCTTCACCGGCTGCATCTAAAAACTGAATAATATTCTTTGATACCACACCTTCTGCTTCGGGCGTGCTGCGCGGAAGCGATGACTGGCTGCTTGCCTTTATGAAAAAAATGACAAACAGCAATGCAGCAATTGACTTTTTATATGACATAACAGAGCAATGATGATTGAATTGCTAATATAAATGGTAATAATTAAAGTATGGTGTTCAGGGCAGACGCATTAAAATTTAAAAGGCATAAAAAGAAGCGTAGCTTCGAAAAAATATTGTAAAAACGGGTTTCAACCCGTTTAAAACCATCAAAATGTTGTTGAGAGCCATCGGCTCGTTACATTATGCACCGTGCCGA